>NZ_CP014750.1:1539166-1847000 GCF_001592435.1 Thermococcus peptonophilus
GAGCTGTTTTAGGCCTTTCCTGTTCTCGTTCAAGCCTGATGATACGTCGGTGAGAATTTTGGCTACTTGGTAGCCTTTTGCGGAGCAGTAGTTTTTGAGGTATTCGACCTGTCTTTCGAGGTCTTCTTTCTGGTCTCTGCTTGAGACTCTGGCGTAAATGACGACTTTATCGGAGATTTTACCCTCAAGAAGTCTTTTGATTTCGCTTTCTGGAATGCGGTATTCTCTGCCTATTTTGTAGGCTTTTATCTCGCCTGTTTTGATTTTTCTGAGGAGTGTTGGTTTGCTGATGCCCAAGAGTTCTGAGGCTTTCCCTGTCCGATAAAGCCTCATAGTGGACTCCACCAAAACAAATAATGACTCAAAAATATTTAAACTTTACGCTCTTAACTATTTATGAAACAGCCCCATCCCGATGCTCATGAAGAACCACACGAGGGGCCACGCCGTTCCGGGGGCGGAGAGCTCAAGCCTTCCGAGCTTTCCAAGCCAGAATGTATCGGTGAGGTTGTAAAGCACCTGAACGAGCTGGTTGATGATTAGAGGGTAGGCTAGTAGGATTAGCGTTTTAACTATCGGCCCGTTGAGTATCTGCTCCCTCATCTTCTCTACTTTCTCGCTCCGCATGATCGCTCAGATGAAAATCTAAACGTTGGTATAAAAGGCTTATCGTGGATAAAAGAGCCAGGTTTGCAGTTCAAATCTGAGAAAAACGAATAGAAAAGGAGAGAGGACTTCAGAACTCCAGCTCGTCCTCTTCCTCAAAGAGCCTCTTCCTGGCAGCCTCGAGGAGGATCTTCTGCTCCTCCTGGGCGACGGTCTTCCTGATGAGCTCGACGGCATCCGGGTTGGCGCTGATGCTGTCGATGCCGAGCCTAACGAGGATCCTGGCCATCTTCGGATCACTGCCGGCCTGTCCGCAGATGCTGGTCTCGACGCCGTACTTCTTGGCGACCTTGATGACGTGCTTGATGAGCTTGAGCACGGCCGGGTGGGTCTCGTCGTAGAGGTGAGCGATCCTGTCATTGTCCCTGTCGATGGCGAGGGTGTACTGGGTGAGGTCGTTGGTACCGAAGCTGACGAAGTCGATACCCTCCTTGATGAGGTCCTCGATGATGAGTGCAGCCGCCGGAACCTCGATCATGATGCCCCACTCAACGTCCTTGTGCGGCTCAAGGCCGACTGAGCGAGCTATTTCTTTGGCCTTCCTGATCTGCTCCGGGTGGCCGACGAGTGGGAGCATGACGCCGATGTTGTTGTAGCCCTCCTCGACGACCTTCTTGATGGCGGTGAACTCGGCCTTGAGGAGCTCCGGCTGATCGAGACCGCGCCTGATTCCGCGCCATCCGAGCATCGGGTTCCTCTCGTCCGGCTCGTCCTCTCCACCGGGCATCTCCTTGAACTCGTTGGTCGGGGCATCGAGGGTCCTGTACCAGACCGGCCTCGGGTAGAATGCCGCTGCGACCGTCCTGATACCGTCGGCGAGCTTCTCAACGAGCTCGTCGAACTTGCCCTCCTTGATGAACTTGATCGGGTGCTGGCCGATGCTGAGGATCATGTGCTCGGCCCTGAGAAGACCGACACCGTCGGCGCCGGTGGCGGCAGCCCTCTCAGCGACCTCAGGCATTGAGACGTTGACCTTGACCTTGGTCGCGGTGATGAGCGGAGCTCCAGCAACGACGACCTGGCCGCTAGCTCCTCCAGCGGCCTTCTCCTCCTTCTTCTCGACGAGGCTCTTGACTATGCCCTTGTAGACGACACCGCGGGTACCGTCAACGGTGACGTAGTCGCCGGTCTTGAGCTTCTTGGTGGCCTCCTTGGTACCGACGACTGCTGGGATGCCGAGCTCCCTGCTGACAATAGCGGCGTGGCTAGTCCTTCCACCCTCGTCGGTGACGATAGCGGAAGCCCTCTTCATTGCCGGAACCATGTCCGGGTTGGTCATTGTGGTGACGAGGACATCGCCCTCCTTGACCTTGTCGATCTCGCTGGCGTCGAAGATGACGACGACCCTACCGGCACCGATGCCCGGTGAGGCGCCAAGACCCTTGAGGATGACCTCGGCCTCCTCAGTGCCCTCGACCTCCTCTGCCTTGGCCTCTTCCTTGAGGGTGGTGATCGGCCTGCTCTGGACGATGTAGAGCTTGCCGTCGTCCTTGTCGTAGGCCCACTCGATGTCCTGCGGCCAGCCGTAGTGCTCCTCGATCTTGGCACCCATCTTGGCGACCTCGATTATCTGCTCTTCTGTGAGGACCTGCTTCTCAACCCACTCCGGGCCGAGGTAGTCAGCGACCTTGACGTAGACGGTGCCCTTGCCGGTCTCTGGGTTCCTGACGACCATGACCTCCTTCTTGGCGATGAACTTCTCCTTGATCTTCCAGGTGCCCTTCTCGACGATGTACTCGTCCGGGGTGACGCTGCCGCTGACGACGGCCTCACCGAGGCCCCAGCTGGCGTTGATCATTATCTCGTTCCTGTTGTTGGTGACAGGGTTGGCGGTGAACATGACGCCGCTCTTCTCGCTGTTGACCATCTTCTGGACGACGGCTGAGAGGTAGACCTTGCTGTGGTCGAAGCCCTGCTTGGCCCTGTAGAAGGTGGCCCTGGCGGTCCAGAGTGAGGCCCAGCACTTCTTGACCTTGTCTATGACGTCGTCAACGCCGTAGACGTCGAGGTAGGTCTCCTGCTGACCGGCGAAGGAAGCCTCCGGAAGGTCCTCAGCGGTAGCGGATGAGCGGACGGCGACGTAAACGGCGTCCTTGTTAAAGCGGGCGCTGAGCTCCTTGTAGGCCCTCTCGATCTCCTCAGCTATCTCCGGGAGCATCGGGAGCTCGATGATCTTCTGCCTGATCTTGGCGGTGTTCTCCTGGAGCTGCTTGGAGTCATCAACGTTGGTCTGGCTGATGATCTCCATAATCCACTCCTGGAGGGTCTTACCGTCCTCAAGCTTGACGTTCTCAACAAAGTACTTGTAGGCCTCGGCAGTCACACAGAATCCGGGCGGGACGGGGATTCCGGCCCTGGTAAGTTCACCAAGGTTGGCACCCTTTCCACCGACAAGGGGGACATCTTCCTTGCTGAGTTCCTCAAACCACTTTATAAACCTGTATTCGCTCATGGCGATCCCTCCAAATTAATTACTGCGGGTGATATATCAACTGGCCGCTTTTAAAATTAACTATCCAGACCTGTTCTTTAGTGTATAGGGATGAAAAAAGAGGAAAAAATGTCCATTAAAGCCCGTATGTCACGGAAGGAACTTTGGAAGAGGATGCTGCTCAAGAAGGGAATTCAGGAACTCCATGGCTTTCTCGCTTCCGTACGCGTACATCATGTAGCGGTATATTGAAACTGCCGCATCAAGCGGGTGTGCCTCTTTGGTTGGGTCAAAGGTTTTCATGATGAAATCGAGCGTTTTCTGTGCCTGCTCTTCAAGACCTGCAACGTGGTATATATAAGCGATCTGGACGTAGCTTGTCCTCGAGTATGCGTAGGGATACTTCTCCACCTTAAGTCTCCCTTCCTCGTCCTGCTGGTCTTTGAGCCATTCGGCGGCTTTTTTAACTGAGTTTAACACCGTCTCATTTCCTGTGAGTTGGTAATACCTTGCCAGAGCAGATGCTACCGCAAGCGTGGTGCCGATGTTATCCCTCCAGTCTCCCTTTTCACCCTGCTCATCCAAAATCTCTCTAAGAACGTTTTTCTCCGTTGTTGCATTCAGGATGCCGAGTTCCTTGTAAAGCGGAAGCAGCAGGGCGTTCACAACAAAGCTTCCCGATTTGTCCTTTGGCGTGGTCATGAAGTAATCTTCTTTTTCCCGGGATTTCAGGAGATTGAGTGCTTTTTCGGTTCCACCAAACTGGAACTTCTTGATGGGCTCCAGTGTGTAGGCCGTGTACAGCGTGAAGTCGTTGGGAGGCACTCCCCAGGGGAACGCCCCGTTGTCCATCTGCTTGTACTCCAGCCACCTGAGGAGCCACTCTGCCCTCTCCTTAAACCTCTCATCTCCGGTTTTGTTGTACAGGTTGTAGTATAGGTCGACCATCCACCCGTTCAAGTTGAAGTCGGCCTTGTAGCTGGTGTCGAAGTCCGCATAGTTGTAGCCCGTCCAGAACTTCTCAAAAAAGTTCACCAGAGGAGAGTAGTTCCCATGATACTCTATGGGAAGAGGCTGTTCCATCCTGAGTTTGGGCTCTGGGATGAACCTGTAGATCACGGAACCGCCGTTGCAGAACTCCAGCTTGAAGTGAGTATCATACGGGGCGTATTCCATGAGGCCATAGCGTACCAGCCCGTAGGAATAGCGCCGTCTGTCGACGAATATGTAGCTCACGTTGTATTTTTTCATGAGGTAATACACGAAATTTCTCTGATTGGAGCTGAACATAATGACATGATCTGTATACGCCTGTCCTGCTTCCTTTACCGTTGGGGCCTCTCCAAAGAACCCCTGATATACCTTTTTCCATACGACAACGTCCTTTCTGTGGGTATTTCCAATCAAAAGATACCCCATATCCCACCAGACGAGTATCGTGGCGTTTTCAGGGGTATTCTGGGATATCCACTCATAGGCCTCTTTGTCCGTTATGCTTGGAATCACTATGTAGTGGTATGCTCCATAGGCCCCCTGGAATGCGGGGGTTAAGATTAAAACCGCTATTATGAGGACTTGGACTGCCCTTTTCTCGGGAAGGGCTTTCACAAGAGCGGAGCCGAATCCCCGCACGTCGTTTAGGGCTCTCTTCAAAATGGGGCCAATTGAGGGGAAAACCACATCGATGAGGTATTCCGAGGTGATTGCCGCGAGAGAAATTGTGGCGTAGGGATCCCTAAAGCGGAAGGAAACTCCACCCGCCAGCAGGAATGTCCAGGCCCACAGTACAAGACCCCTCTGAAGGGGACCTTTTTTGAAGTAATAGGAACTTCCGAGAACCCCGAAGACAAGCTGGACGACTCCAACCCACTTGAAATATCCGAGGAAGCTTACTTCGCTCCTCTGGAGCCTTAAAAACAGTTCTCCAAAAGTTGATTTTACTTGGGGCAGGCCAAAGTATGCCAGAAGTCCGGCAAGAACCAAGATGATTACATAGTGGACGTTGCGCTTTATGGTAGGCTCCAAATAAGACAGCAAGACTATCGCCGCCGCAAAGGCAAAGAATATCCATCCCCTGTGGGTTATGGTGTAGAGACCAAAGGTCGCGGTAAAGAGGATAAAGCTTGAGATTGTCTTCTTTTTGAGGAACTTCACACCAAAAAACATACTCAGCGAGAAGAGAAGTAATCCCATGTTTTCGGGTATATAAAGGCTTGTTCTATATATGAAATCTGGAGCAAACGCCAGCAACAGCGTCGCCAGGAGTGCCTTTTTTTCGTCCTCAAAGAGTTCTTTGTAGGCGAAGTAAAACCCTAGGACTGCAAGAGTTCCGTAAACAGCGGGTATAACGAGGAAAAAATAGTCCGAGTGGAAGATTCTGTAGAGAAAGGCCCCGATTATGTGGAAGAGGGGTGGATAACTGTAGGCACGGAGTCCTAGGAGGGACGGCAGATCCCGGGAAACTGTTCCTATTCCACCTTCAACAATCCTCAAGGTGAGGTCCCTATGAAGGTACTCGTCATAGGCCGCCAGTAAGAGGTTTCTGTGCGGGATCAGTCTAACAACGAAGGATGCAACCAGAATTAATGAGAGGTAAACCTTCTCCCGCTTCACTGCCCAACACCTCTAAAAATTTTTAAGCTCGGCAATCAGCTTTTACTGGTGGTGTTGTGAGGGGGTTAAAAATATTTAGCCTTGCTTTTTTTGGATATCTGTTTCTTGCGCTCTACTCCAATTATCTGGATGAAGACCTTCGGGCCGTTGTCTATCAGAGGGGTTTTGTACCTTCAACTGTTTTATTAGGATTTGTTGTTGCTTTGGTTTTCTTTATGGCGTTCGCTGCGGGATATCTCTCGGGGTTTCAGCTCCCGGCATCCTTCCTCATTTCGCTGTTCCTTATACTCTCCATCCATGATTTCCCGGATGCCTTTTTAATTGCATTTGTGGCTGTAATTGGATACTATCTCAAGATTGACGTCGTTGAAAAGTTCTCCACTTTGGCCCTGTTGCTTTCAATTCTCGGCCCTATCCTCTTTTACTTAAGCGTGGGCGTGCCTCTTTTCCACTGGGGACTCCGGTATAAACTTGTTGGCCCCCTCGTCCTCTTTGCTCTTCTGGGAGCAGGAGGTATGGTGTACTCGAAGTTTTCCGCCAGGGTAAAAACCCTCTTTCTCTTGGCTTATTCTGTTGTGTACTTCCTCGGGACTTTCCGCTCCCTGCTGCTTCTCGGATACCTTCCGTATCTGCTGGATTACACTCTGAAACGTAAAAGAAAATGGGGAGTTGCACTTTTTGGCTCGACACTCCTTGTAATGGTGCTCGTTATGAGTGGGAGCATCTCTGCTCTGCTTGTAAGGATTGGCTTTACGTTTCTGGTTTTCCACAACCTGGTTCGCATCTCCCTTCCCTGGGGTTACTTTCACGGCTCGGTTCTCTTCAGTGAAGGCCCCAGAGCCCTAGTCTCACAGCTCTTCGGTGCATCAACCCACTACACGTACTTCTTCTTTGGCCAAGCAGTGGCGGATTTTGGCATATTGGGTGTGCTGGAGGCTTTTCTCCTCGGTGTTTTTCTTAGAGAGAGCGAAAAGGAACATGAAACCTTCGTCTTTGTTTCTTCCCTTATGATATATGCCCTCGATTCCGGAATAGACGCACTCATCCTGATGTTTATCGTTGGAGCGTTGATTTTCCAGAATTTAAGACTCAATACAAAAGGAGCCGAAATCTCCTGAGGAAGTCTTTATAGTGCTGTTTTTAATCTGGGAAGGCATCCATTTTTGGACTTACTTCAATAATTTTGGGGTATCGATTGGTATTGAGCCAATGATTCTTAATTGGAGCTTTGATTTGCCTGGTTATTACAGTCTAAGCGCTGGTAACCATTCTGCATAGTGAAGACTTTTTTGATGATTATCTGCCTCCAATGCCTTTTATTCATCATTAGTGATAAGATACGTTTACTCCCGGCGAAATCTTTATATCACTGCTGGTATCTAGTTTCCAATGCCAAACAACGGAGGTGTTGCTATGAATCGAAAGGTGTTGAGCCTGCTAATCGTGGCAGTAATGGTGCTGTCGGTAGTGCCTTTGATCCAGCCAGTGAGTGCCACTACCTCTTCAGCGATGCCAGGTGTTTCACAAACCGTCCAGGAGCCGAAGACCTTGAAGGAACTCAATCCAAAGGTCGCAGAGTACATCGACTTACTGAAGGCGAAGTTTGAATCTTCAAAAGAGCCCAGTGTAAGGCTCATTCTGGCTCCCAAGAGGGGCTATGAAGACTTGGTTTTAACTCAACTGAAAGAGCTCGGTGCTAGGATCGACCCGATAAGCAAGCCAGAGTACGACTTCATTGTTGTTACCCTCCCAGTTGACAAGCTCGATGCCCTGAAGAACGTTAAGGGTCTGTTCTATGTCTGGGAGGACAAGACAGTCAAGCTCCCCAAGCCCAAGAGGCCGGAGGAACTTCCCATAAAGGCCCCGATAGATACAATTGCCCAGAGCGGGGATAGTGGCTACTACGATCCATTCATGTGGGACATGTATGCAATAAACGCTCCGCAGGCCAGGGAGGAGTACGGCGTTGATGGCAGCGGTGTCTACATCGGAATAGTTGATACCGGTGCAGACGTTGCCCAGCCCTATCTCCAGATAACTCCCGACGGAAGGAGGAAGATAGTCTACTGGCTTGACACCACTGGTGAGGGCGACGTCTACTTTGAAAACGAGTTCAACTCAACCCAGGTAAGCTCTGGGGTCTTGAAGGCTACTTTCAGTAACATCACAATTGACTGGGGAGTCTATTACCTCTACATGCTCAGGGAAAAGGAGCTTACAACAATAGCAAACCTAAACCTCACTATATACTTCGATGGAAACGTTACCAACGGTACCTACCGCTTCGGATTCCTGCCGGAGAGGTACTTCGACATAAACTTTGACCACAATTACGATGAGGTCTACTTCGTCCTGTACACCCCTGATGGCAGGGTGTACTTCTACCCGATACCGCTCCAGCTCAACACTACAAATGCAAACACCCTCAACGCAGTGTACTTTACGGGTAAATACAACCCCATTACCGGAGAACCAATCTATGCTGTAAACGAGACCCTCCTCGATCCAATAATGGACATCCCCGACGGCATGAACTATACCTTCACCGTCAACCTGAGCATGGCTTATGAAGTCACCCCATTTGCGGAGACCGGTGACTACATCCTCCTCGGGCCCGGTTATGTTGACAACACTACCTATGTGACCTTTGAGCTCGGTGAGCCCGGCGTTATGGAGGTCGCCAACGGCACGGTTTACAACAGTATAGTGCTCTCATACGTTGATGAATACGGTGCAACCTTTGGATGGGACGGAGGCCAGCACGGGACCCACGTCTCCGGTACTGCAGCCGGTTATGGTCCGGAAGGCACTTACTTCGAGGGACTGGAGGGAGTCGCTCCAGGTGCCCAGCTGCTCGAGTTCAAGTCGCTCTCAAGCATGGGATTCGGTAGAACATCATGGATCATCGATGGAATGATACTCGCCGCACTCAACGGTGCAGACGTTATCAGCATGTCCCTTGGTGGTCTCTATGAGGGCTACAACGACGGTCTCGAAAGCCCGGAGAACTACTTTGCCGACCTGCTGACAGACTGGTTTGGCGTGACCTTCGCTATAGCGGCTGGAAACGACGGACCGACTACCAACACCGTCGGCTCTCCAGGTGACGCTGACCTTGTTATTACGGTTGGAAACTACTGGAGCGGAGAGAGCTGGGAGTTCTGGTACGGAGCTCCAAACGTTGCAGACGGTCCGGCGATGAGCTCATCCCGCGGCCCAAGGCTCGACGGTATGGTCGACCCCGATGTAATGGCCCCGGGAAGCTTCATATTCTCAAGCCTGCCGATATGGAGCGTTGGTTACTACGGAACTTGGGCTTCCGACTTCTGGGACGGAACCTCAATGGCTACACCGCACGTCAGTGGTGCAGTGGCCCTGATGATATCCTACGCAAAGACCCACAACCTCACCTATGATCCGTTCATGATAAAGAGGGCGCTTGAGCTTTCCGCAAAGCCCGTTGAGGGCGCTACCCCCATAGACCAGGGGGCAGGCCTTATTCAGGTGGACAAGGCCATTGAGGAACTCATCAAGCTCAGCAGTGAGAAGACAACATACATCTACGCTGGAACTTCGTTTGGACCCTACACCAACCCGCTGGGTGAGAAGGAGCTTCCACTGTTCGCCAACATACTCTTCAACAGCTACTTCATAGAGTTCAACTTCCCGTATCTCTACCGCGGTGTCTACATCAGAAACGAGAGGCCCTCTGCAGTTCCTATATACATCTACGGAATGGAGTATGATGGAGGTCTCGCTCCAGTTAACGGCACCTACGAGATAAGCACCAGCGTACCGTGGCTCCACGTTGACAAGGACACGGTTGAGGCAACACTCGTGGAGGACAACTTCACACTGGCAGGGATATCCTATATTGACTTCTACAAGACTACGGGTGTGGTTTACGTTACCATAGACTACTCCAAACTCGCCAAGCCAGGAACCTACGTTGGATACGTCTACATTGACGACCCAAGCACCAGCTACATCGACGGAGCGGTTCCAGTAGTTGTTACGGTTCCACTCAACAAGGATGGGGAGAGCAAAGCCTCTCTCAGCGACGTTGAGGCACCGGGACAGGCCAAGCACTACTACGTTGACGTCCCAATCGGCACCCAGGAGCTCAAGGTAACGATGAGCATCCCCGTTGACGAGAACGGTACCTTCATGGGAAGGGCTAGGCCCTACATAGTCGACCCACGCGGTCACATAGTAGCAGCGACCGGATCAAGTACCGGATTCTACTACCTTGGGCCTGGAGGACCAGCCACTTACACCTGGGTTATCCCCAACCCGACGCCGGGTACCTGGGAGATAACAGTCTACAGCAGTACGTTCACGTCTTACTTCACAGGTTATCCAGAGTCCCACTACAACCTTGATGTTGAGCTTGCGGGCATAACCGCGTCTCCGTCAAAGGTCTTTGCTGACTATGACGAACCGGGCGTACATTTAGTCTCAGTTGAGTACAAGAACGAGCTTGGAACTGTCAACGTAACACCATTTGGCTATGGACTTGGAAGCCTGGACAGGCTATATGGCTACATTGAGACCATAAACCAGGACGACTGGCAGGTAGTTGACTTCATTAACGCCACGCTCGGCCAGAAGCTCTACTACTTCAGGATGGGTATCACCGCTCCCCAGGATGACAATGCAGACCTTGACCTCTACGTGGTCTACTTCGCCAATGACACAGTTCTCAACTCATACGCGCCACTCCTGTACGATCCTGACAGTGCATTCCTCCTGATACTTTACGGATACTACGGCCTGATACCCGGTGTTAAGGTGTACCTCGACCAGATCGGTCCTACCTCCTACGAGAGCTTTGACAGCTTCATGCCGGAGCAGGGGTACTACTTCGCCGTTGTCAACGGCTATGACGTCCCAATGGATAACATGACCTACGTTTATTACCACCAGATTCTGGCTGACAACGGTCAGATAACAACCTCAGAGGGACCATTCACATTCCAGAGCGGTGCTTCAAAGGCAATATCATACAACCTCAACGTTACCAGCGAGGGAACCTACCTGGGGGTCCTTGGACTGGCTGATTCAGAGACGGGAGTTCCGCTCACGTATGCTCCGCTTACGGTGCAGGTTGGCATGCCAGAGCTTGAAGTTGTTGCAGGAGGAGACCTTGTACTTGGTGAACCCTCCCTGATAACCATCAAGATACTCGACAAGGCAACGCTTGAGCCAGTCAAGGGGGAGACCAAGGTAATCGTAAACGGCAAGGAGTACTACGCAGTTGATGGAGAGCTCAGGTTTGTATACACACCGGCCTCTCTAGATGACATTAGCCTTAATGTCAAAATAATCAGCGACGAATATAAGGACTTTGAGGGAGTATTTAAGCTTAAAGTATCAGAACCCTTCGAAAAACCGGTAACCAAAGTGGAGGTGAACCTCGTAGATCAAGAGGCAGGAGCTAACGCCACCATAATGGAAGAAAAGATAGAGTCCTCTAAGGTAACCCTTGTTGTCAACGGAACCGAGAACACAACGGCGACGATAATGATAGTACTGCCGCCCAAGGCGACAGTTGAGAGTGTGACCACTGAACCGGCAGACCACCTCATTGACTGGTGGGTAGAGACAGGAAAGAAGGCAACATACCTCTTTGTCAAAATCAAGTTTGCTTCACCAGTAACGGTCCACGTCGAGTACAGGACTCCGAGAGAGGGCATCTCCCTCACACTCCTCAACTTCCTCGGCTACCGCTGGTACAACATGTACCATGAGAAGTTCAACGAGACTTACCAGAAGGCTCTCGAGCTCGGAGTGGACAACGAGACCCTCCAGAAGGCTCTCGAGCTCCACAAGGAGGCCGAGAAGTACTACAACGAGGCCCTTGAGGTCACCGACGGCAACATACTCACGTACCTCGGCGACCCGAGGCTCATAAGGCCACTGCGCCTGGCGTACCTCAACGAGATGAAGGCAGTGAAGCTGCTCCTCGAGGCCATCGAGGAGCTTGAAACACAGCGCTGAAACCTTTTTAACCCTCTTTTCTTCCTTTTCTCCCGGTGGTAAAATGATATATGTGAAGGTTTATCGGGTTCAGGGGGAAGTTCTTCTTGCCGCCTGCGACGAGGAACTGCTTGGGAAGACGTTTAGAGAGGGAGAGCTGAAGCTTGAAGTCAAGGAGCGCTTTTATAAGGGCGAACTCGTCGAGGAAGACCGTTTGAAGGAGCTTCTCGATGAGGCAACGATAGCAAACCTCACCGGCGAACGATGCGTCTCAAAGGCGATAGAACTCGGGTACGTTGATCCTGAAAGAGTCCTGAGAATCCAGGGTGTCCCCCACGCCCAGATGGCGAGACTTTTCTTCTGAGTTAGGTTTTTAACTTATCTCCTGGCACCTTCTCCGGTGAGAGTAATGAGCGAGAGGTTCTGTTACAGGTGTGGAATAAGCGAGCGAGAGGGTGGGCCGCTCATTGAGGGTCTCTGCCAGGTGTGCTACCGAAAAGAAAATCCAGTCCTTCTCATCGAGAACGAAATAAACACGGAGCTCTGCCAGAACTGCGGGAGCTATAAGAGGAGGGGTGTGTGGGTCGACCCCCAAAGCTACGAACTTGAGGAGCTCATATTTGAGGTTGCCGAAAACGCCCTGCTTGAGGCCCTTGAGGATTCCTTCAGCGACAAAATCCGCGAGTACGAGGTCGTACCACCTGAGGAGCTTGAAGAAACGGAAGAAATCCCCCTCGGCAGGGCGGTCGTCGCCTTCGAGCCAGTGGGTTACCATATAGAGTACTTCCCGGCCATAATAACATACGAAGTCCGCGTTAAGGCTAGGACCCACGAGCTCCAGAAGGAGCTTCACGACGAGCGGAAGAGGGTCACAGTGTACGTTCGCCAGACGGTCTGCCCGCGCTGTCAGAAGTTCCTCGGCGGCTATTTCGAGGCTATACTCCAGGTCAGGGCTGAGGACAGACCCCTGACGGAGGAAGAAAGAGAGGCTATCGGAAAGCTCGTCGAGGAGAAAGTGGATGAGATAATGCGCAGGGACAGGATGGGCTTTATCCAGGACACGATAGAGAAGGAAGAGGGTCTGGACTTCTACATGGGTTCAACCAGCGCCGCGAGAAAGCTGGCCCAGGCCATAAAGGAGCGCTTCGGTGGAAAGATAAGCGAAGCCTACGAGCTCGTGGGCATGGACAGGCAGACGAGCAGAGAGGTTTACAGGACGAGCGTCAGCGTCAGAATACCCAAGTTCCAGAGGGGAGATATAGTCACAGATAGGAGGGGAACCGTTTACGAAGTCGAGAGGGTTGACGGCAAAGGCATGACCCTGCGCAATCTCTCCACGGGGAAGAGCGAGCACAAGGACTGGAAGACCCTTGGCAGGGAGGGAGTTAATACAGTCGAGCACGAGGAGAGCGAGGCGATGGTTACGAGCATAGGGAGGGACGAAGTCCAGCTCATGGATATGGAGAGCTATGAGACCTACGAAATTGAAAAGCCAGGAGTTGAGCTTACCGAGGGTGATGTTTATAGAGTTGTTTCTGTGAAAGGGAAGCGGTACATACGCGGCCGCAAGGAAGAAGAAAAATAAGGTTGCCCAGAAAAGCGTAATAGTCAGATATAGTTGACGAGAGTGGTTTAGAAATTCATTGAGCACGTTGAAATAAGGAAAAGCTACGGAAGTGTTGTGGAATAGGTGAGGCTTCCGCTGGCTTTGTTAGACTTCCCTTTTCTGCCCACCAACATTTTTAACCAAAGGTTTTGAACCTTTCCCGGTGATGGTGATGGAGAGAAAGACGGTCGTTGTTATAGGTGGTGGAGCCGCTGGAATGAGTGCTGCCTCGCGCGTCAAGAGATTGAAGCCAGAATGGGACGTCAAGGTCTTTGAAGCGACGGAGTGGGTCAGCCACGCTCCATGTGGCATCCCCTACGTTGTTGAGGGTATTTCGCCCAAGGAGAAGCTCATGCACTATCCCCCCGAGGTCTTCATTAAGAAGCGCGGCATAGACCTCCACCTGAAGGCGGAGGTAATCGAGGTTGAGCAGGGCAGTGTCAAGGTGAGGGAAGAGGATGGAGAGAAGACCTACGAGTGGGACTACCTCGTCTTCGCCAACGGCGCCTCGCCCCAGATCCCCGCAATTGAGGGTATCGACCTTCCCGGAGTCTTCACGGCAGACCTCCCGCCCGATGCAGTTGCCATAACAGAGTACCTAGAGAAAAACCCCGTCGAAAACGTTGTCGTTATCGGAACCGGCTACATAGCCATTGAGATGGCTGAGGCCTTCGTTGAGAGGGGCAAGAACGTTACCCTCATCGGAAGGAGCGAAAGAGTTCTCAGGAAGACCTTCGACAAGGAGATAACCGATATAGTTGAGGAAAAGCTCAGAAACCACCTCAACCTCCGCCTTGAGGAGGTTACACTCCGCATTGAAGGAAAAGAAAGGGTTGAGAAGGTCGTCACTGACGCCGGAGAGTACCCCGCTGACCTCGTGATAGTGGCGACGGGAATAAAGCCCAACACAGAACTTGCCAGAGGGCTCGGCGTCAGGACAGGTGAGACCGGCGCCATCTGGACGAACGACAGGATGCAGACGAGCGTTGAGAACGTCTATGCCGCTGGGGACGTCGCTGAGACGAAGCATATCATAACGGGCAGACGCGTGTGGGTACCCCTCGCCCCGGCCGGAAACAAGATGGGATACGTGGCTGGAAGCAACATAGCAGGAAAGGAAATTCACTTCCCGGGCGTCCTTGGAACTAGCATAACCAAGTTCCTTGACCTTGAGATTGGAAAGACCGGGCTCACAGAGGCAGAAGCTATAAAGGAGGGCTACGACGTCAGGACGGCATTTATAAAGGCAGGAACGAGACCCCACTACTATCCTGGCTCAAAGACGATATGGCTCAAGGGTGTCGTTGACAACGAGACCAACAGGCTCCTCGGAGTGCAGGCAGTGGGCGGCGAAATCCTCCCCCGGATAGACACAGCGGCGGCCATGATCACGGCAGGGTTCACGACCAAAGATGTCTTCTTCACCGATCTGGCCTATGCACCGCCGTTTGCACCGGTCTGGGATCCGCTGATAGTCCTTGCTAGGGTTCTCAAGTTCTGACTTTCTTTTTTGCTTATCTTTTGTACGGCAGTATGAAGTGGAAAGCTTTAAAGTGAGAGGTGCCGGTTTTTCTGTGATGTGCGAGTACATCTACGAGAATGGGAAAAAGTGCAGGCTGAAACCCTTAGAAGGCTCAAAGTACTGTGTCCTCCACATCCCGAGGGAGGAAGGAGAGGTCCTCTACGGTGAGAGGCTGAAAGAGATCAAGAAAGAGGCCTTTGAGAAAAGATTGAAAGTAGGTCAGACCTATTTTGAGGGTGTTGACCTCTATGATGTCGCGATAAAGGACTTCACCGCTGAAAAAGTGCTAGTCTTCAAAAACTCTAGGGTTACAAACCTCATTATGGATGCTTCCTTGGTTAGGGGCCTTATCATGATTAACTCGAAAGTTGAGAGAGTTGTGATTTTTGAAAGCTCTCTCGAAACGATCCTCATAAAAAACTCGAGTATCTTTGGTCTCAACATTCTTAGGACGGAGTTTTCAAGCCACATCTCGATAAGGGACTCGGAAGTTAAGTATCTCATGATAAACTCGACGCGCTACAGACCTAAAGAGGAAGTTGGGGAGGAGAAGGCCTACGGAGAAACTGAGAGAATTGTCGGCAACATAGAGATTTCGAGTCTCACCGGCGTTAGAAGGATAGGAATAAACACCCGCTATCCGCTCCTTAGAGAGATTCTGAGGGAACACGGTGTAAACGTATCCGAGAGCAGGGAACGGAGCGTTAGGGCGCGGAACCTAATCATTAGGGATGTATCGTTTGATGTGTCTCCCCGCTATAAGAGGAGAGTGAGGCTTACCGTTGCAGGCTTCCACGGCAGGCTGCACCTTGAGAACCTCGAGGTTTTCGGTCACATTGAAATCCGGAAGAGCTACTTGGTCTCCCCGGAGTTCGTACACGTCAAGGTTGAGAGCAACCTGGTGTTAAGGAGCACCTCGATCCATACCGACTCTACTTGGGGCATGACGGTTCTTCCCAACCTTCCGATAGAACTTGAAGTGGGTGGTTTCATTATAGTAGATGACTGCAGGTTCAACAGCCCCCGCGCGGAGGAGCTTTTCTACCGCCTCGCGAGGACGAGCTGGGAAAAGAGCGGAGACTTTGATAGGGCGGACGAGTACTACTACCTTGAGATGCTGGCGAAGAGGAAGGCCAAGCTCCAGTCGAGGAAAAAGGGGCTTAAAAGGATTATCAACATGGCAGAGGTTTGGTTTGAGTGGCTCTTTGCGGACTTGACCTGCAAATACGGTACGGACTGGAAGAGGCCGATCCTCCTCTGGCTCGCCGCGGTAAACCTCATCTTTCCCCTCCTGTTCTGGACGACGAAGAGTGTTGAGGGCCTCTCAAGCTCCTTGAGCTTCCTTGACTATGAATACTTCAGCATCGTGACGGCTACGACCCTTGGCTACGGTGATTATCATCCCTTCGGTGTTGGCAGAATTATAGCGTCCATCGAGGCACTATTCGGAATGTTCATGTGGGCTGTCTTCCTCACGGTCTTCGCGAGGAAGTACATGAGGTAAGGGCAAGCTTTAAGCCCCTGCTCTTTTTACTGTCTCTGGGGATGTTCATGAGAAAGCTAAAAGTGGGATTCATAGTCAATCCGATAGCCGGAATGGGCGGCAGGGTGGCACTTAAGGGAACCGACGGCGTTGTTGAGGAGGCGATAAGGAGGGGAGCAAGGCCTGTAGCCCCTGAGATTGCCCGCCTATTCCTGAGTGAGCTGAAGCACTACAAGGAGGCAGAGAACTTTGAATTTCTAACAGGACCCGGTCCTCTCGGGGAGGACTACCTCAGGGAGTTTGGGTTTGTCGTTGAGGTAATCAGGCACAGAGAGATCGGTTACCGTGAGATTGAAGGCGTGAGAGTCCCTGACACCACGCCGGAAGACACAAAAGCCCTTGCCCGTGGAATGCTTGGGAAGGTTGACATCATAGTCTTCGCCGGTGGCGACGGCACTGCGAGGGACGTTCATTCCGTTGTTGGCAAAAAAGTCCCGATCCTGGGCGTACCTACGGGTGTGAAGATGTTCTCTGGTATTTTCGCGGCTTCCCCTGAAAGTGCCGCCAGGCTTCTCGTCGAGTTCGCCAGCGGGAGAGCCCGGCTGGAAGAGAGGGACGTCATGGACCTCGATGAAGAGGCCTTCAGGAGGGATGAAGTCAAACCAAAGCACTACGGAAAGGCCCTAACACCAGTTGTCGAGCTACTTGTACAGGGCGCAAAGGAGCCGCAGAAAGTTGATGAGAGCGAGACCCTTGAGGCCATAGCCGATGCGGTAGCTGAGGAAATTTTGAGCGAGGACGGAATTTACTTTCTTGGAGCAGGTTCGACGATAAAAAGAATAAAGGACAGGATGGGAATAAATGGAACACTGCTCGGAGTTGACGTCGTTGGGGTAAAGGACGGAAAGGCCAGGCTCCTCGTGAAGGACGCGGCTGAGAAAGACCTCCTACGCTTTTCCGATAAGAACCCGAAGATAGTCGTTACGGTGATAGGCGGCCTGAACTTCCTATTCGGAAGAGGAAACCAGCAGTTCTCCGCTGAAGTTTTGAGAAGGATTCCGAAGGAGAACATTATAGTCGTTGCAACCCCCTCAAAAGTTGAAAGAGGGGTCATTCGCGTGTACACGGGAGATAAAGAGGTTGATGAAAAGCTAAGAGGCTACATCAGGGTAAGGGTCTCCCCATGGATGGAGAAGATGGTTAAGGTCATCTAGCGGAAGCCGTTTATATCCCTCTGCAAATTCTATTTTTGGTGAATGCAATGAAGTACAGCAGGATAGCGGTTAAGCTTTTTGAGAGGGAAGGTGAGGACGTTTTCTACGACCCCGTTTATCACGGGAGGACGCTCAAGGTCTTCGGCATGGACGACTTCCTCGACAAGGCTATTGGCTACTTTGTAGGGGCTTACAGGGAGAAGGGATACTCGACAGTAGTCTTTGATACGAAGGGAACTTTTCCAAAAGAAGGATTTGACACGGTTCTTGAGATTGAGGACACGAAGCCCAATGGACTTGACCCCATAAAGTTTGCGATCGAAGGTTACTTCGACCCCTACACTGCAGCTACGATCGTCCAGACAGTCTATGGACTGGACAGGACACTCACGGAGAGGCTCTACTCGGACATACTCTCCGGTAAGGTTGGAAGCATTCCCGAGGCACTCAAGGCGGGTGAGAAGTACTCTGAGGTAATAGCTGAAAGCTATACTGTCATAGACCAGCTCCTCTACTCCGGCAACGTTCCGGAACTTGGGAAAAACATCCTCGTGGACTTTGGGAATGCTCACAGCATAACCCTCGTTGGCAATGCTTTCCTAATCCTAGCTGCGGCCCTCGAGAAGAGGAGGAACGCAATGATGAGCCTCAACGACGCTACTGTTCTGAGCTACACTTCGGCAGGCGGAGCCGGACTACCGCTCCTCACAAAGCCGATTCTAAGGAGGGTTACGGTGGTCGCCAGTGAATATGCCCTTGATTCGCTCCTCAACCTTGCCGGTCCTGTGCTCCTCCTTTACCACGACCCGGACATTCAGAGCTTGGTCTATGAGGCCAGCGGCGTCCCATCCGGGCCGATGCGGAAGCACGTTCACAAGGGTGAGGGAGCTTTCATCTACCGTACCCCGGAAACAATAAACGTGGAGACGGGAGCATTTCACGGCTAAAAAGCGTAATCTTTTTAACTTTCCCGCTTATTTATTACTCGGGGTGAAAGAATGGTTTACTACGCACACGGGACAACTCCTGTAATATTTGGCCTCCTTATATCCTTGTATTACTTCTCGATACCTGCTGCCCTGGCTCTGTGGTTTGCTCTCTCGAAGCCATACATCAGCAAGGGGGATTATCGCCTAAAGCGCCTTGCCGTTCTCCTCTTGCTGGCCTTTTTCGTTACCTCCCTGGCTGGTGAACAGGCCATAGACAAGTACCTATATATACACTCTCCAGTTAGTCCGGAGTTCTGCCTCTCATCCTCGTGTGTAACCTCTTTTGAGCCTCTGCAGAGGTATCATGTTGACACTGAAAACCTTGAAGAGCTGGGGATTCCCTCTTACGGGCCAATGTGGGTTTACTTCCTAAATGACGTGGGTCCTACTCATTCACTTGGGCTCAACAAAAGGCTTGAAGCACTTGTGGTGGTGCGGCCGTTGCTCCTCCTTCCAGTTGTAGAAGTCAACTCCTATGAAATATCGAGAGGAGGAAAAATAATTGGGAGAGACAGGTTCTATGTCGTCTGGCCCATTTCCCCTGGAAACGTGCTTACGGAAAGGTTTGATTTTGAGTTTACGGTCATAATAGTTACAGGGGGAGGAGTTGGAGCTTAGCTCCTCAACCCTTTTGTCAGCTCTTCCATAACACCGAGGAACGTCTCGACTTCTTCAACGCTGTTGTAGACGTGGAATGAAGCCCTAACTGTCCCCTGCACCCCGAGCTTCTTCATTGCTGGCAGGGCGCAGTGGTGTCCTGAACGAACCATGATGTTGTGCTCATCGAGGATAGCAGCGACATCGTGCGGGTGTAGCGGTGGGACGTTGAAGCTGACGACGCCTGCGTGCTTTTTCAGGTTCCGCGGTCCGTACCACGGCACTTCGAGCTCGTCAAGGCCTTCTGTTGTACGTTTTACAAGCTTGTGCTCCTGCCTTTCGATCTTTTCTATTCCAATCTTCTCGATGTAGCGAATTCCAGCGGCGAGGCCTATAGCCCCCCCAATATTCGGCGTTCCTGCTTCAAAGCGCTCCGGCGGCTCTGCCAGCTTGTAAGAGTCGAGGCCAACGTCCTCGATAGTTCCCCCTCCTATGAGCGGCGGCTCGAAGACGTCGAAGAACTCGCTGTTGATGTAGAGAACCCCAATCCCTGTCGGCCCCATCGGCCCCTTGTGTCCGGAGAAGCCCAGGAAATCCGCGTGGAGCTTTTTAACGTCCACTTCCATGTGGCCAGCACTCTGGGCGGCGTCAACAACGAATATTGCGCCCTCCTCTTTTGCCATCTTTCCAAGTTCCTCCACCTCGTGAATTACTCCAAGGGCGTTCGAGACGTGCTGGACTGCCACGAGCTTTGCACCCTTGATCCTCTCCTCGGCATCGGCCAGGTCTAGGTTTCCCTCCAGGTCGCCCTCTATGAACTCTAGTCTGAGACCCTTCTTTTTAGCTAACCTCTGCCATGGGAGTAAGTCTGAGTGGTGCTCGTATGGTGTTGTCACTATCTTGTCGCCGGGTCTGAAGATGTGCTCCAGTCCGAGGGCGACTAAATTCAGGCTCTCGCTTGTGTTCTTGGTGAAGACTATCTCCTCGAACTTTGCATTGATGAAGTCCGCCACAACCTTTCTGCTCTCTTCGTATTTGTGCGTTGCCATCTGAGAGAGCCTGTGGACACCCCTGTGGACGTTGGCACGGTATTTTAAGTAGTACTCATCAATCGCCTCGATAACTGGCTTTGGCGTGAGTGATGTGGCAGTGTTATCGAAGTAAATAACCTCGCTCGTGAGCGGTATGTCCTTCCTAATATCGTCCGGTATCTTCATGCTACCACCTCCAGGATTCCCGCGCACTCATAGATTGTCTCGGCGATCTTCCTTCCAAGCTCGGCATCATCGAGGAGCTTGACTATTATCTTCCCGCTCGGATAAACGCTGACTTCGTAACCTTCCATTTCGAGAATGAGCATCATACCCGGGAGGAGCTTTTTCACGCTGTGCCCCCTCTCCCGGAGACACTGGGCTGTCTTTGTGAGGTCTACTTTTATTGGCTTCTCCCAGGAATAGCCCGATATTACAATCCCCTTCATCGTAGTGCATGGTTTAGCGATTATCACCCCCACCACCGAAATGGATTTGGATTTTGGGCTTATACGGATTTCCTGAACCCAAGGTTAAGGACAGAAATGGGAAATGGATGAGTATTTTTAATTTGAACTTTTAACGTTTCGACAAGCTTATAAAGGACTGTCCTGGTATCCAGGTCGATGAGAGAGTATTTTTCCTTCAGCCGCGACGCATATCTTGTGGTCATATACTCCTTCTTTGGCTGGTTAGGGGGCAATATATCCTGGTTCATAGTCCCTTTCTACTTCAAGTCCCTCGGCATGGACTACTCGGCCATGGGCGTACTGTTCTCGCTCTCAACGATAGCTCAGGCCGCTCTTCTCCTCTTCACGGGGCCCCTTGCAGTAAAAATCGGGTACAAACGGAGCATAATCCTCGCACTTACATTTTTCACGTCTGGAAGGGTGATACAGGTCTTTCTGCCGGAGTTCCACTTCTTGGTCGTAGCTTCCGTGCTCCTTGGGGTTGGCATGGCACTAGAGGGGCCGGCTCTAATGTCTCTCCTCAGCGAGGAGGCGAGCGATGAGAACAGGCACTACCTATTTTCCCTGAATTCAGCGATGGGTACGTTTGGAGCGGCCTTCGGAACTCTCCTTGGAGGTTTTCTCCCAGGAGTCCTGGACGGGGAGAACCCGTACAGAGATACGCTGATGGTCTCAGTCAGCTTTATCTTCCTTCAACTTGCTGTTATATCTCTTGTACATCCAATACTGGACAGAAAAGGACGGGAGATAAAATTTGAGCGAGAAACTGTGATCAAAATCCTCAAGTTCTCGCTTCCCAGTGCCCTCATCGGTCTCGGTGCTGGAGTGACAATCCCCTACATGGGCCTGTGGTTCAACAGGAAGTTTGGCACCAGTTTGGAGAGCATAGGAGGCCTCTTTGCAGTCCAGCAGTTTGTAATGGGCCTCGGCACTTTTCTCCTGCCCACCATAGCTGACAAGGCAGGGAGCGTCAGGACGATAGTTACCTTCAACGGCAGTGCCACGCTCCTCATTGCTGGAATGCCGTTCCTTCCGAGTTTTCCGCTGGCGGCGGTCGTTTACATCATCAGGACAATCCTGATGAACATAGTGAACCCAATATGGGACGCGTTTATGATGCGATTCTTCTCCACAGAGGAGCGCTCGACGGCTTTAGCCCTTAGGAATCTCGCGTGGACCGCGACCTTTGGAGCAGGCCAGTACCTTGGGGGGCTGATATTTGATCGCTCACTCACAGTACCATTCCTAATAACGGGCCTCCTGTACGGAGCTTCAATGGTGGCCTTCTGGGCCATGTTCTCAAAGGAAGAAGAATAAAAATCAGCATATTCTCGGAACGGGGTCGCCTTCGGGAGGTTCCATAAACCTCTTTCCGCCTATTCCAGTCTCCAGGAGAACCTTGCCGCGGTACTCCTCTATCACTTCACCGATTATCGCCGCATCCCTGCCCTTCTCCGTTCTCCTCATTGCTTCAAGGGCCTCTTCCGCGTACTCTCTCGCGACGACCATAACTACCTTACCCTCATTGGCGACGTCGTATGGGCTTATCCCCAGCATCTCACTCGCGGCCCTCACCTCGGGCCTTATCGGGATGTCCGCTTCCCTCACGAGGATTCCAACGTTGCTCTTCCGAGCGATCTCGTTGAGTGCATTACTCAAGCCAGCTCTCGTTGGGTCTTTCATCGCATGGATGTTCTCCCAGCCGATTGCTTCAGCGACAGCCTTGACAACGTTCCATATCGGTGCGACATCGCTCTTTAGCTCGGTTTCGAAAGCTATACCTTCTCTGTGGCTCATTAGAGCTATGCCGTGGTCTCCTATTGTCCCGCTGACCAATACAACGTCGCCGACCTTTGCCCCGGCGTCGCTTACCGGGTGCTCCGCTATTCCTATTCCAGCTGTTATCACGAACATCTCTATTTTGTCTTCAACGACCTTGGTGTCACCCGTGACTATCGGGACCGGGACTTCCTTTGCCGTCTCGTCCATGGACTTGAGAACCCTCTTCAGGACTTCCATGTCAAGTCCCTCGCCGATTATCATCGAGTTTGCCAAAGCTACTGGCTCAGCGCCCATAACGGCCAGATCGTTCACCGTCCCGCTGACAGCTAGGCGCCCTATGTCTCCTCCTGGGAAGAAGAGGGGCCTTACCGTGTGCCCGTCTATCGTGAAGACGATGTGTTTGTCCCCAAAGGGTATGGTTGCACCGTCGTCGAGAGCATCTAACCCTATTCCTCCAGCCGACTTAAGCGTCAGGGTCTTGAGAACAACATCCCTCAAAAGCTCTTCCATTATTTCCCCGCCTGCTCCGTGTTCGAGCTTTATCTTTTCTCCCATTTCAACCACCTAATCATGTATCTACAGTCCCTGCTTAAAAGGTTAGAGCATCAAATCCTCCTTCGTCAGGTAACCCTCCAGATAGAGGCCTCCAAGGAATGCCTGACCAACGTTTATGCCGTTGTCCCCCCTCGGCACCTCTGTCGTCACGTAGAAATCCAGCCCATTTGCTTCCACAACCTTCCGTATCGTCTTAGTTATGAGCTCGTTGTACGCAACTCCGCCGCTCAGGGCAACGTTCTTCACGCCGAATTCCCTGGCCCTTTCGACCGCAGTGTGGGCAAAGGCTCTCGCGAGGGCGAGGTGGGCAGAGTAGGCTATGTCCGCCGGAGAGGCACTATCAACGTTCTCAAGAATCTCCTCGAACAGACTCTCGACATTTATCAGCTCTCCTTCAACCGGAATCTCGAACTTCAGGTCGTTCTTGCCTTTGAAGGCGAAGCTCTCAAGCTTCATGGCTGGCTCTCCCTCGTAGTGCCTCCTGTAAGCGACGTTGAGAAGGACAGCTATGGCGTCGAGAACCCTCCCCGTTGAGGAGGCGTAGGCCGTGTTTATCCCCTTGGCGAGCTGGTTTAGAACAACGTTGAACTCGACCTTTCCGTACTTGAGGCTCTCGATGGCCTTCGGGCAGCAGCGCGTTATAACTCCTTCAAGCTCCTCAATCGAATAGACCTTGCTCAGTATCCCCATCAGCGCCCTCAATGGGTAATAACTCGCCAAATCTCCGCCAGGGAGTGGGTAGTAATCTATGTGAGCAAGCCGTTCAACGTCCTCGTAGCTGAGATACAGGACTTCGCCGCCCCAAGTGTTTCCGTCCGTTCCGTAGCCAACGCCGTCGAGAGCTACCCCGATCACTGAATCGAGGTTTTTCTCGGCCATGACGCTCGCTATATGGGCGTAGTGGTGCTGAACTTGGAGAAGCTCAACTTCAAACTCGTTCGCCATCTCCATCGCTAGCTTCGTCGTGTTGTAGCTCGGGTGGAGGTCGGCTATGATGAGGTCGAGGTTCTTGACCCTTAGAATCTTCCGGAAGTGGGCTATTGCTTCCCTCATGAACTCAAGGACTTCGACCTTTCCTGTGTTGCCAATGTACTGGCTCGGGTAAACCTTTCCGTTCTTGGCGACGCCAAAGGCGTTCATGAGTTCTGCTCCAACAGCTAAGCCATTGTACTCAAAGGGTATCCCTATCGGGAGGGGCACGAAACCGCGGGAGCGCCTTATCACGGCTCTCTTTCCATCGACGAACCTTATCACACTGTCATCCGCGCGGTTCAGTATCCTCCTGTTGTGGAGGAGGAGGTAGTCCGCCATATCCTTAAGCTCCTGGAAGGCCCTATCGTTGTCCTTGACCATCGGCATTCCTGGGTAGTTGGCCGAGGTCATAACGTAGACGGGGGTCTTGCTCCAGTGGAAGAGAATATAGTGCGTCCCAGCATAGGGAAGCATGACCCCAATGGTGTGAAGTCCCGGTGCAAGGTTCTCGGGGAGCGGGAAGGGCTCCCTTTTGCGGAGCGTTAGTATTGGCCGCCTGTAGGAGGTCAGCTCCTCCTCTTCCTCTGGGCTCACATAGGCGAAGCTCTTGACGGTTTCGAGGTCTTTGGCCATTATTGCGAAGGGCTTCTGTGGTCGGAAAGTCCTTTTTCTCAGCTCTGCAACAACATCCTCCCTTGTGGCATCGCATGCCAGGTGTATTCCGCCTATCCCTTTGATTGCCACGATATACCCCTTATCTATAAGCTCGGCCGCCTTCCTCAGCGGGTCCCCGTATATCTCCTGCCCATCGTTGGTGTAGAGCCTGTATGAGGGCCCGCAGACGGGACAGGCCGTTGGCTCTGCATGATAGCGCCTGTTAAGAGGATCTTCGTATTCACTCCGGCAGAAGTCACACATCGGGAACTCCTTCATCGTGGTGTTCTCGCGGTCGTAGGGAAGGTCCTCTATTATCGTGAACCTTGGCCCGCAGTTTGTACAGACGATGAATGGATACATATAGCGCTTGTTGGTGGGGTCAAAAAGCTCTCTCAGACAGTCGTCGCAGATGGCTATGTCAGGCGGAATTATTGAGTCTCCACCCTTTCCTCCTTTGGAGCTTTTCTCGATGTAGAACCTGTCAAAACCCTGCGGCGGAATTTCATTCTTCTCTATCCGGTCAATCCTTGCTAAGGGAGGCTTCTTTTTGTAGAGATCCTCGATGAAGGCCTTGATGTCCTCTTCCCTTCCCTCAACGACTATCTCAACGCCCGCATCGCCGAGGTTCTTGACGTAGCCCCTCAGGTTGTGCTCGTGGGCTATCCGATAGACAAACGGCCGAAACCCTACCGCCTGAACGATTCCCTGAACGTGAATGTGATAAGCCTTCATGCTCTCACCTGTGTTCTTTTGGTATTCCGGGCCTTTATACCTTTCCAAAACCAAAAGTTGAAAACCACACTGGAGTTTTAAACCTTTGGTGCCCCATTGTTCTCTTCTGGATTACCTGTGAAAAGAGAGTTACCCCCAAGAGAAACAAAATTCGGAAAAAATTATCCTGGAGAAAGGAAAAGAGAAATGGTGCTATCAAGCGAAGGTAACGCCCCTGTCCTTGAGGGAGCGGTTGAGCAGGTCGGCGTGCTCGAGTGTGACCTGGTACTCCGCTATCTT
Source organism: Thermococcus peptonophilus (assembly GCF_001592435.1). Taxonomy (NCBI): domain Archaea; kingdom Methanobacteriati; phylum Methanobacteriota; class Thermococci; order Thermococcales; family Thermococcaceae; genus Thermococcus; species Thermococcus peptonophilus. The sequence goes on from NZ_CP014750.1 coordinate 1,564,745, forward strand.
CTCGAGCTTGATCTCCTCGCCGTCGAGGAGTATCTTGTTGACGTAGACCTTGCCCTCATCGAAGCCGACGGTGTAAACGAAGAGGTCCTTCTTGCCGAGGTACTCCCTGATCTTCTCGTCCTTGAGGGCCTCGGCGAGTCCTCCTGCCGCGAATATTCTGACGTGGATGACGAATGCCCCAGGAACATCCTGCTCGGCGAACTGCCTGAGGGTCTCGACGAATATCCTTTTGGTCTCCTCGATTGGGGTCTCACCGCCGAACTGGAGGACGGTTACCTGAGGAGCGAACTCCTTGACGCGCCTAGCGACCTCAGCTTCTTTACCTGCCTCGGCGAGGAAGTGGTAAGTAACTCCTCCGCTGAGGGTTATGAAGGTCGCCTCGGTAGCTGTGGCTATGCTGGAGCAGATTATGTTCCTGCTGGCAACGACGGCAACCTTGTTGAGTCCAAGGTCGGCGAGGGCCTTTCCAACAACCCTCCCAGTAAGGGCCCTGAGGTAGATCTCCTCCTCGAAGGTCGTCTTCGCCATTCGCACCACCCCTTTACCCAGTTATGTGCGTTTGTTCTCGTTATTGTCCAGTGAAGTTAGGGAATATAACTTTTTTGGTTCTCCTAATGAACTTTTGTTGGCCGAATTAACATACCTTTTGTACAAGTGACAAAGACAGGCAGAAAAGTCGAACTTAAAATTGACGAATATACACCACAAAAAATGGGAAATTAACATACCGTCAATCACTGGCAGTGATATTGTCTCCTCAACAAAGCCTTGCTATGGTTCGGTGGATAAACTTATAACGTTCGAAAACAATAAATGGTTGAGGTGATTGTAATGTTGAGCGAGAGAATGCTGAAGGCCCTTAATGAGCAGCTCAACAAGGAACTGTTCTCGGCTTACTTCTACTTTGGAATTGCAGCGTATTTTAAGGACATGGGATTCGACGGCTTTGCCAGATGGATGGAGGCTCAAGCAGAAGAGGAACTCGGTCACGCCCTGAGGATATACGATTACATCTTCGACAGAGGTGGCAAAGTCGAGCTTGATAAGATTGAGAAGCCCAAGCAGACCTTTGAAAGCCCGCTGAAGGCCTTCGAAGCTGTTTACCTCCACGAGGTTGGTGTTACCCAGTCAATATTCAAGCTCGTTGAGCTTGCCCAGGAGGAGAAGGACCACGCAACCTATCAGTTCCTTCAGTGGTTTGTCGAGGAACAGGTCGAGGAGGAGGCCAGCACTAAGGCTATAGTCGACAAGCTCAAGATAATCGGCGATCACCCCCAGGGCCTCTTCATGCTCGACAGGGAGCTTGGAGCCAGGGCGCCGAAGCTTAGGGCACTGCTCACTCAAAAAAGTGAGTAAGTATCGCTCGGGGTGGATATCTACCTCGAAAAGTTCTGAGCCTTTTCCCTTTTTTCTTCAGTCGAAGTCCCATATCGTTCTTCCCTCATAGAACAGCATGATGTAGCCGCAGTTCTTGCAGATAACTATCTTGACCTTGTGGGCAGTGAAGCCCCACTTGCTGTCGAGTTTGCCCTCCTCGACTTGGAAATCAGTTCCTCCACAGAGGGGACACTTAAGCTGTCTCCTCTCCATGATAATCACCATTTTTACTACTATCAAGTAGTGTAAATAGGTTTCGCTTATAGAAATGATAAAGTTTGCCTTCCAGTATTTTTGCCCCTGATAATCTGATATGTTGCTGTATCTGCTCTGTCAGGATAAAAATAAGGCGGGGAATCAGGTGGTTAAACCGCCTTCCAGAACGGGTCTTCTTTTGCCTTTACTTTCGCCGTCATCTTGAGGGCCTTTATGTCGGTCTCTTCAAGCTCGTCCTTGAGCTGCTTGGCGAGAATTATGACGTCGTTCTTGCTGAGGTCGACGTAAAGGGTCTCCCCAGGGTGTATGTGCCTGCCGACTATCGCGCCCTCGATTGCTATTGCCACTGCATCGCCCTTCTTCGCCTCTTGGACGAAGTCGTTCTTGTTCTTTATCGACTTGATAACACCTACCCTCTCTCCGGTCTCCTTGATCAGAGTCACACCCGGCCTTATCCTGCCCTCGAGGACTTCGACGCCTACTATGGCCGGCTTGCTCCTCCTGAAGACGTAGCGCTCGTCCGGGTAGAGCCTTATCACGCCGGGGAAGGTGACGTTCTTGAGAAGCTCGCGCTTCCTCTTCTCCTCCTCTTCCTTAACCCAGGCCTCGTAGTCCTCTATGAGCTTGTATATGATGTTGCCGACGAAGATAGGAACGCCCTTTGCGTTCGCAACCTCTTCTGCATCTTCGTTGACCTTGACGTTGAAGCCGAGGACGACGCCGTACTTCGGCTCCTCTTCCCTAACGCTCAGGGCCTCCATGACGTCGGTCTTGCTGATGTTGCCTACGTCTGCCTTCCTGATAGGGATTCCCTTCTCCTGGAGCTCCTTGCTGAGGGCCTCAAGGCTTCCAAGCGTGTCGGCTTTGACTATGACGCCGATCTTTCCAGTGTTTATGACGACGCTCTGAATCTGGCTGAGTATCTCCTGCTTTGCCTTCTCAATCTCCTCCTCGGAGCGTGCCGCTATGACCGGTGAACCTGCTAGGGCCTCTTCTAAACCGGGGGCGGCTATCTTGACACCCGCGGCGGCAGTTACTTCGTCAACTTGGTCGAAGCGGAACCTTGGGTCCCTGATTTCGTCGAGGGGCTTCGGCTTCAGGAGCGCGCGTATCTTGGTTACTATCGCCCTGTCCTTTCCACCAACGACTATCGTGTCGTCCTTTCTCAGAGTTCCGTCGTAGATGATGACGTCAATAGTTGTTCCAAGGCCGACCTCTTCCCTGATCTCAAGGATGGTACCGCGTGCGGGGCCTTCAACCTCTATCTTCAGCTTCTCCTCAAGGTACTTCTGGGAGAGGCCGGCTATTAGTACTAGGAGCTCCGGAACGCCTATGCCGTACTTGGCGGAGATAGGAACTATCGCAAGCTCCCTGGTGAAGTCCTGGACGCGGTCGAAGCGGTTAGCGTTGAAGCCCATTTCGTAGAACTTGCCTATCAGCTCCCAGAGCTTGGTCTCCAGCTCCTGCATCGCCCTCTGATCCTGCTTCTTGATGTTGATGAGGAATGGCTCGTCCTCCTCGATTACCCAGCCCTTTATTCTGTCTATCTTGTTGGCGGCAACTATGAAGGGCGTCCTATACCTCCTCAGGATTTCGATGCTCTCTATCGTCTGCGGCTGAAAGCCCTCGTTTATGTCCACAACGAGGACTGCTAAATCGGCGAGGCTTCCACCTCTCGCGCGCAGGCTTGTGAAAGCCTCGTGGCCGGGAGTGTCTATGAAGAGCAGTCCAGGGAGCTTTATCTCGCCCTTCCAGAGCTTGATGAGCGGGCCGGCGAGCTGTTTGACAACATCAATTGGAACCTCGGTCGCACCTATGTGCTGGGTTATCCCGCCGGCTTCCTTTCCAGCCACGTTCGTATGCCTGATGCGGTCAAGTAGTGTCGTCTTACCGTGATCAACGTGGCCGAGAACCGCGATAATTGGCTGTCTAATTCTCTTCGTCATTTTTCTCACCTGAGCTAAAATCCGGCGTGGGCTTTTAAAGGTTAGCCGGAGGAAGGATTAAAAATCCTGGTAGTAAGTCCGATCGGTGGTGAGATGATTGAGTTTGCAGTTGGAACTTCACTCGGTATCCTTCTTGCTTTCATCGTGGGTAGACTGAGGGGAAGGGGTAGCGAGGTCATCACGGCTCTCTTTGGGATACCAGTCTTTACCTATGCATTCTCAGTTCCGTTTAGGGAGTCTTGGCCTGATAATACCTACATCTGTGCTGGAACTTGTCTCAGTCTGCTTCAATGGGCCGGGATGGAGGTCTTTCTTTCATCTCTCGTGGCAGTCGCATACTCCTATCTCAAGGCGAGGAAGAGCCTGAGCATTGACGAGTACATCAAGGTCTCGTACTTAGCTCTTGGAATATTTGCGGGGGCAGTCACGCTTTCATCTACACTGCTTCCTGCTTTGATAGTTCCTGGTATTCTTGCCTACACGCTCTTTACTTGGCCTAGGAAAGGAAGTTCTATAAAGTTCCTTAAGGTTGAGAGGGCAGGCTTCCTTGAAGGAGTTGAGGTTTACACCGATGAGAAGAGCATTATGGCCTTTAAGGATGGTAGAATGCTCTTCATTGGTGGCGCAGTCCTCAAAGAATTTCCCCGCTCTAGGGAGTTTGCAGAATGCATTTTGAAGGCCCCAAATCCAAGCTCAGCAATGAAGCTTGCGATTTTAATCGTTGGATTCCTCCCGGCAACGCTTCTCTTCATCGTTCCGAGGGGAGTCCTTGCAATAGCAGTCTACGGTATCGTCATCTTAATGACCACCATGCTCCTCGGAAAGGTTGCAGTTAGCGGGGCGAATAAAAGGCTTCCCGAGGAATGTCGCGAGGTTCTGAAGGAGTATTCGGACTTTATAAGGGAAAAGAAGGGGAAGCTCGACATTGTAATAGACTAAATCAGCGCTCCAGGCAGTCCATGCTGTCCAGATATTCCTTCTTTGCCCTTGCGTGGGTGTGATAGAACCAGTCGGCAGCCTTGCAGTACTCAAATAGCTCCTCCGGTTTGAAATATAGACTTATTTCCCTCTCCGCACTCTCCGGACTGTCGGAGGCGTGGATAACGTTGTAGATTGCATCGCCAACGTCGAGGCCGTAATCGCCTCTTATGCTCCCCGGTTCGGCGTCCTTCGGGTCGGTAGCCCCGGCCATTTTCCTGACGACGCTTATGGCGTATCTTCCCTCAACGACCATAACAACACTTGGAGCCTTTGTTATGTAGTCGATGAGCGGCTCGAAGAAGGGCTTGCCCTTGTGTTCCGCGTAGTGCTTCTCGGCGAGCTCCCTGTCAATCCATATCATCTTCATTCCAACGATCTTGAGGCCGCGCTTCTCAAAACGGCTAATGATTTCTCCTATAAGACCCCTAACAACGGCGTCGGGCTTCAGAATAACGAGGGTTCTTTCAATCTGTTTGTCTGCCATCGGCAACACCGGGGTTAATTGGCTAGGTGGTTAATAGGTTTTTTGGAAGTTCAAGAACCAGTACAATGAAACCATAAACGGGAAGGAAAAGAAGGAAATCACTTCCTCTTGGCCCTCTGGAGTCTGGCCTCCTGGAAGGCCTTCGTCCACTTGAGCTTCCTCGGGTTCCTGCCCATGAAGTAGTACTTCTCGCACTTGCTTGAGCAGAAGAACAGGACTCTGCCGTCGTTCCTGACGAACATCTTGCCAGTTCCCGGCTCGAACTCCCTTCCGCAGTAGGAGCAGACGTTCCAGCGGGCCATCTTCATCTCCTCCTCCTGATCTCTCTGGCCTCACGCTCGGTTTCTCTGAGTATGACTATGTCACCAACGCGGACCGGCCCCTTAACGTTCCTTCTTATGACCCTACCCTTGTCGCGGCCTTCGAGGATTCTAACCTTGACCTGGGTAACGCCACCGGTGACGCCGGTCCTGCCGACGATTTCAATAACCTCAGCAGGGTATCCTTCGTCGCTCATACCTCACACCCCTAAATCTAAAACTCCCTCGCAGAGATGACCTTAAACCTTTCGTGAATGTTAAGGAAGGAAAAGGAGCTCACTTCATGAGCTCCTTGACCTTCATAGCGATGTCCTCAACGAGCTCGCGGGCCTTACCCGGCTCAATGATGGCAACGCTTGCAGCGGCGACCTCAAGGCCAGCGGCCGCTCCAAGCTCCTTCTTGCTCGGGACGTAAACGTACGGGATCTCCTTCTCCTCGCAGAGCGGCGGGAGGTGGGCAACGATCTCCTCAGGGTCAACGTCCTCGGCTATGACAACGAGCTTGGCCTGGCCCCTCTCAACGGCCTTGGTGGTCTCGTTGGTGCCTTTCCTTATCCTTCCGGTGTCCCTTGCAATCTCAACGGCCTCAAGGGCCTTCTCAGCAAGCTCCTGTGGAACCTCAAACTTCACGTAGCTCGGCTTCGCCATCCTCATCCCTCCGAAACCTCATCGTTCATCTGGTTTGCACCACCGAGTCTGGCTGACCGCTTAAAAGGGTTTCGCTATTCGGCGGGCCAGAAGACGAACTCACAATGATCCGCACCCATGGCCTCACACTTGGTTTCTTTGCCCTCCCACTTCTTCCCCGTGAATTCCGTCAGAAACTGGGCTATTGAGCCTGCGTAGTGGACGTGATAGGGCAGGGGTGAACCCTTACCTCCTGGAAAGAGCTTTTTACCAGTTATCACTATGAGGTCTTCTCTGACCTCAATTATCTCGATTGTACCACCCCCACTGGAGCGAGTGAGAAGTGCTATCTCCTTGAGTGCAGACCTCAGGTTGTCGGTACGCCTTTTTGCGTCTTTTCCGATTCCTATAAACTGCTTCTTGCCCCAGAGGTACAGGAACTCCTTGCCCTTTTCCGGCCCTAGGAACTCGTAGGCGGTCTCTATCGTGGCCCTTTCGCTTTCTTCGGTGATTATCTCCACTCTTTCCCAGTCAAGCCACAGAGTCCCGTCCGGTTCTGCCCTAAGCCTCTTTTTAATGCCTTCTACGGTTGTGTATTCTTCAAGAACGAGCTTTATTCCCTCCGAAGTTCTTACGTATGGGAAAACGGGCTTTGCTATCTTTAGCGGCTGGATGGAGCGTGTTATGATGATTTTTCCGCGGGACACCTCAAGGACGTAGTCAAAGGGTATTAAAGCAGCAGCCAGGTCGACTTTCTCGAACACATCCCCGCAGAGAGCGGCCATGGCAGTTACTCCGAGGGATTTCACTGAGTTCATTAAACGTACTAGAGTTTTTATGTAACCCTTCGGATTCGGCTGAAGGGTGTACTGGGCTGTTAAGTCGTCTATGACAAGGACGTCGAATTCTCCTCTTGAGAGGCTGTTCCTAATTACGGCCGTTGTGATTCCTATGTCAAGCGGGTTAGAAAGTATGTTTTCTCCCTGCTTCTGGCCAGGAGCGTAGAGGTTGGTGTACCCGTCAAGGATTACCAGAGAACCGTCCTCGATGAAAGGGGCATAGTTGATCCCGTTGTGTTCTGTCTCTTTGAGCAGGGTGTTCGGAGCATGACGGAACGTCACGAGAAGCACTTTCTTCCCGTCTTTAAGAGCGTTCAGAGTGACCTGATGCATGAGAATTACGTTGTCGTATTCGAGTGAGCCAACGAAGGCAACGGCGGAGCTCTCCATTATGCCGCCGTTAAGGGCATCGTCAACTTGCTTTATTTTAGTCTTTGGCATTTTTCTCACCCTTGGGGAGTTTATTTGTGAAGTTTATAATCTTTTGGTTAACGTCTGGGAAGATCTTGAGCAAGATAGGATTTGGTAAAAAAATTCCCAAAATGCCGCGCTCAGGAGCGGCCAAGCTCATCATCCACTCAGCTCAGGACTCCTCATCATAGCCCCGATATATTTCGAGGCTTCTTCTGGCTCTCGCTTTTGGAATCTGGTGTCCCATTATGGCCACAATCTCATCGGCTTTTGCCTTTCCGTGGTGGAGCATCTTCCTCTCGGTCTTTATCTTCTCCACCCTGAAAGTGTAGCCTCCAACTTCGATGACTTCTCCAACAACGAACTCCTCGCTCCTCGGCACCTTCACCTTAAAGGCCTGGGTGATGCCCTTTGGAAGATAGATGGAGACCTTTATGACCTTTGGGTAAGTTAAGCTCTCGCCCCAGAGGGTCTTGATTTCTTCCACCTTAGCCTTATTGACTCTTTTATCCCCGTCTAATTCTATCCCGGTTATCCTGACTTCATCGTTCTCCGTCTCTACGATGTCGCCGACCTTTATTTCTTCTCCCTCTGGAAGCTCGGCCTCGCTCTTGAAGCTCCTCTCGTGCTTGCTGACGATGAGTGGAACCTTCCTGAACTTCGGAAGAGTAACGTGCCAGACGTTGCCGCAGTCGTTACAGCGAAGGGTAAGATCTCTCCCCCTCTCCTTGATAACCTCAACGTTCTCGCTACCGCATTCGGGACATACAAACAGCTCTTCCATTTCTCTCACCGGAAGGGAAGAAGGGGAAATGGTTTATAAACCTGCCTAAAGCTGGCTCCCCTCCTCGGGGTTCTTGATCTTTAACAGCGGGCAGACGTCCATGCACTCGCGACAGTGGACGCACGCGTCCCAGTCAACGATTATCTTCTTGCTCCTCTCGTCTATGCTCAGCGCGTTCTCTGGGCATTTACCGACGCAGACGCCACAGCCGACGCACTCGTAGGCTCTCTTGACGAGGTAGTAGGCGCTCCAGGCCTCTTCTTCATTCGGAGCTCTGGCCCTTCTCGTTCCGGTTAGGAACTCAACCTGCCCCGCCTTGATAACGTCGCCCTCAACTTCTACCTCCCCGAGGATTGGGGTCACCTCAAGGAGCCTCTTCTTGTTGAGGACGGTGTTGAAGGTCAGCTCGTAGCCATCGTCGGTCTCTTGAATCTGGACTTTCACAGGCTCCCACGAGCGCTCCTCCGGAATATTAACACCCAGCTTCCGCGCTATTGACTTCTCGCCCTTGCTGAGCCTCTTCCAGCGCCAGAAGCCGTAGGTCACCCACTCCTCTGGCAGGTCAAAGCGCTTCCTCCAGTACTCCAGCGCGTTTCTCCACTTCTTCCAGAGTTCGGGCTTCTCCCTCTTCAGCCTCTCGAACTCAGCTAATGAAGCGCTCGGACAGAGGAAGCAGCCTATTCTGTCGAAACCGCGGGCGTAGAGCGGGTTGTACTTCAGCTTCCTGCTGAATATGTAGAGCCAGACCTCTATGGCCCTCCAGTGGAAGATCGGCGAGGCTCCAATCTCATTTGGCACCCACTCGTTTCTCCACACGCGCGGCTGTTTGAAGCGCTTTATGCTCTCGTACTTCCTCTGGCCAACGAACATGAGAACGCCCTTTGGATAGTTCTCTTTTATCGCCATCGTGATCGGTCCGAGCTTCGTAACTTTACAGCACCAGCGGTAGTCCCTCCCCGGCGGCGAGAAGACGTATAGAGCCCTCCAGAAGGCGTCGCCGGCGTCGGCCACTATGAAGCTAACCCCCTTAGGCTCAAGCTCCTTTCTCAGCTCTTCAACGTATTGAACTGTCTCAGGGAACTCGATGCCCGTGTTGTTGAAGAAGACCGTGAAGTCGGTCCCAAACTCTTCCAGCGCCAGACCAAGGACCACTAAACTGTCCTTTCCGCCCGAGAACGCGACTGCCTTTGGGAGATCGGAGTATTTGTTGGCAACCCTCCTCATGAACTCCCTGCTCTTTACGACCTTCTCTTCGAGCGCTATGCTGTTCGCCCGCAGAACATCCTCCATGGTGGCCTTCTTGCCCTCGCGGTAGTTGATTGTCTTCTGCCTCTTCGGCTTTACGCCGCTTCCCCTCTCGCCTCTCATCAGAGCATCATAGTCCTTTTTTGCTATTCCGGTGGCAAAAACTTCTCCATCTTCGGTAACGAGTACGACCTCATCTCCAACCCTTATGCTCGGATCAGCCTCGACCACACCGACAGCCATCAGGTTCGCACCCTTCTTTATAGGCTCTACAGCTCCCTTATCAACGACTACCCACTTCTTCATCTTCTTTCCGAAGCGCTTCCAGAGGGCGATGGCTCCCTCTACCTTCAGCCCCGCGTGCCACTTCAGCTCGAGCGGGTCGAACTTCACATAACCAAAAACGTAGCCGTCGAGGATTATCTCATAGGCATCATCCTCGCTCGGAAGCTTGTTGAGGAGGACGATCTTCCCTTCAAGGATTTCGCCGATGTCAACGCCGTAGTGCTCCATGAACACTGAGCGGATGAACTCAATGTCTTTCTCAAAGGCGAAGCGCAGATCTCCCGGCGGAGTGATGTTTAGCCTGAAGACTCCTTCCTTTCCGTGGATAGCGCAGGAATCGCCAATGAGCGGGACGTTGCACTTCTCGCACCAGTTTATGTAAGCCTTTCCGAGGAAGACGGGTCTCCCCATTTTCTCACCTGCTCACAAATACGTCCAGGGTTTAAAAAGTAGACCCTCACAAACCTGGGAAAGGCTTATAAGGAGTTCAACAAAAAGAGATTTGAAAAATTCTAGGAGGAAGTGGTAATGGCTGGCTTTGCTGCCTTTGTAATACTCGTCCTGGGCCTGTTTTTACTGCTGCTGCTGTTACTGGGCGTCAAGATAATCAGGCCCTATGAGAAAGGACTAGTGGAGAGGCTCGGAAAGTTCAACAGAATCCTCGACCCTGGCGTGCACTTCATAATCCCCTTCATGGAGAGAGTAAAGAAAGTTGACATGAGGGAGCACGTCATTGATGTTCCCCCACAGGAAGTCATCTGTAAGGACAACGTCGTCGTAACCGTTGATGCCGTCGTCTACTACCAGATAATGGACCCGGTAAAGGCCGTCTACAACGTGAGCAACTTCCTGATGGCCATCGTCAAGCTCGCTCAGACCAACCTGCGTGCCATAATCGGTGAGATGGAGCTTGATGAGACGCTCTCTGGAAGGGACATAATCAACGCCCGCCTCAGGGAAGAGCTCGACAAGATAACCGACCGCTGGGGCGTTAAGATAACCCGCGTCGAGATACAGAGGATAGACCCGCCGAAGGACATCCAGGAGGCAATGGCTAAGCAGATGACCGCGGAGAGGGAGAAGAGGGCCATGATCCTTCTGGCGGAAGGTAAGAAGGAGAGCGCCATAAGGGAGGCCGAGGGTCAGAAGCAGGCTGCCATTCTAAAGGCCGAAGGTGAAAAGCAGAGACAGATACTCATAGCGGAGGGTCAGGCCGAGGCAATCAGGAAGGTTCTCGAGGCCCTCAGGATGGCGGACGAGAAGTACCTCACGCTCCAGTACATCGAGAAGCTTCCCGACCTTGCCAAGTACGGTAACCTCATAGTCCCATACGACACAGAGGCCCTAATTGGCCTGCTGAGGATCCTTCAGAAGGTCAAGGACATGCCGCTTCCAAAGCCGCCCGAGAGCGAGAAGGAAGAGCTTCAGGGAAGTGGTGAGAACAACGAAGAGCTTGAAAAGCCCAAAGATATGATGGAGTGAGGGGCCATGGATCCCCTCCCGATTTTTCTCCTCATCCTTGGACTGCTAATAATCCTGCTCGACATGATGGTTACGGCCTTCATAACGCCTATAGGGGTTACCTTCGCTGTTCTTGGAATTCTCTTAGGCTTCGGCTGGAACTTCACGGAAAGCTTTGTCGTTGCGTTGATCTTCGGCGTCCTCGCCTATATCCTCGTCGGCAGGTACATCAGGAAAGATGTAGTTGACATCGGGGCAAAGGAGAAGAAGTACACTTTTGACCCTGTTGGAAAGCGGGGGAGAGTCCTGAAGGTAGCCGAGGATCACTACCTCGTTGAGCTTGAGGGGGACAACTGGATAGCGCTCAGTGATGATAGGCTTGAAGTCGGGGACACCGTAGAGGTTGTCAAGGTTGATGGGGTCAAGCTGATCGTGAAGAAAGTCTGAGCCCAAACCATTTTAACCCTTCCTTTTCACTTTCCTCGGCGAAACCGATGCACCCGGGCGGTTTTCTTGAGGTCATAACTGGCCCAATGTTCGCCGGAAAGACGACAGAGCTCATCAAGAGGGTCGAGAGGCAGATTTTCGCCAAGAGAAAGGCGGCGCTGTTCAAACCAGCCATAGACAACCGTTATTCCGAAAGGGAAGTCGTTGCCCACAACGGGCTCAGGTACGAGGCCTTCGTAGTGCCGACCACCGAGGAAGGAGTGGAGAGGATAAAGGAGATAACGCTCAATGAAGGCTACGAGGTCATTGGAATAGATGAGGTTCAGTTCTTCCCGATGTCAATTGTGGAGGCCTTAAACGAGCTCGCCGACAAGGGAATTTACGTCATAGCCAGCGGCCTCAACCTGGACTTCAAGGGCGATCCGTTCCCTGTGACCAAAGAACTTCTCGTGAGGGCGGACAACATCGTCTATCTGACGGCGGTCTGTACGGTCTGCGGAAAGCCCGCGACGAGGAGCCAGAGATTGATAGACGGGAAGCCCGCTCCAAAGAATTCGCCGGTTATCCTTGTTGGGGGAAGGGAAAGCTACGAGGCCCGGTGTCGGGAGCACCACATTGTGCCTGAGGAGTGATACTTCTGAGTGATGAATACAAAAAAGCTTAAAAACGGATTTCCAAAGCATGAACAGGCAAAAGGAGGGGGTGTAACTATGGCCAGGAACAAGCCGTTTGCGAAGAAGCTCAGGCTCGCCAAGGCTGCAAAGCAGAACAGACGCGTCCCTGTTTGGGTTATTGTGAAGACCAACAGGAAAGTTATCACTCACCCGAAGAGGAGACACTGGAGGAGGACAAAGCTTAAGGAGTGAGGTGATGTAAATGCCGATCAAGCCCGGTGAAGAGGTCATATTCGTCGTCCCGATAAACAAGATCAAGAAGAGGGTTCCCCGCTGGAAGAGGGCACCCAGGGCTGCCCGCTTCGTCCGCGAGTGGATAGCCAGGCACGCCAAGGCTGACGAGGTCATAATCGGCACCGACGTCAACGAGAAGATCTGGGAGCGCGGCGCTGAGAAGCCGCCAGGAAAGCTCCGCGTCAAGGTCGTCGTCGAGGAGAGCGAGGGGAAGAGGATAGCAAGGGTCTCCCTCGCCTGATTTTAACCACTTTTTAGAGGTGACGAGATGCACATAGAGAGACTCGATTTTGAGAACTCCCCATATCTCGGCGTTTACGGGCGCGCAACTGACAGGGTTCTTCTCCTGAGAGAGGGACTGGGTGAGAAGAAGCTGGAAGTCCTGAGAGAAGTTCTCAAAGTCCCAATCATCGAGACCAGCATCATGAAGTCGAGGATAGTTGGAATATTCGCCGCCGGCAACTCCAACGCAATCATCGTCCCTTGGTACATCTGGGACGCTGAGCTTGAGAGAATCAAAACTGCTCTCAACGAGTTCGGTATTGACATGGACGTTGTCCCCTTTAAGAGCAGGCTCACAGCCCTTGGCAACCTTGTCCTGACCAACGATAAGGCCGCCCTCGTCAGCAAGGAGTTCACGAGGGAGGAGGCAAACGCGATAGGCGAGATACTGGGCGTTGATGAGGTCGAGAGGGGAATGATAGCCAGCTACCACTCGGTCGGCAGCGTTGGCGTCGTCACGAACAAGGGCGGGCTTGTTCATCCCGAGGCAACTGACGAGGAGCTTGAGTGGCTGAGCGACCTCTTCGGCGTTGATATCTACGTCGGTACAGCCAACATGGGCGTTCCATTCGTTGGCTCTTGCATGCTGGCCAACTCGTATGGTGTCGTTGTCGGGCACCTAACGACTGGTCCTGAGATAGTGAAGATCGAGGAAGCCCTCGGCTTCCTTGGTTGAAGCAAAGCTTAAAAAATGGCCTGAGTAGTGGCGGAGGAAGGAGGTGTGAAAAATGGAGGTCAAGGTTTTCCGCGTCAAGGGTACCTTTGAGAGGCTCGGAAAGAAGCAGCCCTTCACCAAAGAGTACAGGGCCCTCAAGGAGGAGCACGTAAGGGAGCTCGTTTACTCTGACCTCGGGAGCAAGCACAGGGTTCCGAGAACAAAGATATGGATTGAGAGCATCGAGGAGATAAAGCCTGAGGAGGCCGAAGACCCAGTCGTCAGAAGGCTCAGCCTCGAGCTTTGACCTTTTCTTCCTTCCATCCAAGGACCCTTGATTGGTAATGTTTTCTTGGAAATATTGACAGTGGGTCGATTCCCCTCTCCCTCAAGAGGTGCCTAAGCTCAACTTCGTAGTCGCTCTTCTCAAGCTCCTCGCTCTCCCTTATCTCGACCTCAAAGAGCCGTCCAACGAGCTCGTTTATCGTCCTGTAGCCTAGACCGAGGAGCGGCCTTATATATGCCACCCCGAACCTGTCCTCAAGTGAACGCGCCTTTGACAGGTCAAGGTATGGGACTCTATCGTCTCTTCTCGTCCCGTCGCTTACCCTCTCAACGTCAGGTTTCGAGGCCAGGGCCTCAAGAGCCTTTTCGTGGATGAACTGAATCGCCCTTCCAGGTCTTCCGTCTTCAACTGCCATTTCGGCGGCCCTCTCAAGGAGTTCCCGAGGGAGCTTGAGAATTTCATGCTTGAAACCGAGCCTTCTGGCTGTTTCCTCTGCGTACTTCCAGTTATCGAGCATCCCGAAGGTCACCGTAACCAGCTTGACCTCGTACCCTATTCTCGTCAGTATCCACGCCGCCAAGCTGGAGTCCTTGCCACCGGAATATAGGTGGTATACCCTCATCGTCTCACCCCTCTTCGGTTATGCCGTCGTTTTTTAGTGGTTCTGTTAAGCCATTCCGTTTACGCAATCGATTTATAGGCTATGGGACCATTAACTTCGGTGGTAGAAATGGCGTTCCTTAAGGTGGTTCCGCTGGAAAAGGCGATAAAAGTCATCGAGTCCTTCAACTTTGAACCGAAGGTTGAGAGGGTTCCGCTTGGGGATGCACTCGGCAGGGTTCTCGCTGAGGATGTTGTATCCCCAATAGACGTTCCCCCCTTTGACAGGGCCACCGTGGACGGCTACGCAGTACGGGCCCAAGACACGTTTATGGCGAGCGAGAGCCAACCAGTGAAGCTGAAGATTGTGGGCGAGATAAACGCAGGAGATACTCCCTCAGTTCAGCCGAAGGAGGGTGAGGCCGTCTATATCTCCACTGGTGCACCCCTCCCTGAGAGCGCCGATGCGGTCATTCAGTTCGAGGACGTTGAGAGGGAGGGGGACACTGTCATCATCTACAAGCCTGCTTATCCTGGCCTCGGGGTGATGAAGGCTGGAACTGACATTCCGAAGGGCAAGCTCCTCTTGAAGAGGGGCACGAGACTGGGCTTCAAGGAGACAGCCCTTCTTTCAGCTGTGGGTCTCTCTGAAGTGCCAGTGTTTAGAAAGCCCAGGGTGGCAGTGATAAGCACAGGGAACGAGATAGTCCTCCCTGGGGAAGAACTCAGGCCGGGCAAAATTTACGACATCAACGGAAGGGCTATAACCGACGCCGTCAGGGAGCTCGGAGGGGAAGGAGTCTTCCTCGGCATAGCGAGGGACGACCGAGATAGCCTGAAGAACCTGATACTCAAAGGACTTGAGTGCTGTGATATCGTCCTCCTCAGCGGTGGTGCTAGTGGAGGAATAAGGGACCTGACGAGCTCAATAATTGAGGAGCTTGGCAGAGTTTACATCCATGGGATAGCAATACAGCCTGGGAAGCCAACGATAATCGGGGAGATAAACGGCAAGCCAATCTTTGGACTTCCGGGCTACCCTACGAGCTGTCTGACAAACTTCACGCTCCTTGTGGCACCGCTCCTGAGGAAGCTGATTGGGAGGGAAGCTGAGATCAGGAAGGTCAAGAAGAGGCTCGCCCACAAGGTTTTCTCTGTCAAAGGTAGAAGGCAGTTCCTTCCTGTCAGGATCGAGGGAGAGAAGGCAGTTCCCATTTTAAAGGGCAGTGGTGCAGTGACCAGCTTTGTAGATGCTGACGGTTTCATAGAAGTCCCGGAGACAGTTGAAATACTTGAGGCTGGAGAAGAGGTTGAAGTCACGCTGTTTGGGTGACTCTTCAAACTTTGAAGTAGTGTACAGCTGGCAGGCTGAGGCAAAGCCTAAATACTCCTTTTTCCTATCCTCTCTGGTGGTGAGAATGGGAGTCCAGATCGGTGAGCTGATACCGCGGAAGGAGATAGAGCTGGAAAACCTCTACGGCAAGAAGGTTGCCATAGACGCTTTCAACGCCATGTACCAGTTCCTCTCAACGATAAGGCAGCGCGATGGGACTCCACTAATGGATTCACAGGGGAGGATAACTTCTCATCTCAGCGGCTTTTTCTACAGAACCATCAACCTGATGGAAGCCGGTATAAAGCCGGCCTACGTCTTCGATGGCGAACCTCCGGAGTTCAAGAAGAAGGAGCTTGAGAAGAGGCGTGAGGCTAGAGAAGAAGCCGAGGAAAAGTGGTATGAAGCCCTTGAAAAAGGTGACCTTGAGGAGGCCAAGAAGTATGCGATGCGTGCCACGAGGGTGAACGAGCAGCTGATAAACGACGCCAAAAAGCTCCTTGAGCTTATGGGCATTCCAGTTGTCCAAGCTCCGAGCGAGGGAGAGGCTCAAGCGGCTCACATGGCCGCCAAGAAAGCTGTCTATGCCTCAGCAAGCCAGGACTATGACTCCCTTCTCTTCGGTGCGCCGAGGCTCGTGAGAAACCTCACGATAACCGGAAGGAGGAAGCTCCCCGGGAAGAACGTCTATGTTGAGGTCAAGCCGGAGCTGGTTGTCCTTGAGGAAGTTCTCAAGGAACTCGGCATAGACAGGGAGAAGCTTATCGAGCTGGCAATCCTTGTTGGAACGGACTACAACCCTGGTGGAATCAAAGGCATAGGTCCAAAGAAAGCCCTCACGATCGTTAAGAGAACCAAAGACCCCCTTAAGAAGTACCAGAAGGAGAGCGACGTTGACCTCTACGCCATAAAGGAGTTCTTCTTAAATCCCCCCGTTACGGACGACTACGAGCTTAAGTGGCGCGAGCCAGACGAGGAAGGCATCCTCAAGTTCCTCTGCGATGAGCACGACTTCAGTGAGGAGAGGGTCAAAAACGGCCTTGAAAGGCTCAAGAAAGCGGTAAAAGCTGGAAAACAGAGAACCCTGGAGAGCTGGTTTGGACGTTGATCACGCTATTGGAACCTTGAGCTTCAGCTTTTCCACCAGCTCTTTATACCTGTTCCTCACGGTAACCTCAGTGACTCTGGCAACTTCCGCTACCTCTCTTTGGGTTCTCTTCTCGCCCTCGATCAGGCTCGCGATATAAAGCGCGGCCGCTACCAGACCAGCTGGACTCTTCCCGCTCGTGAGACCCCTCTGATAGGCCTCTTCGAGGATCTCTATGGCCCGTCTCCTGACCTTTTCGCTGAGGCCGAGCTCATCAGCGAACTTGTTCACGTAATCCGTAGGCTTGACGAAGAGTTTCTTTGGAGTGAGGTTGAGGTGCCTCGCTATGAAGCGGAAGCTCCTTCCTATCTCTTTCTTGTCAACGCGGGAAACATCGGCAATCTCATCAAGGGTCCTTGGAACTTTCAGAAGCCTGCAGGCGGCGTAAACACAGGCGGCTATGACGGCCTCTATTGAGCGGCCTCTAATGAGGCCCTTCCTAACGGCCTCACGGTAGAGCCTCGCCGCCTCTTCCTCAACGTGCTTTGGAAGGCTGAGGTTGCTCGCGAGCCTGTCAAGTTCGCTCAGGGCAAAGGCAAGATTTCTCTCTGCTGCATCGCTTACCCTGAGGCGGGACTGCCACTTCCTCAGCCTGTACATCTTCTCGCGCATCAAGCCAGTTAGCGACCTGTCTATTCCAATGTCAGTGGAAAGTCCCTTGTCGTGGAGAAGTATGCTCTCGGGAGCACCGACGCGCGCCCTCTTCTCTCTCTGGCCCGGATCAAAGGCCCTCCACTCAGGGCCCTCATCGACCACGTTCTCCTCGATGACGTAACCGCAAACCTTACAGACTATTTCACCCCTGCTGGGGTCATATATGAACTCCGTTGAGCCACACACGGGACAGACTCTCTTCCCGCTCACTCAAACACCCCCGACCGGCGGGCTGTTGGGCAAACCCCTTATAACCTTAACCTTTGGAAAGACGTACCTAACCAACCAGAGGATATCCTCCTTCTTGAAGGTTATCCTCTCAAGAACGCGAACATCGTCGTCTTCCTCAACTACGTTGGCGTAAATCCACAGGAAGACAGGATCACCATCACTGCCGACGTGCTTGTTCTTGTAGAGTATATCTGCAGTCCCATCGTCATTCTCCTTTATTGAGACGACCTTCCAGGTGTCCAGACTCACCTCTCCCTTTTCGTCGAGGATTTTGATGATCATGGAAGCTTCCATATGCGATCCCTTTACCACTTGATCTTGAAGTCTCTCCTCGTTCTGGCGTCTATCTCGGCCAGAATCCTCTTCAGCTTTGCGTCGTCTATCCTCTCCCTTATCTGCCCAGCCTGATAGAGCTGGACTAAGAGCAGCTCAACCTGTCTCGCCAGTTCCGGTTTGACGAGTTTGACCCGTCCAAGCCTCTCTCTTGCTTCAGGTGTGAGGATTTTTCTCATAATAGCCTCAAGCTGGGCTTCCAGCTCCATCTCCCTCTTAAGGGCTTCTTCCTGGGCCTTCTGCTGTTCAAGGTACTTCTTCTGGAGCTCCATGAGCTTGCGCTTCCTGATCTCCTCTATGTCCTCCGCCATGCTCTCACCTCCAGGTTAAAATTGGAAGTCCCGTTAAAAAGGTATTGGGACGAAAAGCTTAAAGGGAAAATAACAACTTAGGAATGTAATAGAACTCTTGATATGGTGATTAAAATGAATCACTATGGAAAATTGCTTACCCTCATATTTGTTTTGATTGTGCTCTCATCATCCTACGTGAGTGCCTACAGCACAGCCTGGTGTGAAAGCTGTCACCAGTTGCTCGTTGAGAACGACGGGCTTTTTGTGTACAATGGGAGCGAATTCCAGGATCTAACATGGAAGCTTGAAGCGGAGGGCCTCAAGGGCGAAGAACTTTTGGATTTTATAGGAACCTTAAGAGTTGCAAACGCCGGAAACTTGACTCTCGTCTATGCGTATCCTTACGACGGGCTCTACATGGGGGTGTACAACGGAAGCGCTCCCATAGTTTTGAAACCTGTCCTTGCCTGGTACGTGGACTACGCGCGCGATTTCCTGTTCTACGACGGAAGCATATTCCTCGTGGCCAGCACTGGATCCTCCCCTCACTCAGCCAGCGACAGCGTTTTCAGGCTCGATCCAAAAACACTTAACGTTACCGGGGAGTGGGATTTGGCCTGGGCCGCGAGAGATATAATCGCCCCTGAAAATGCTGGCAACATCCCCTACGCGTGGGTTTACCTCGGACTGGACAATAAAAACCGCCTGTGGGCCCGCGTTGATATGATCCTGCCGAACACTACAGTCTATTACCTCTACCACAACGGAGACCTCGAGCTTAAAAACGAGACTCCAGTGGGATTTCACATTCCCGAAGTTAAAGCGCCCTTCAATATTGCTGTTGAGGATGGAATCAGGTACGAGCTGCCATCTTTCCTTCCAGAATACACTCTCACTAGGTATTTCCTGGTCACAAACGGCACGAAGAGAGATATCACAAAGGAAGTTCTAAAGTTGGCGTACTCGTCGAGACCGCTGAAGTCCCTCTACGGTTTCTGGTCGTGGGAGAAAAACGAGTGGGTGGTCTCGTTTAGGTTGTACAACCTTCCAGTTGTGTATAGGGTTAGTGGAAAGTGCAGAGAAGCCCTCTATATAGATGGCCTCCCCATCGCTGAGTACAAAGGTTCCTACGTCATCCTGGGAAACGGAACCCTCTCCTGGAGAAACTACACCGTCGAAACTCCAAGGAAAACCTACTACTGGCTGGACTACCAGGAAGATGAAAACGAACATTCCTCCGTTTGGGTTCAAGTTTACAGAAAGAATGATCATCCCCTTGTTGCCTTCCTGTGGGAGATACGACAGAACGGGACCACTACCGAGGGCTTCACTGCCTACGAGCTGACCGATGAGGGCTTCAAAATCTTCAACACGACGGATGAGAGGGATCTGGGAAAGAACCTGATCCCCCCTAGATATATTCCCGTGAATGGCGAATACATCCTGAATAACGAAACTGGAACCCTTCAAATTGATCACGAGAATAATACTGCACTCATCATAAACAACAGCAGAAGGATACCCATTAGCTACGCCCTTGCGGATAAAACCGAAGCCGTTGTCGTAGGTAACAACACGTTTCTCCTTATCACCTGGAGAGATGCCTACATCGTCCCACCGTATTATGAACCCCTTAGCGTGCTCGGCCTCCCGCTTTGCTCAGATCTAAACACGGGAATGAGAGAGAACGCCCCTAGAATAGCGGTTCTCACGGTGGTGGCCGTGATTCTGGTCGGCATACTCCTCTGGAGGTTGAGAACTAGGGGGGCATGAAGCTATCCAAATTTAGTATTTGGACTCTCAAAAAACATATGAGAAGAGAGCTCAGTACTTCTTGAGCTCGGGGATCTGCTCCTCAAGCTCCTTCTTGAGCTCGGTGGCTATCTTGTCGAGGAAGCTCTGGCCCTTTGGAGTAACGATCCTTCCCTCGCCCGGAACCTTCTGGACGAACCCAGCGGCCTCAAGCTGCTGGAGGGCCTTCCTGATGATGCTTCCTCCGGCCTTGTAGAAGTGTTCCGGAGCGTGACCGCGGTTCTTCCTTCCGCCGTACCAGGTTCTGAGCCTCTCTATTCCAACGGGTCCGTCCACGTAGACCTTCCTGAAGACGCTGGCAACGCGGTAGTACCACCAGTCCTCCTGCTCGGGAAGCCTCTCCTTGTGCCTCCCGGTCTTGACGAACGGGGCCCACTCTGGTGGCTTTATCTCGGGAACCTCCTTCAGAGCCTTGGCAACCCTCTCGACGAGCAGGTCACCGGGAACGTCATAGACAGTCGCCATCTTTCAATCCCTCCCCTTCTTAAACTTCTTCCTGAAGTTAGCGATATCGAGCCTGACTTTCTGGACGGGTTTCTCCTCCCGCCTCTGGGCGGACGCCTTTCTTTCAAGGCGCCTTAAATACCTTTCCCAGCCTTCCCTCGGTTTGAACAATATAAACCTTTTGCCCCTGATGTCTATAAGCTCGCTGTCGGTGAGCTCCGCGACCCTCTCTGCTAGGGCCTTTCTGTCCATTCCGGTTGAGATGAGCGCGCCCTTCCTTATCTCGACCTTCAGGATTCCGTCCTTCTCAAGCTGGGTGTTTATCTCTTCGATAACACTCTCGGCTAATCCTCTCTTTCCAATCCACGCTCGCGGCTCTATGTCGTAGTATCTCGCGCGAATAGCTCTTCTCACGCTGCCGGGTAGTCTCTTCATAGTCTCTCACCTTCCACCCTCTTTGAAAATGGCTTTAAAAAGTTGACCCAAAGAACAGGAAATGTAAAGAAGGCAAGCTCAGAAGAACAGAACGACGGCGTCCCCGACGACCGCCGTCTCGACCTCTTCTCCCTCGCTGAAGACGGCCTTCCTGAGCACGATATCGTCCTTGCTCAGCTCGACCTTCTGACCGTCGACCCCGAACTCGACCTTTCCGCTCTCCTTGAGGGCCTTTGCCACCTCCTCCGCGTTCTCCTTGAGGTAGGCGATGATCTTTGGCACGAGCTTGCCATACTTCGGCCCAACGCTCTTGAAGTTTGGCTTTATCTCGATGATCCTCTCTTCAAGCTCGGGCTCGCCCTTGATTATCTCAAGCTTCTCGATGTTCATAGTTCCAGCTATGTCCTTCTCGATCGTCTTGAGCTTCTCATAGGAATCGGTGGCGTAGATAGCGACGTGCTTGAGCTTGGCGTTGAGCGAGAGGCCGTGGCTGTTCTTGTAGCGTCTCATGGCACCTATTATCTCGCGAGCGAGCTCTCCGAGCTTTTCAGCCTCCTCATCTATCCTGGCCTCGTCGTACTTCGGCCACTCGAGAAGGTGGACGCTCTTCACTCCAATCCTATCGCGGAAGAGGTTCTGGTAGAGCTCCTCGGTAATGTGAGGCACGAACGGAGCCAGTAGAAGCATCACGTTGTAAAGCAGTTCGTAGAGGGCCGCCTTGGCCTTCAGCTTGCTCTCCTCGTCGTCGCCGTAGAGCCGGTACTTGATCATCTCGATGTAGTCATCGGCCACTTCATGCCAGACGAAGGTTATCAGCTCTCTTGTAAGCAGGTTGAAGCGGTACTTCTCCATCTCCTCCGTCGCGAACTTGATGAGCCTGTGAAGTCTGCTGAGTATCCAGCGGTCGAGCGGCTCAAGCTCCTCCGGGGCGTTTGAAGGATCAAAGCCCTCAAGGTGCCTCTCGGCGAAGCGGTAGATGTTCCAGACCTTCTGGAGGAAGCGGTAGTTGTAGTCGACTGTCTCCCACTTGAACGGATGGTCCTCTCCTGGCGGCGCTAAAGCCGTCCAGAGCCTGAGGGCATCGGCGCCGTACTTCGGAATGACCTCGTCCGGAGCAACAACGTTACCATAGCTCTTGCTCATCTTCCTTCCGTCAGGTCCAGCGACCATACCGTTGATGAGGATGTCGTGCCAGGGTTTCTGGCCGGTAAGAACCCACGTCCTGAATATTGTGTAGAATGCCCACGTTCTTATGATGTCGGTCCCCTGCGGCCTTAGAGCGGTGGGGAAGTTGTGCTCGAACCACTTCTTGGCCTTTTCGTCGCCCTTGATGGCCTCGTGCCATTTCGTGATTATGAGCGGAGTTATACTTGAATCGACCCAGCAGTCGAGGACGTCAGTTACTGGCTTTGGCTCGCTCCCGTCGGAACACTTCCTCGGGGGCTTGTCGAAGCGCGGATCAACGGGTAAGTCTTCCTCGTTCGGCAGGATTATCTCGCCGTTATCGCAGACCCAGAAGGGTATCGGCGTTCCAAAGACTCTCTGCCTGCTGATGACCCAGTCCCAGTCCATCGACTCCGCCCAGTCCTTCAGGCGGAGGAACATGTCGCTCGGATACCAGTTGATCCCCTCGGCAACTTTAACTATTTCATCCGTGAAGTCCTTAACCTTGATGAACCACTGCTTCTTCGGCAGGAGCTCGATGGGGGCCATACAGGAGCTCCTCTCGGTGTGGCGGAGAACCCTGTGCTTTATCTTCTCCTTCTTGTAGAGGAGGCCCATCTTTTCAAGGTCTTCGGCTATCTTCTTTCTGGCTTCCTCTGTCTTGAGGCCGGCGTAGGGCCCGGCGTTCTCGTTCATGGTTCCGTCCTCGTTGATGGCAATGATAACCGGAAGGTTGTAGCGCTTCTGCCAGACTACGTCCTGCTCGTCGCCGTAGGTACAGTTGTAGACCGCTCCCGTTCCAAAGCTCGGGTCAACGTCCTCGTCGGCCAGAACGGGAACTTCCCTCTCGAATATCGGGAGCTTAACCTTCTTGCCGACAACGTCCTTGTAGCGTTCATCATCTGGGTGAACGAAGACGGCAACACAAGCGGGCATGAGCTCAGGTCTGGTGGTGGCTATTGGAACGTAGCCGGAGCCGTCCGCCAGTGGAAGCTTGATATAGTAGAGGAAGCCCTCCTCTTCAACGTAGCCAACTTCAGCCTTAGCTAAGCTCGTCCTACATCTCGGGCACCAGTAAACCGGATGCTCCGCCTGGTAGAGCAACCCCTTCTTGTAGAACTCGATGAGGGACTTCTGGACAGCTGCCTTATACCAGTCGTCCATAGTGTGATATTCGAGATCCCAGTCGGCGGAATAGCCTATCCTTATGAACTGGTTCCTCATAGCTTCGATGGCCTGCCAGGTCCACTCGATGCACTTCTTAAGGAAGAGCTCGGGCTGGTCCTTGCTTATTCCGAACTCCTTCTCGACTTTCAGCTCGGTCGGGAGTCCGTGGTTGTCGAATCCCTGGGGAAAGAGCACGTTGTAGCCGGTCATCCTCTTATACCTAGCTATAATGTCGATCCAGGTGTGGCTGAGAACGTGGCCGAGATGGAGTGTCCCGCTCGTGAACGGTGGGGGTGTATCAATCGCGTAGCTCGGCCTCTTTTCGTCCAGTTCGTACTTATATATCTTCTCATCGAGCCAGAACTTCTGCCACTTGGGCTCAATCTCGTTGGGGTCGTAGTTTTTGGGGAGCATGGGCATCACCTTTTGGGTTTTCTAAAGATGGGATAACCTCAGAAGGGCCTTTTAAAAACCTTAGCCGCGGTGGTGCCGGAACCTGAACTAACCCAGAAGGGTGGAATGCCTGAAATTCATGGGTTGAAATCGGTGTTACGGTGGACGATAGGCACCACCGGGGTATGAAAATGGACAGGAGGTTTAAAAAAGTTTGGGTCACTTCACGGCCACCAGCCAGTACCTCCTATCATTGGGGGCGAGGCTCCTCCTCAGGTTCCCGTAGATTTTGACCTCATGGAAGTGCCGCGTTGCCAGAAGTCTCATCTCTCTCGGCGTGTAGATATTGAGTTCGTCATCAACGAAAAACGCTTTTGTCTCTCCGTTCGGCCTGATTATTTGCACGAGCCTCTTAAAGCGGAGCTTTTGAAATGCCGGCTCAACCTCCCGCCAGTCGGTTATCACGAGCCTTTCATCTCCTCTCCTTTCGTCCCACACTATCGGGCCATCGTTCCCGCCGTAGAACCAGCATGGGAAGTCAGCTATGAAGATCCCTCCTGGCTTCAGCGCCTGCCTTACAGAATTAAATAATTCCTGAATTGCAGAATCATCGAAATACATGATTGAGGAGAAGAACATCGTAACAGCGTCGAACTCCTCATCAAAGCTTATATCGAGGGCATTGCCCTGAATGAACTTGACGTTCAGCCCTTGAGCCTCCGCCTTCCGCCTCGCAACCCTCAGCATCTCTTCATGCAGGTCAAGACCAATGACTTCGTAGCCCCTCCGGGCCAGCTCAAGGGTAGGAATGCCTGTGCCACAGGCGAGGTCGAGAACCCGTTTAATTTCCCTCTCCGCGTCCTCTCTAAAGATCTCCTCCACGAAGTCTATCTCCTCCTTAACCCTCTCGACCCTCCTCTGGTAGATCGCGTCGTAGTACTCGGCGAGGATGGTGTAGAGCTCGTGCACATAGACCACCAAAATATGAATGGTAGTTCTGACGTTAAAGTGTTTTGTTTTCAATCTCCTGGAATGCTCTAATTAGCACCTCGTTCTCCTCCGGCTTCCTGACCGAGAACCTAATGTATTCTGGAAGGCCGAAGCTTGTGCAGTCCCTCACGAGTATTCCCCTCTTCTTCAGCTCCTCAACAGTCTTTTTGGCATTTTCCACGTGTTTTATGAAGAAGTTCGCATCGCTCTTGACCCCAAGGGCTTTTTCGATCCGTTTCTTTTCCCGCCAGATTAATGGCATTGTCTTCCTCAGGTGTTGGAACATGTCATCCATCAAGAACTCAAGGAATGCTACTCCAGTCGAGCCTATTGCCCACGGCATCCTGACGCTCCTGAAAGCTTCGCTAAAGCCCAGAACATAGCCGATCCTTATCCCAGGCAGGCCGTAGCTCTTGGTGAACGTCCTTAGCTTCACAATGTTCTCCCCCTCCGGGCTTTCGGGCCTTTCAACGAAGTCAATGAAGGCCTCGTCAAGGACGAGTAAGGCGTTCTTGTCCTCTATGGCGTCCAGGAGGGGTCTTAGCCCTTTTTCCCTGTAGAACCTCCCGTCCGGGTTGTTGGGGTTGCAGAAGAAGACGACGGAACTTTCCTCAACGAGCTGGGAGAGTCCCTCTGGATCGTTCGGTCCCTTAATAACATCTGCCCCGAAGATTCTGGCGACCCTTTCGTACTCGCCGTAGGTGTGAGTTGGGATTATCACCTTCCTTCTCCTCAGCGCGAGGATTCCTAGGAGGTAAAGGGCCTCGGTTATTCCGGCCGTCACGGTAACGGACTCTCCTACCAGTTCTGACAGGCCGTCCTCAAGCTCTTCGTAGTAGGGATAGCGGTCGCTTATCTCCTTGGCCCTCTCGAACATCTCATTCAGCCACTTCGGAGGGTAGGGATTAAGGGAGGCCGAGAAGTCTATCAGGCCTTCTTCCTTTCTCCTTGCTCCACCGTGATATGCCGAGAACTTCACGGGCTCAAGCATGGACACACCCCCAACCCCAGCAGTATAGTAATTATTAACGTCCATTCTGCAACTACGGTCCAGTAAACTTTCAAAGCTTGTTTTATGTCCTCGTTTTTTGGCTCTCCACCTGGGAAGCTGTAAACACCAGGCTTTTCGAGCCAGACTCTAAGAACCGCACTCATCACAGCTATAGGCTTGTCGGAGTTTATCTTGAACCTTGCTAGCTTGTAGTACTCCAAAACTTTCTTTCTACCCAGCGGAAGGTAGAGGAGAACCGTTAGACGGGCCGGAATGAAGTTGAGAACGTCGTCGAGCCTCGCCGAAAACTTGCCAAAGAACTCGTAACGCTCGTTTCTATAGCCGAGCATCGCATCGAGAGTGTTCACGGCGCGATAAACAACCGCCCCGGGGAGTCCAAAGAGGAGAAAATAAAAGAGTGGAGCAATGACAGAATCGTTCAGGTTCTCCGCTAGGCTCTCTATCGCGGCGGAATTTAGATGGGCCTCGTCAAGGATTTTGGTGTCCCTGCTCACTATCATTGAGACTGCCCTTCTCTTCTCCTCGAGATCGTTAGTTACCGTCCTCGAAACATGCTCGTGGAGGCTCCTTATGGCAAAAGAGCTCTTGAGGAGGTAAACAGCAAGAAGATAGTTGAGAGGAAAATGCGTGTAAAACGGCAGTATTGAAAGCAGAAAAGCTAAGAAAATCACCGTTAGCGCTGTGATTAGGCCGGCTGTAAAATCAATGACTGGAGAGCGCCTTTCATATCTGGAGTCAAGAAAACCGGCCATCTTTCCGAACCAGACTACTGGGTGAACTACCGCAGGAGGCTCTCCGAGTGCCAAATCCCATGTGAAGGCCAGCAGGAAAAGGACTAAAGTGCCCATTCCCCAAATGCCCCCGTTATTACGCGGTATTCCTTGAGGATTTCCTCGTTTGGTTCCCTAACGCCCCTCCTCACGTACCACGCAGGATGGCGGATGTAAACCGCATCAAAGCCGAGCTCACCCAAGGCCCTCTCCGCAGTTCTACCAACAGCAAAGAGGGCTTTTGGTCTCAAAATCTCCAGCTCTTCAGCAAGAAACTCCAGCGCGCCCTCTGGGACACCTCTCAGCCTGTTCCCGGGCGGATTGCACTTGACGACGTTGGTTATGTAAACGAAGTCGGGGTTCACTCCAAGCGCGAACAGAACTTTCCTGAGGAGCATCCCTGAAGCGTCCCGGTAGAAGCATATCCCGGTCTTTCCGCAACCCCTTCTCCCGGGGGCTTCCCCCACGAGCACTACTCCCGAACCGGGCCAGCCGTTGGCAAGGGGCAGTCCTTTAAACTCCCTAACCTGGAGCTGATAGCGGTAGTTCTCTTCGCCGCAGAAATATGTGGGGTTTTCCAAAAGTTCCTGGTAGAGTTCCATGAGCCCTTTTCCCACGCTAATATCCTGTTTCTCGATCACAAGAAATCTCTCGGAGGGGTTGTAGATCGTCCTTGCGTAAACTCCGTAGGTTTTCTCGTCAAGCGATAGGAAGTCCCTCCAGTCCCGGATAAGCGGGGGAGCAGTCTTCAGATTCCTTGGGTTGAGATAAACCTCTCCAACCTTCCTGAGCCTTTTGAGTTCTAGGAGCATAATGGATAAAAACTCCATGGGGTTTATATGTTTGGTGGTTTGATGGGTAGGGGAGTCGCGTTCTTTTCAGGCGGCAAAGACGGACTTTACGCTCTCTACCTTGCAGAGAGAGAAGGAATAGATGTGCCGTATCTCCTAACTCTCAAAACGAGCATAGGCCTCTCGCCCCACTGGGAGAACTTTGAGGCGTTAAAAGTGCTGGCGGATGCAGTGGGGAAGGAGTTGCTGACCTTTGACATGAAGGAGGGGAGCGATGCACTGGCGGAGTTCATAGGATCACTCGGCGTAGACTATCTCATCGCGGGTGATGTTTACCTCGAAGACCACCTGGGGTGGGTAAAGCTCCTTGCCGAGAAAGCTAGAGTTAAAAGCCTAGAGCCCCTCTGGGGAAGGAACACGAGAGAGCTTGCCGAAGAGATGCTGGGGGCTGACTTTGAGTGGGCTATAATTGCCGTGGACAGAGAAAAGCTTGGAAGGGAATGGCTCGGCTACATCTTCCGCTCGGTTGATGATCTGGAAGATTTTCTCAGCGCCAACCCTCACGTTGACCCAGTTGGGGAGGCCGGTGAGTTTCACACTGTCGTCTTGGAAGCTCCCTTCTTTGAAGAAAGGTTTGGCCTCGAAGTGAAGTCCGTTGAAGAGAGCGAGAGGTACTGGTGGATGAAGTTCAGGCTGGTGAGAAAATGAATTCTCAAGAACTCCTCAAAAAGCTCGAATCCAAAGGGGTAACCCTGGAAGGGATGCTCGACACAGCCATGGAGCTCTATATAGGGGAGGAAAAAGAAGCCGCCAGAGAAAAGCTCAGAGAGCTGATGCTCCGCTACCTAACCGATATCAACGTCCAGGCCCTTTTGATGGCCGCCCTGCTTCTCGAAGAGGGTTTCAGAGTTGAAGGTGACCCTGTGAACCTTGTGGCGGATGAACTCATCGGGATAAACATCGCCGAGTACATCGGTGGAAAGATGGCGCTCTTCAACTTCTTCTACTACGATACGAGGAAGCCTGGAATCCTGGCCGAACTTCCGCCGTTCCTTGATGATGCCATCGGCGGGTTTATAGCTGGGTGCATGACAAAAGTTTTTGAAACAGGTTCTTAGGTTATCGTACTTTATTGCTGCTCTTGTCTTACCTACAATCCTCGTGACGTGAAAATTATAAAACCTGCCACGAGTACCTGTTGATAATGACGAAGCTTGGGCGCTTTATGATAGGCACGAGCAGTCACGTGAGCGGACTGTGCCACAGCATAGTCAGGGGAGAGGTTTTTACGACCTGTTCGCTTGGGTGTACATACTGCTATGCCAGATGGTACAGGGGGCCTCACGGAAAGCCAAAGCCCATCTTTGATGTGCTCAGACTCGTCAAATCCTTTGGAAGACTCGTTGAAAGCGGCATCTCGGTGACACCCATCCGGTTTTCAACTCTGAGTGAACCCTTCCAGCCTCCTGCGAAGATAACTCTTAGGGCCCTAAAGCTGGCCTACAAACTCAACGTGCCGGTCATCGTAAATACCAAACTTCATCCCTCTGAGAAGCACTTCAAAGTGCTTGAAGACCTCGCTTCCAGGGGCCTTCTGGTTCTCCAGGTAAGCATACTGGCCAAAAAAGACTATCCAGAGGTCAAAATTCTCGAACCCTTTGCCAGTCCAATAGAGGACAGATTGAAGTTCGTGGAAAAAGCGAGCGAAGCCGGAATCCCAGTTGTGGTGAGGATTCAGCCCCTCGTCCCGGGCTTGAGCGATAGAAACGTGGAAGGGTTTCTCGACGAAATCTCAAGTGCTGGCGCAAAGATGGTTATAATCGAGTTCCTGCGCATTGAAAGGGAGGCCTTTGGACTCTACAAGCGGCTCTTTTCGGAGTTCACCGATGTCTACGATGAGGAGTGGGAGTCTTATCTCCCGAGAACGGCAAACGAAGAAGCTCCATTGATTCAGGTTTCCCTCAGATATAAACTCGAAAAAGCGGAGATCTTTGCGAAAGAGGCAAGAAAAAGAAAACTTACCTTTGCAACGTGTAAAGAAGGCCTGTTCCACCTTCACGAGCCTAAAATCATTGACTGCTGTGGAATGGGATTTTTGGGAGTTGAATGGACAAGGAGGCCAACTCTCTGGGATCTCTACTTGGAAGCCCACGAGAGAGGAAAGGCACGAGCAGAGGATTTGTGGGTTAGATGTGAGGAAAAAGGGCTTTTATGCGGTGAGCGCTTGAAGGTGTACCCTTCATGGCTATCGAGGGGATTCAAGGCCCACGAGAAACGGTTAAAGAGCATACTGAAGAAGCCTGAGCTCGTAGAGAAGCTTGTGCCGGTTTTAAAGTATCGCGATGGGTATTACGTGGTTAATGAACCGGAGGATAATAAATAGGCTTCCCAACACGTTGTTCTTAAGGCAAGTTTTTAAGCCTTAAACGGTTTGGATAATTAAACCGGGTGATTGCATGAGGAACATCCTGCCATTCCTCACAAGAATCCCCGTCAAAGGGGATTTTGAAAAGGCCCGAAGCGAACTGTGGGCCTTTCCACTTGTGGCGCTGGTCAGCTCAGCCCTTCCGATTCTCATCTTGTACCTTAAACTTCCCCTCGCTAATTTACTCGCGGTTCTTGCCCTTTACTGGATGATTGGTTTGCTCCACCTCGATGGTTTAGCGGACTGGGCCGATGGAATAATGGCAAAAGGTGACAGAGAGAAGAAAATTCAGGTTATGAAGGACGTGAACACTGGTATAGCCGGGCTCTTTGCGGTAGTGATGGTTATTCTCCTTCAAGTTTATTCCCTTCAGTTCCTTCCTTTCTACGCCCTCTTCCTAGCCGAGCTGAACTCAAAAACGGCAATGCTGTTTGCTCTGGCAACTAAAAAGCCCCTTGGGAATGGTTTGGGTGCGTATTTCATGGAGAAAATAAATAGGATGCAGCTTGCTCTGGGAGTTTTTCTCTATGTCCTGCTCTCCTCTCTAGCTTTTCTCACTGATCCACTGAGCATGAGTGGGGTTTTGGGACTTGTCTTTGGGGCCTACATAATAAGACTCTCACTAAAGAATTTTGGCGGCATTAATGGGGACTGCATCGGCGCCGTTGCCGAGATTGTGAGGGCTGGAAGTCTCCTTATCATGGCTCTTGCAGTGTCCTTTCTCGCCTGAGAGCGTAACTGGACATAGAGACCGCTCCTATGGATAACATCTAACTTCCAAACAATGTTATTGCGAAACATTTTAAAACGTAACAACAGAGGTTGTAAAGGTGGCAGTAAAATGAAGAAAATATTGATGCTCATTGAGTTATCTAAGAGAAACGCGATAGGACGGCCCGTTCGAATTACGATAAGGGAACTTGCCGATGCCCTTAATACATCCCCCCAGACTGTTCTCCGTCTTCTTGCTGAACTTGAGGATGATGGGCTGATAGAGAGAAAGACAGAAGGAAAGAAAACATATATTGAGATTCTCCCAAAAGGCCTCGATTTTCTTCAGGATATCTGCGACAAAATATCAAACGCACTCTCAAAAGGCGTGATAGTGGGCGAAGTTGTATCCGGGCTGGGAGAGGGGGCTTATTATGTAAAGCAGTACGAACCTCTCATTGAGGAGTACCTTGGGTTCAAGCCGTATCCTGGCACTCTGAACGTTAAAATTCTGTTTCCCAAAACCGTGCTTGATGCGGTCTGTAATATTAGACCAGTAATAATTCCCGGCTTCGTCAAAGATGGCAGAACTTTTGGTGATGTTAAAGCCTACCCCGTTAGGATAGAGGACATTGAAGGGGCCATAGTCGTTCCTTCTCGAACGATACACCCACCCAGGATAGCGGAGGTAATTGCACCGGTAAATTTAAGGGAGAAGTTGAAGCTTAAAGATGGGGACAGGATACGACTGGAGGTAATTCAATGAATGGCAAATTGAACGCTGTTCTGACGTACTTTGGGCTGGGAGCCTTTTTGGGATTCTTGGTTGTTTTCTTTGGATATGCTCCAAGCAGGGATTACTTGTCCTACTCCATACTTCTGGGTGCGGCTGTGGGTGTTGCGCTCGGATTGTATCTCGGGCGGACTGAGTTTAGTGTTGCCCCTGCGGCTTCCTTGATGGGGGTGGTTTTCACTGCGGTACTCATACTCTCTTGGGCATATGGGGGCGGAGTGAAAAGCCTTGATTACATTTTTGCGTTTCTAGCCCTGGTAGTTGCCTTTGTGACAAAACCCACCGATTTAAGTGATGCAATTTTGGGCTTTTCTAATTATGTTGGTGGATTTGCAGCTGCTCTTCTCTTGTTTAGGGGATTTGAGCCATTCCAGGAAGCTGAGGGCGGCCTCTTTTCAGTGATAAAGGGTAGCGGACGTATAGCCCTTTTTTTGGTGTCTGGTGCTCTGATGAGGTGGGGGTTCGAACGATTTGGGGGCGTTCCAAAAGACAACGTTTAAATACGTCCATTGCTAACCTGCCCTGGTGATTGCAATGGTGATGAGGCTCTCGGCAATATACGGCAAGCAGATATACAACACAAAAGGCAACTACGTCGGTTATGTTGATGAGGTTCTAATAGAGATAGATCAGGGCCGCGGCAGGGTGCTGGCACTAGTGCTTCCCGGTGAGAAGGTTGGTGTCCCCTACGACCGCGTTACCGCAATTGGAGATATAATACTCGTAAGGGCAAAAGAGGAGTAATTCTTGCAATTAAAAAAGAACAGGGAATCGTCCGCTTTTCCTTTAGCCTTCCTTTATGTTCAGTGCTTCAAGGAATTTTTCCGTTATAGCCTCCTCCGCTAGCCTAAGGAGGGAGTTCTTGTCTTTGGCCAGCTTGAAGAGCCCGAGCGGGATTCTTGCACCCCCTGCACGGGCATGGCCGCCGCCACTGCCGATTTCCCCGAATGCATCCTTCATGACTTTCCCTATGTTGACGCGGACGTCGCGAGTTCTGGCGGACATCTCTATGTAGTCTTCTACTATACCAAAGACCAGAACGGTTGTTATTCCTTCCAGCCTAAGGAGGAAGTCCGCCGCCTCTGCCAGGGCATCTCTGTTCTTTATGAAGCCCACGTTGCTGATAACGACGTTCTTGTACATCCTGCGATTCAGTATTGCCCTTGCGAGTATCTCGGCAGTTTCGGTGCTTATGTCAGGGTGCTCTATCTTGTCGAGAACTTCGTAATCGACCTTTCCTGCGAGGAACTCAATTGCCTTCAGATCCACCGGGCTGAGCTTGGAGAACTTTTTGGTGTCCACGTATATTCCATAGAACAGTGCCGTAGCCAGAGCCGGGGTCAGAGGATAGTTCATTCCCCTGAGATATTCCGCAAGGATAGCAGAAGCTGAGTTTACCTCTGGACGGATATCTGTGAACGCGTCTTCGGGCAGTAGCTCACTTAGGTGCTGGAGGATCTGGTGGTGGTCTATCACTATCTTGATCTTCTCGAGGTCGGCATCTTCGAGGATGGTCAGATTGCCGTTTGGCTGGCAGTCCACCAATGCAAGGAATGGCATCCTCTTTATTTCATACGATCCCCTTGAAACTTTGGTGAGTTCAATTCCAAGCAGGTTTATGAAAGCTCTGTTTTCGTGGTGGGTTATCTCCCCACCGTGGAAAATCTTTGTTTTAAATCCAAGCGTCTGGGCAATAGCCGCCAGAGCTGTGGCGCTTGCTATTGAATCCGGATCTGGATTGTCGTGCATTATTATTCCAAGTGTATCGGCGGACTCTCTAAGCTCCCTTAACTTTTTGAGGAGGAGGTTCAGGTTCTTCTTTTCACCAATGCGGTGAATGACCCTCAGAAGGGCATCCCTAAGAGCATCCATTGGTGTTATTGCGTAGTCAATGGCTAAATCGGCCTCAAATGAGGCTTTTAGGTCCTCTTTAAAGCTCTCAAGAGTTGTGCCCTCAGGTAGGACTGTAACTATCGGGATGTCCTTGTTGTTGCTCCTTACCACATAAACAGTTTTTTTGATGGTTCCGAGGTCCATCGTAGTTATCACTAAGAGGTCTGCCCTGTCGATGCCTGCTTTCAGGAGTGTGGCAGTATATGAAAAATCACCTTGGACTACATTTAACCCGCCTTCACTCAGGGTTTGAGCTCTCAGCTCGTCTTTCTCTATGATGGTTACCTCAAATTCACCGCGGAGTGCCTCCGCTATCAGGCGTCCCAGGATGCCACCACCGAGTATTAGTATCCTCATCAGCATCACCCTAGTAGGACAATAATGTTTAAATAGTTACCACAGTACACTATGAAGTGGACTTGGCATTTGGTTCTATTGATGAGGCGATATATATAGCTAATGGTGGTGCCGATGGAGCTTCCAACAAAGACTCCCTTGGTGGAGAACGCGGTCGTTATGTCTAAAATAGATTTAGCCAATCTGATTCAAAAGGCCCTCGCCCGGGAAAGGGGAGTCTTCCTTAAAATCTTCTCAAAGGATGCTGAGAACAAGTATTACATAACTCTCCTGCTCGATAGCAGTAAGGTTCTCGCGGCTGAAGGCATTGTAGTGGATACCAAAGAAAAATACGGCGGGGATAAAACACTCGAGCTCTTCAGAGCTCTCCTTGGCAAGCCAATGATAGTTGACGTTTATTCTCTGGATGAAATAGAACTAAAACTTGCCATAGCTGAGAACCTTGAGGCATACTCAGAGACACCAAAAGTGCCCCTCGGTGAGCTCTTTGGGGGGGCCGGTAGAACACCCAAAGCAGAGATCGTTGAGAAGCCGCAACCGCCAAAGAAGATCGTTCCTGAAAGAGAACTAACTGTTCCGAAAGCTGAAAAACCCCCGGAGCTTGCGCCCCAGAAAGTGGAAACAACGACTGAGCCCGAGATTTCCATAAAGCTCGAGAGTGGAGAAATCCCGGATGAAGCATTTAAGAAATACGCTGAGGCTATACAGAGGGACTCTGAAAAAATCCGTGGAATCAGAATAAGGAAGATTGAATTCGACGGCACTGTGGGTGAGGGCGTCGTATACCTCAATGTTACCGTCTACGGGAGCTCGGAAAGCAAAAACCGCAGGGATATAGAGATTTCGGAGAGGAGGATTTTTCATATAGTAAGCAAGAACGCCCCCATAATACTTCGGGTCTCGGAGTACAAGCCGATACTCAAGGACATAAGGGTTATTCTCAATGGTGAAGAGGCTAAACCCAGGGAAATAATTGAAAAAGAAAAGAAGAAAACCGACTACGTTGACAGGGCAAAGAAGATCCAGCTGTCAGTGCTTGAGGACGTGTGGCCGTATTTCAGCAACTTTGCCAGAACTGTTATCCAGGAAATTGAAGGCGCAGGAATGGAAGTGGAGCGCGCGTACTTTGATATAAAGGGGAGAAATGAGTTCGAGATAAATCTCTCAATCGTTGTGAAGGGAGAATATGATAAGGACACCGCAGAGAGGGCTATTAGAACCGTGCTGGCCCGTCATGCGAGGGAGCTCTCTAAAGCCATAGAACGCTACATTTCAATTCACACCGTTACGGTTGAGGTGATTCGCCCTAAGGGCGCTGTTCCTTCTAAACCCCCCGCGAAGCCAACGTCCGCAAAGGCCTCCGAAATCCTGGCAAAGAAAGAACTCCTAGAGAAAGAGGTAGAGAAGCTTCTTCAGGAGGCAGGAATAGACGAGCTTGCGTTCCTAACTGAGGAAAAGAAGAAGGAAGCAGAACAGACCCTTCTTAAGAGTAGGGTTGAGCCGGCGATTGATGCTCTCAAGGCTAGAATTCATGCGGAGCTGAAACTTGTGCCCCGTGTTACCTTTAAGTGGTTAAAGCTCAACCACGAGGTTCAGGGTTCCACTGTGTATGTTGATATAGAGGCCAGCTTCGCAAAGGAAGAAGTTGGTGGGCTCTTTGGTGCGTACTCGGGAGTCTCTGATGAAAAAATAAAGGAGGATGTTGCCAACACCATAAACAGGGTTATCAAAGAGGTGTCCAGTGAGTACAGCATCTCAATCCGCTTGCGGAAGCTCAACATAATCCTCCGCTGATTCCATTCTTTTTTGTTCAGCACTCAAGATCCTCATCATCCGGTAGTCAGTTTTTGCCTGGTTCATCATTATCAAATGTATTCTTAAATGGGGAGACTAATAAAAGCATCTCTTCTATGGACATCTAAACGCTAAGCCAATAATTTTTTAAAGTGTCTCTTCAAGTGTGCACCATGAACTCCCTGATGATTGGAATCCTCGCGGCGCTGGTTTCGGCGTTTTCGTGGGCGTCAGCGACTATCCTTGTGAGAATAGGTTTAAAAAGGCTGTCCCCCATAAGTGCGAATATTTTACGGCTCTATGTTGCAGCCCTGACTTTCTTGGGTATTTTCCTCGTTACAAACAATATGGGAGTCTTTGGACTTTCTCCCAGGCTTCTTCTGGTGGCTTTTATCTCTGCCCAGTTTGGTTTCGTTATAGGGGATTACTTCTACTTCTCTGCCTTAAAACGGATGGGAGTGTCAAGGACAGTACCGATTACCTCCACGTACCCCCTCTGGACAATACTGTGGGCTGTCCTCCTTTTGAGCAGAAAAGTCAGTATTCAGGTGGTTATTGGGGCCCTGCTGGTCGTAACGGCCATAATACTAGTCAGGAGAGCAGAGGAAGAGGAGCAGGTTGATGGACTCGGTTTTGTATATGCCCTATTGGCCCCAATATCTTGGAGTGTGGCAATAACTCTACTGGACTACTTGAGCTCTGACGTCCCGGTACTTCAACTTGCCGGTATTAGAATGATGTTTGCAGCAATGGGTATCACCATCCTTCTTCCGAAGTACCATGGAGAGATTAGGAGCATTACACTGGGTGAATTTCTAACGATAAGCGGTGCCGCTGTGCTCGGACTGATTCTCGGTCAGTACCTATTTGTGTACTCAGTTTCAAAGGTCGGTTCCCCGATAGCGGCGCCCGTTTCGGCAATAAACCCGATTATATCCTCACTTCTGGCTGTTCTCCTCCTCGGTGAGAAGCCTAACAGGAGAATCTTCGAAGGCTTAGCCTTGGCAGTTATGGGTATTATCTTAATCTCCACCGGTTGAGCTATGTTTTTAAACTTCTCCGGATACTTTAACATGCCGACAGCGAGGGGACAGTCAGTCTCCTCGCAGGGCTCGGTACAACCGCCTCCGCAAGGCATCGGGTTCCGTGAGCGGAGCGTGCTCACGCCGAGCCCACAGGGCCGGGAGCATCCACCCGCGGGAGCAGTGACCGCGGGCCTCTGTACCCGGCCCACACTTCGATGCACTTCTCAAGAAAGCCTTATAATACCCACCACCGTCCAATAACTGGTGGTTATTGATGGTCACCATACCCCGGCCGATAGACCCCCGGGAGATCAGGAAAATCCGAAAGGAGCTGGGTATAACACAGGAGGAGCTTGCAAAAAAAGCTGGAGTTACTCAGGCCTACATAGCCAAGCTCGAGGCCGGAAAGGTTGATCCAAGGCTCTCAACCCTCAACCGGATTCTTCAAGCCCTCCTTGAGTGCAAAAAGGCCCAGCCGAAGGCTAAGGATGTCATGTCATCTCCAGTCATATCGGTCAAGCCCTACGACAGCGTGGAGAAGGTCATCCGGCTTATGAGCGAACACAACATCTCCCAGATTCCAGTCATCTCCGGAAACAAGGTCGTTGGTTCAATCACCGAGAGGACGCTTGTGCGTCAGAGCCTTGAGTACGACGACATTTATGGGCACAAGGTTATGGAGGTCATGGAAGAACCTTTCCCAATCGTCAATGAGGATGAAGACCTTGAGGTTGTCAAGTACCTCCTTGAGGATCACCCTGCCGTTCTTGTCCAAGACAAGGCTGGGAAGATCGTTGGCATCATAACCAGGGTTGATCTGTTCAGACTCGGAAAGACTCTATCTAGGGAGTAATGGAAGGTGCCTGAGATGAAGAAGAAGCAGGTTTACCGTATTCTTCTTGCTCTGGTGATCCTTTTAACCATTCTCTATACCCTTGGAGTCGTTGGTATTCTGCCCTTTGAGGTCAGCGAGGCCGTAACGGTTTTCATGGTCGTTCTCTTCTTTATCCTAAGGTTCAAAGAGAGAACAAGGAGATGACCTCACAATTAATTAGATGCAAACAAAATAAGAATTCATGAAGACCCATAAAGCGGCAGGGCCTCCCTTATTCTCCTGAGAAGCTCGTCCTTCTCCGGCCCGTCCTGGAGTGCTATCTCCAGCACCTGGTCTATGGTCTCGACCGGGTAGATTTCAATCTTCTCCGCCTTGTCTGGGCTGAGGAAGACGTCCTTCTCGTTGGCCTTGGGTATTATGACCTTCTTTATGCCCGCCTCTATCGCAGCCTCTATCTTTGGCGTCGCCCCACCTATTGGGAGCACTTCTCCGCGGACGCTGAGAGAGCCTGTCATAGCGACGTCCTGCCTTATTGGTATGTTCTCAAGAGCCGAGATGACGGCCGTTGCAACGCTTATGCTCGCCGAGTCACCTTCGACGCCCTCATAAGTCTGGAGGAACTGGACGTGGATGTCGTACCTGCTGATGTCCTCCCCTTTGTAGCGCTTGATTATTGCCGAGACGTTCTGGACAGCTTCCTTTGCTATCTCACCGAGCTTTCCGGTGACTATGATTTTGCCCTCTTCCTTGCTCGCAGCCGGGGCAACAACTGCCTCTATCGGGAGCACTATACCGCTCTGCTCGCCTATAACGGCGAGGCCGTTCACTCTGCCTATCTCGCCGCCCTCGGTCTTTATGACCTGGTACTCCTTCTTGTTCTCTATGTACCAGTCGGCGAGCTGTTTCTCCAGCGGTTTGGCCATTCTCATTGCCTCAAGGACATCCTCTTTCTCGACGTACTTCTTGCCTTTCTTGACGGCTATATCGCCGGCGGCCCTGACGATACCGCCGAGATCCCTGAGGCGGAGGGTGAGGTGGCCCTTTCTTCCGGCTCTCTTCTGAGCTTCTCTCACTATCTCCTCAACGGCCTCTTTAGTGAAGTGCGGTATCTTGCCGTCCCTCTTGACTTCCTGGGCAACGAACTGGACGAGCTTTTTCCTGTTCTCGATGGTGTCGGGCATCGTGGTCCTCATGTAGACCTCGTAACCGTAGCCCCTTATACGGGAGCGCAGAGCAGGGTGCATTTTGTCTATGGTGTCTAAGTTTCCGGCCGCGACGAGAATGAAGTCGCACGGAACCGGTTCGGTTCTCACCATTGCACCGCTTGACATCTCGCTCTGACCTGTTATGGGGAACTTCTTCTCCTGCATCGCCGTGAGTAGGCTCTGCTGCATCTTGAGGGAGAGGGTGGCTATCTCGTCTATGAAGAGGACTCCCTTGTGGGCGCGGTGTATCATGCCCGGCTCAACGCGCTCATGGGCGGGCGTTCCGAGGCCGCCGCTCTGGAAGGGGTCGTGCCTGACGTCGCCGAGCAGTGCTCCTGCGTGTGCACCAGTGGCGTCAACGAAGGGGGCCTTCGTCCTGCCGCAGTTGTCAACGAGCAACTTCGGCACGAGAACCGTGTTCCTGAAGCGCATGTTGGAGAGCACCATCATGCTGAGGAGCACCACGAACATTCCCATGAGGAGAGTGGTTGCGGTTGGCTCCATGAGGATTGCTAGTATTACCGTGAATATGACGAACATGAGGAGGTAGTTCTTGATTCCCTCCTGATCTTTTGCTTTCCGGCGGTAGTTCTCCACTATGCGCCTTCCTTGGCAGGCGGGAACTGTCTTTATCTTGGGCATGTTCTCGTCTTCGGGGTTTGGAAAGACCAGGATGTCCTCCAGGTTTTCCGTTGGGAGGAGCTCCGCCATTGCCTGGCCGAGCATTGACTTACCCGTTCCCGGCTCGCCTATAAGGAGGACGTGCCTCCTCTGGTTGGCGGCAGTTTTTATGACTTCAACGGCATGTTCCTGACCGATGACCTGGTCGATAAGCCTTTCAGGTACTGGAATTTCCTCCGTAGTCTTGAAATCAATCCCCAGATCGAGACTTTCTCCGTACTCGCGGGGGACCAGTCTCTCCTTGGTGGACTCGTCGTCCATCTTTCTTCCCTCTCTCAGCTCTAGGGTTGAGTGGATTGACCCAATTTATAACCTTTTTTGAGGGTACCGGTATCTCCACAAAAAAGCTAAAAGCCAAATATCAAACTCTCTTCGGTGAGAACATGAGGATAGAGGAGCACGTTGCATTCACAGCAAAACATAATGACTGGCAGGTTGCCAAGAAGCTCACGGAGCTTGAGGACGAGGCCGTTGCCCACTTCCTAGCAGGGATAGCGAACTCCGTTAACACTAGGATACCTCATTACATGTCAGAGAACATTGACCTTGAGGGAATAAGACGACTGGCAGAAGAAGTCAGAAAAGACACTCTCAGCGACACGATAGTTGCTCTAAAATCTCCTGGAACATCAAGGAAGCTGGGTGCACTGGTCAAGGAAGGAGACAAAAAGCTCAAGAAGTTGCTCGTAGATGCAGCAAAGGCTGTCCTCGTCAGGATAACACTAGAGGAAATAGTCCCCGTTAATTACCCCGAAGGTGAGCTTACTGGGGTTGACGTTGAGTTTCCGTACGAGGAAGATCACGTGAACTTCACTGCCAAGCATGGAAAGTGGATAGTTGTCAAGAGGCTCATCATAGACGAGAAAACGCCCCTACTTGACGTTGCCAGACTTCTGGCGAGCATCAACGAGACGGTCACTCTGAAGCTTCCCGCGTATGCGCACATAGACCTTGAGGGTATAGAAGGCGAGTTCTCGGCGTTCAAAAAGGTTAAAAAGTCCGACATCCCGAAGGTTGTGGAGGCCTACGAGGCGTTCGAGCCTTCAGCCTACGCCGATGAACCGTTCCTTGAGCACGCTAGGGTCTACGCTCTCCGCGTGGCTCTTGAGAAGATAGGGCTTCCTCTAGATGTCCCGTCCAAGAGCCTCGAAAAGTACCTTGAGAAGGCGTGATGATGCCGAGGACACCTGAGCGGTGATGACTCTTCGCTTCGCTGACCTTTCTTCCCATTTTGAGGTGCCGCCCATGAAAACGATAAAAATCCGGAGGGAGCTTCTGGAATACCTTCTTCAGTTAGCCCGGAGTGCCTATCCAAACGAGTTTGCCGGCTTTTTGAGGGAGAAGAACGGAATTTTCGAGGAAGTTCTGATAGCTCCCCGCCAGTACTCAGGCAGAAATTCCGTCTTTTTCGACCACTGGATGCTCCCGCTGGATGAGAGCATAAAGGGGACTGTTCACTCCCATCCATCACCGACTTTCTGGCCCTCTGAGGCTGACCTGAGGTTCTTCTCAAAGTTCGGGGGAGTTCATCTGATAATCTCCTGGCCCTTCACCGAGGACGATGTGAGGGCCTACACATCCTCTGGAGAAGAAGTTTTTATTGAGATCATTGATTGAATATTTCATGTGAAAAAGATTTATTTAGGGATCTGTAGGATTTTCCTCGGTGGGGAATATGAAGGTAAGGGACGTAGTGGAGAAACTTCCTGAGAGGCCCAAAAAGAGCGTCTTCAAGTGCTACGAGAAATGCGGACTTCCCGAGATGGAAGCGGAGCTTGAACCGGAAGTTGATAAAGAACTAATTGAGTTCCTAAAGGCCCTGTCCAACCCGATAAGGCTCAAGATTCTGAAGCTCACCCGCGACCACTGGCTCTGTGTGTGCCTGCTCTCTGAAGTCCTCGGTGAGGATCAGACCCTCATAAGCCATCACCTACGTACACTAAAGACGCTCGGCCTTTTGAAGGAGCGCAGGGAGGGCAGGATGCGCTTCTATAAGGCCAACACAGAGAGGATTGAAGAGCTCTTAAAGAAAGTGGAGGGGGTGCTCGTTGGAGATGAATGAACTTCAGAAGAGGGTCGATGAACTGATTCAGAAGCAGGGGGGCTACTGGCCCCCTTTCCAGATGCTTGCGGCGCTAGTGGAGGAAGTCGGTGAACTCGCCGATGCCATGCTCGCGGTCGAGGGCGTTAAGGGGAGTGAGAAAAAAGAAAAACTTGAAGAGGAACTCGGCGACGTTCTCTACGCCCTTCTCTGTATAGCCAACTACTATGGAATTGACGCCTTCCAAGCCCTTAACAATACCGTGCTTAAATACTTAAAGAGAGATTTGTGATGCTGATAGTTTTATCTTTGTTCTTGTATCTGCGTAGTAAAACCACGTAACCGTAACACTTTTGAATATCCAATAGCCAGTTTACCAAGATTTCTGGTGGCACCCTAATAACTGGATTATGTCGAAGTACATCCAAAAACGAAACATTTTTATATGCATTTGTAAACAACTCAAACAAACGTTAGGGGGTGACTGTGATGGCGGATAAAATAAATCCCGTTGACCATCGCATCCTCAAGCTCCTCTCAAAGAACGCCCGCCTCACATACAAGGAGCTTGCCGAGCTTCTTGGCACAACAAGGCAGAGGATTTCCCGCAGGATGAACCGCCTTGAGCAGAGCGGTGTAATTTTGAAGTACACAGTGATACCCGATTATGATGCCCTTGGCTACATTCACGTTGTTCTGGGCATTACTCTGAAGCCGGGGGCGGATGTCAGGGAGGCCATAGAGGCCCTCAAGACGGATGAACACGTCAAGGTAATCCAGCGTGCACTCGGCTCGCACAACCTTGTGATCCACGTAATTGGGCCGAAGGACATGAGGGAGCTTGAAAGAATAATCTCTGAGATCTCCAAGAAGGTGCCAGCGATAGACCACATGGATGTCACGTTCATTACTGAGACAATCAAGTTTGAGACTCTCTAGTCTCTGTTCCTCTTCTATTTTCAAATAGGGAAAAAGTAATAAACCTTCTTCAGAGCACTACCAAGATGACGGTGATGACTTTGAACATCATTGCTGATATAATCACAGTGCTCCTCCTTGGAATCCTGGCATATCGCTCCCGGGCCTTGGATGCCAATGGTTCGGTAGCCGCGGGCTTCTTGGGCTTAGGCGTCCTTGTATTTGGTGGAATATGGACGTTTCTGGCGCTTTTGGTGTTCCTTATCCTTGGAGTTTTGGCTACCAAATATAAATACAAAGAAAAGGTTAAAAAAGGCCTTGCACAGCCAAACAACGGAACAAGAGGCCTTGGTAACGTTCTTGGGAACGGGTTGGCTGTGCTGATATTCCTTCTGATAGAAACGGCTGTGAAGGAGGACATTTTCTGGGCAGCAACGTTTGCCTCAATAGCCACTGTGAACGGAGATACTCTGGCGAGTGAGCTAGGGAAGATTCTCGGAAGAAGACCGAGGCTGATAACCAACTTGAAACCCGTCACACCTGGAACGGATGGTGCCGTCTCTCTCCAGGGTGAGATTATAGCCCTTATCGGGGCTTTGATAATAGCTCTCTTTGCCCTACCACTGACCACTCACACTTGGGAGATGATACTCGCCGTTACAGTCGGCGGGTTCATAGGGGTTAACATCGACAGCCTCATTGGAGCGACCCTCGAAGAAAAGGGGATCACAGATAACAACTCCACCAACTTTCTGGCAAGCCTTTTTGGCGGTCTAATCGGTGCCGCTCTGTTCTACGCTCTTGAGATGGTATAAGACTCCGGCGGATGATGACTACGGCGGATTCCCGAGCGGTGAGGACGACCTTAGGGTCTGACGCCGATTTAAAGAAAAGGATCAGGAGGGGGCCTCGGCTTTTTCTTCACTCTTCCTGAGGAACTCCTCATAAACCTCCCAGAGAGAGACCAGCGTCGCAGGTATGCCGTGCTCGGTCGCAAACGTCATGTAAGGGGCTAGGTCAATGACGTAATCGGCAAACCTGAAGAGGCCCCTTGGTATGCCCTCCCGTGAGCCTATGAAGATAACAACTTCCTTGGCGTAGTGCATGTCCCTTGCCAGCTTTTCCTTGACCTCTGCTAAAGTCGGCCCCTTCGGGTCGGTGATTATGAGCAACCTCTTGTTCCTCCTCTTGTCTCTAACAACCTGGTAGAGATCCCACACCGAGACAGGAACCTTCTCGACCTTCCAAGGATAGGCCTCCCTCTGTATCTGGTACCTGCTCTCCTGGCCTGTCTTGATGCCCCTGAGGAACTCCATCAGCTCGTAGGCGTCCATCTTCTCCTTGGGTGCTATGATCAGCTCTTTTACCTCAAAGGCCTGGGCCGCCCTGCCGATCTTCTCACCGAACTTCCTGCAGGCCTTGTAATCACCCCAGTAAGGCATTTGAACAAGGGTAACCTTGGAAAGGAGCTTCCTGGCGTCGAACTTGTCCGGGGTGTACTTGCGGTATTCCTCACCAGGAAGGACTGAGATGAACGCCCTGTCTCCTATTATCTCGACCTGGACGACCTTGTCTGGCCAGCTCAGGTTTACGTCGGCATCGGTGAGCTCCTTAATCTTCGCACCGAGAACGCGGTTGACGTCAATGCTTGAAAAGTCGTGCTTTCCGCGCCTCTTGGTCTTGACGGCGAAGGTT
Source organism: Thermococcus peptonophilus (assembly GCF_001592435.1). NCBI lineage: Archaea > Methanobacteriati > Methanobacteriota > Thermococci > Thermococcales > Thermococcaceae > Thermococcus > Thermococcus peptonophilus. The sequence goes on from NZ_CP014750.1 coordinate 1,608,241, forward strand.
TCATCTTTGCTTATAAGACTAGCTATCTCATTGGCGGCTTTCACGATCTCTCCAAGCTCTGCATTCGTCTCAACGAGAACGGGGATAACACGCTCCACTTCAGGTATCTCAAGGATTTTTTCCTCCGCGTTCTCATCATTGGTTTCAACTATTACAAGACCCGAATAACCCATGGGAGAAGCCCAGACTTCAGCGTTGGGGAGGGCTTCCCTGATGTAATTCCCCGCAACTGATTCCATGCCCTTCTGGGTCTTGACGAGAAACTTCAAGGTATCACCTCCTCAGACTGTTGTGGAGTGTAGTCTTAATGACCTTAAGGCCCGATCCATTTTGGAAGCGGTTAATATAACGTTTTGCCTTTTGTAGCAATTTGACGAGGTATGGCTAGAAAAGTAGCTAAAAATAGGATATTAGAGAGCCTTCAGGCGGAAGGCTCGGCGAGAACCTTTATCTTCCTGACCTCGGCGCGCTTGATCGGGTATATCTTCCTCGCTTCCTTGGCTATCTCGCTGGCTATCTGACCGTTGACGGACTGGAGAACGAAGTCAGCGAAGTTGAGCTCCTCAGCCTTCTTGTAGATGATGTCCTGGATGATCTTCCTGATTGCCCTCTCCTGGCTGGTCTGAATCCTCCTGTAAGCGATGACCATGCCCATAACGCGGAGCTTGTAGCCGTCCTTGGTGGTGATGTTGAATATTCCATCAACCCTGGTGGTCCTCCTCCTGACGAGGCTCCTTATGTAGCTCCTCGCGAGGGTGTGGCCCTTAAACTTGGTGTAAGCGTTCTGGCCCTTAACGTCGTAGACCTGGAAGTAGAGCTTGACGTGGCCCTTGGTGAAGTCGCCGGTGAGGTCCTTCAGAGTTGTTTCAATAACCCTGCCTATAACCTTCTCAGGGTCGTCAGCGGGAGTGAGGCCTATCTCCTTGCTCCCGAAGAATTCGGGAGCGTAAACAATGTACCACTCTTTCATCTTCCACTTATCCTTAGCCGCAGCGGCCCTCTTCCTTGGGTTACCTCTTGCCATCTTAACACCTCCAGTTCACACCTCTACGCTATCTTCGGCGATTTTGACCGAAAACACAATGTCATCGAGCGCTTTGATGAGGGTGTCAATCTCACCCGAGTATTTAACCTTTGTTATGACGTCTCCATCAACCCATCGGGTTTGCACATTTAAACTTTTCTTTAGTTCCTCCGGCATGCTCTCGTTGTCCACCTGGATTGCTTCAGCTATTGCCCTCGCCTTGGCTTCATCGCCGTAGTGCCAGACGATTTCAACCCTCGCCTTCACTTCCATCCTTTTTCACCTGCCTTCCAAGCGCCTCATTGAAGAGCCTGATGAATTCATCTATCCTGCTCTTCGGGAAGCGTATGCCGGCGGCTATGGCGTGCCCGCCGCCTTCTCCCCCAAGTCTCTCAGCAACCTCTCTCAACGCTTCCCCGAGGTGGTAGCCCTTCTTCAGGGCTTTCTCCGTGGTTCTTGCAGAGCCCTTTACAAGGTTCTCGTCCTCTTCACTGTCAGCCAGAACCACAACCGGTTTCTCTGGGTCAGCAAGGCCGGCGTTGATTGCCATATTAGCCGCTATTCCAACGAGAGTGTCCCGTATGTTCTTGCCAGCGTAGAAGACGTAGGCGTGTTCCCCCTCTTCAGCCATGTTCCAGTTCTGGATTATGAACTTCCTCGCCTCTATCTGCTCTTTCTTGTAGTCATCGAGCATCTTTCTGGCGACTTTGTAGGCTTCCTCGTCGCCCAGGCAGATGGCAACTCCCAGCGTTCCAGCGTTCAGCCTTCCCGTGGCGTTGAGAAGCGTTGCGAACTCCCTCGCCTCATGCCTCACGTCCCCCTCAGGGTAGAGCGGACTTATGACAACATCGCCAATGAGTCTGTCTATTGCTTCTTTCGGTGCTCCGTGCTTTATCATGTGAACAAGAAGAGCCTCGTGGAGCTTTCTCTTCTCTTCCTCCCTCAGCTGCCAGTACTTCATCTCCGGGTCAAAGCCCTTAGCCCTAAGCCATTCTATCGCCTTCCTTTCGTCTCCCGTTATCTCTGGAATCTCAGGATTGGTAGCATAAGCGAGCATCTGGTAGAGCGGCCTGCTCTCCCTTCCAAAGAGCCTGAGCTCTTTCCTGACTTCAAGAATGCCCAGCTCCTTTCCATCTTCTATGATTTCAATGTTGAGCCCGTGGAAGGTCCCGTCTATCTCCTGCATGTCCCCAACGGCACCGACGATTGCTATGTAAGCCATGTCCCTGTTTTTCCTGTTCATCTCTCTTGCTACGAAGTAAGCCACCCCAGAGCCGCTCAAGTCCCTAACGCTGTTCGCCCCAAACGGGACCGGGTTAATGAGGATGTGGGAATCAGTTGAGAACGAGTCCTTTTCTGGTGGGTGGTGGTCGGCAACGACGACGGTGGCAAAGTTCAGCTTTTCTTCGATGAGTTCAATTGAGCCGCTGCCGAGGTCGCTGAAAACGTAGATTTCCCTCTTCTCCCTTGCAAGCTGGTCTATAAGCTCCTCACTCACCTGCTTGACTATGCTGAGCTGGAATGTCCCTCCTTCCCTCGCAACGGCCTTCGCGAGAATAGCACCGGCCGTGATGCCGTCCGCATCCCTGTGGGAGATGAGTCTTATCGTGTGACCTAACTCAATGTGCATTTTGATTAACTCGGCCCCTTCCCTAACGCGCTCCAAAAAAGCCTCCTTATCCACGCGGCATCACCGGAAGAAGAAGGAAAGGGATCAGCGGACCAGGAGTTTGGCCTGCTCTGGGTCGTAGCGCCACTTTGCCGGCAGCTTTCCGGTTCTCCTGTAGTACTTGACGAGCCTCCTGATCTTGCTCTCGATGAGCTGAAGGCCCCTCCTTGAGTGCTTGTCCTTCGGGTGCTGCTCGAGGTGCTTCCTGAGGTTGACGGCCCTCCTGATGAGGAACATGAGGTCCTCAGGGATCTCCGGCGCGAGACCGTTCTCTTCGAGTATCTTGGTTATCTTCTTGCCGGTTATCAGCTTGACGCTCGGGATGCCGTACTGGTCGCGAAGAATCGTACCTATCATGGCCGTGCTATATCCTTCCTTCCTGAGCTTGACAACCAGAGCCTCGACCTCCTCCGCCGTGTACTCAACCCATGCCGGCGGAGCGGTCCTCGGTGGCCTCTTTGAACCAGACTTACCCCTCTTTCTCGCGTGTATCCTCGCCATATCATACACCTCCCGGTGACGGCCAGCTCTCGCCAGCCGCCCCTTCGCTCGGAAATCGGAGCAAGCTTTAAAAAGTTATCCCCGCTAGTTCACAAATTCAACTTATTACTTTTAGATAAAGTTTAAAAACAACGAGTTTAAATAGTCATCATGCGAACCCTGCGAGAGCTGTCTCAGGAGGAGCTTACGGAGGTTCATCGACGAGTTTTGGAGCTCAGAGAACGGGGATTGATCTACTCGCAGATCACAAAGGAAATTTCGAAAGAACTCAACGTTAGGGTTTCCAAAGCTACCGTCCTTCGTTGGTGCAAAGGGACGCATAACACGTTCAATAGAATGAAAAGGATAAACCTCAATTCGTCTCCTGCGCTCGCATATATCGTTGGAGTTTATTTTGGCGATGCGCCCCTGCTTCAGAAGAGCAACCACAGGTACGGGATTAGATTGAAGGTTATCGACAAGGATTTTGCAGAGGCCTTCGCCAAAGCTTTAGGAGAAATCGGCCTGAACCCGTCGGTCGGTTTTGAACGAGAGAAAACGAGGAGCAACCGGTGGTACGTTGAAGCATACGGAAAGGGCCTCTTCACTTTCTTGAAGGGGCCAAAGGAGAGGCTTTTCGATGTGGCGAGGGCTTATCCTAGGGAGTTTTTGAGGGGATTCTTTGATAGCGAGGGAACTGTCGGCTATAGCTCTAATTCTGCTAAATCAAACTTGTTTGTTAGCGCTGCAAACTACGACTTGGATGTTCTTGAACTATGCTCGGAGTTGCTGGATGAGTTGGACATTCACTCCAAGATATACCTTAGGTCACCAAAGGGAACTCCTGTCAAAATACGTGGTAAATGGTATGAATACAAACAAGATTTGTATGAAATCCGTGTTTATCGGAGAAAAAGCGTGTTAAACTACTACCTCCAGGTAGGGTTCACAATCCAGAGAAGGCAACAAAAGCTGGCACAAGCCCTTTATGAGTTGGGACTACTTAATGAACAAACACAAACATCAATATACAAAAATGGCCTGGTAGCGGGGGGAGGATTTGAACCTCCGACCTCCGGGTTATGAGCCCGGCGGGCACTCCTAGCTGCCCCACCCCGCTGCTCGACCCGTTAGTTAGTGAACCGGAGAGGGTTTATAAATTTTGCGGAGGCGGTTTTATAACGTTCTCAGGCCTAATTATATCGGTGGTAGAATGTACCTGACGAAGGAGGAGGAGCTTATTCTGGCCGGAGAGTACGGCTATGCACTGCAGAAGGCAATGGAGATACTCGTGGCTTTGGGAGACATCTACGGTGCAGACAGACTCATACCGATCAAGAGCGCCCAGGTTGCAGGGGTCTCTTACAAAAACATTGGTGATGCTGGAATTGAGTTCCTGAGGGACTTTGTAGAGGCCGGATCAAAGGTCAGCGTTTACACAACTCTCAACCCGGCAGGAATAGGCGACGACGAGTTCATGGAAAAGCAGATGGAAGTCCTTGAGCTTTACAGAAAAATGGGCATCGAGGTCACATCCACCTGCACCCCCTACTACGGCGCAAACCTCCCCAAGTTCGGGGATCATGTAGCCTGGAGCGAAAGCTCCGCCGTCAGCTTTGCAAACTCAATTCTGGGGGCAAGAACTAACCGAGAAGGCGGTCCCTCAAGCCTTGCCGCGGCAATAGTCGGTAAAACTCCAAACTACGGGTTGCATCTTGATGAAAACAGAAAAGCAACTGTGGTGGTGGAAGTTCAGGCCAAGGTGAAGAGTTTTGCCGACTACTCAGCTCTCGGTTACCACCTTGGTAAAACCCTCGGAAACGATGTCCCCTATTTCAAAAACCTGAAGCCAGAGAAGACCGAGTTCCTCAAGGAGCTTGGAGCGGCGATGGCCGCTACCGGCTCGATAGCACTCTACCACGTCGAGGGAGAGACTCCAGAGTACAGGGACGCTATAGCCGACAAGCTGGAGACGATAACCGTCGAGGACTCTGATCTAAAAGCCGTTAGAGAATCCTTCCAGGACGACTGGAGCGAAATAGGCATGATCCTTGTAGGCTGTCCCCACGCTTCCCTACCAGAGGTCAAAGAAATAGCAGAACTCCTGAGAATGCGGGGGAAGCCCCTAAAGATACCCTTGTTTATTACAGCAAGCAGGGCAGTGAAGGCTCTGGCGGATGCCCTTGGCTACACGGAAACAATCGAACGCTACAACGGGAAGATCATACCTGATTCATGCTTCGTCGTCTCTCCGATAAAGGGCTGGTACAGTGGAATAGCCACAAACAGCGGCAAGTCAGCCTTCTACTTCCGCTCCTTCGGCTTCAGCGTGAGGCTTGACGACGTCGAGAACCTGATAAAGGAGGCCCCGTGAGGTGGTTGCGATGAAGCTCAAGGGCAGGAGAATCGTTGGTGGTAAAGCCGAGGGAGAGGTAATAGTCTCCAGGAAGCCCCTCTCCTTCCTCGGCGGCGTTGATCCGGAAACTGGCATTGTCACCGACGCAGAGAGTGACATCAGAGGACAGAGCATAGCAGGTAAGATACTCGTCTTTCCTCGGGGTAAGGGCTCCACCGTTGGCTCCTATGTTATCTATGCCCTCAAGAAGAACAACAGAGCGCCGAGAGCGATAATCGTCGAAGAAGCCGAGACCATAGTCGCAACGGGTGCAATAATTGCAGGCATACCGATGGTTGACGACGTTGACGTCTCGAAGCTCAGGCCAGGGATGAAAGTCCGTGTCGATGCCGACAGCGGCGAGGTCGAAATCCTTGAGGATAAGGAGTAGGTTTTTAACTCTTCCCTCAATTTTCTTCCGGGAAGTCAAATGCCGAGGGGAATATACGAGTGTGTAAACTGCGGCCACAGGGAGGTTCTGGATTCCACGGAACCCGTGCTTGAGGGGGCCTGTCCCAAGTGCGGCGGCGACATGATACTGGTTGGCTATGCTGTAGGGGGGACAGAGGCCCCAGACATCCGTTCTGAAGAATTGGGCACCCCTGGCCCAGAAGAGAAGGAAATCCGTCCAGAAGTCCTAAGAGAGTTACCCCACGGTCTCCCTCCAGAGGTGGAGGCAAAGCTGAATGAGTTCTATTCCCTCAGGTTTCACGGCTTTGACGGACACGTTGCAGTCTTTGAGGTTCTTGACATCTACGAAAAAAACTTTGAGAAAGTCCTCAGGGAGCTTGGGAACCTCGGCTACTGGGCAGCCCTTAAGAAAAGGGACGGCAGAGTCGTGCTGTTCGTCTTTCCGGCGGGAAAGATACCCCCCGACAACCCCTGGCTGCCTTGGCTCTTCCTCGTGCTTACAATACTCTCGACGTTCTTCGCTGGCTACTACTTGGCGCTCAACTACATTGCCACCCTTGACCACTACGGCCTTCCGGGCCTTAGAAATCCCTACATAATCGCGCTATCCTTCTCGGTCAGCGTGATGGCCATCATAGGCACCCACGAGCTCGGCCACAAGATAGCGGCCACCTACCACGGCGTCAAGGCGACGATGCCCTACTTCATACCATTTCCCAACATCCTCGGGACGTTGGGTGCGGTAATCAGGGTAAAGTCCCCTCTGCCGACCAGAAACGCCGCCATAGACCTCGGAGTCAGCGGGCCGATAGCAGGCTTTGTAGTCGCCGTGCCAGTGACGGTGCTCGGCCTAAAGCTCTCCGTACTGGTACCTGCGAGCCTGGTGCCATCAACGGAGGGAGGTATCTACTTCGGAACCAACCTGCTCTTCGAGGCCCTCCAAAGGCTGGTACTTAACGTACAGGGCGACTACGTGATTTTCCTTCATCCCGTGGCCATAGCAGGCTGGGTTGGAATACTGGTGACGTTTCTCAACTTAATCCCGGTTGCCCAGCTCGACGGCGGCCACATCCTGAGGGCGTTCATCAGCGAAAAGGCCCACAAGATGATAACCTACGCCGTGGCCCTGCTCCTCGTTGGGATGAGCTATCTCTGGAGTGGTTGGCTGATATGGGCTATACTCATAATCTTCATAGGCTCCGCTGGAAACCCCGGGGCGCTCGACGAAGTTAGTCCTGTTTCAAAGGGCAGAATAGTTCTGGCTCTGGTTGCTCTGATAATATTCGTGATTACAGCAACTCCAAGGCCGCTCTGGACGGCTTAGCCTTTCAATTATTTTTCCTTTAGTATCTGCTGGATGTCGTAGTATATAGAGTCCCTCGATACTCCGAACATTCTGGCTAGCTCCGAGATGTTCAGCACTTTCGGGTTGTAGTTGAACTCCCTCAGAACACGCTCAAGGAGATGCCTCCTCTCTCCAGTGGTGAATTCGCTGAAGTTTTTCCTCCCAATGGGAACGTTGTAAACGGCAACAGCGACGCCGTAGGCCCTCCTCGTGACGGGAGTTACGTACGTGCCGACCTCGAAGTCCACAACCTCGGCGTTCTTCGGCAGCTTCGAGTTGAGAAGCTCTAGGGCTTTGTTGAGGGCATCGGCCCTGTTCTTACCTGTTGAATGTTCTGCAATGATGCCCTTTAACATGTCTTTCTCATCATCTATGAGCACCGTAACCCTGAGGTTCATAAAAGCTCCAAAGCTCAGGGAAATCTTTGCGGATGATATGAACCCATGGGTTGATTTGAGGGCCTTATTTGATAGTTCAACCACAGTACTTGTACAATCTTCAACATTGGCTGATTCATGTTGGAAATTAAGCAACCTCATGCCACCACCCCTGCTGATTGCCCAATATTGAAGGCCTCACCCTCAAATTTGGGTAGAAAGCTATATAAGGGTTTTTGAATTGAAAAATAGAATGAAGTAACTCTTCGGAGGTGTTGTGAAATGTTCAGACTCAAGAGGAGGAAGGGCCAGGGTGCCATCGAGTACCTCTTCATGATCGCGGCCGCCCTGGTTATAATCCTGATAGCTGTGAGGTACGTCAGCCAGAGCGGAAGCCAGGCCAGCCAGCAGGGAAACCTTGCGCAGCTCCAGAGCCAAGTTGAGACAATAAAAGCCCAACTTCAGGCCCAGAACAAGGATCTCACTTCAATAACCATACCTTACAATGCAACTACTGGTAAATATGATCCAAATGGTGGGTCCACAGCTACCTTTGATAACCTCTATAAGGATTGCATGAAAGAATCAAATACCATCTCTGCTCTTACTAGTGAGCAGTCATGCCAGATTATCATTGATTGGTGGAACAGCCAGTGATCTTTGTTCCTCTTGTTTTTCTTAATTTCTTGTTTTTAAGTTGGGGGGTTGACAATGAAGGCACAGTCTTCTCTCGAATACCTCTTCATGCTCGTCGCGATGTTTGTGCTCGTTCTTGGAACGCTTTTCGCCTATAATCAGGGTGTCCTTCCTCATACTATTCAAACCGGCGAGCAAGTCAGTTCTCTTTCCCTCCAGAACTCTGCCCAGTACATCATTGTCCAGTTCAATGCGACCGGGACTTGGGAAAACATCAAATCCAAGGCCGTTTCCATCTCGACCTCGAACGGCAAGACCACCTGCACAGTCCAGGGTACTTCTTACTCCGGCGATTACTCAGGTGTGATCAACTACGACACAAACGGAAGGAACCTGGGACAGATTTATGACGACTGCATGGATGGCAACGATGAGGCGTGCAAGGTCATAATATGTGCACTGGGAAGCTGATCCGTGCAAAACCTTATTAATTCTCCTCCCAAATTCCCGTAAGGTGGTGACAATGGCGTTCCTCTCATTCGGCTCCAAAAAGGGTAAAGTCCAGAAGATGTTGGAGGAGAGTCAGTTCGACCTACTGCTCGAGGATGCGGTAAAGAACAAAAAAATCAGAGAAGCCCTCTTCGAACTGCTTTCTTCAAACAATCCAGGTATTGTCGGAGATGCCCTCCTGACGATAACAAACCTCGTTGAGAGCAACCCTGATGTTGTCAAGGGGCATTTCAACGAGGACACCTTCAAAAAAATCCTGGGCCTTATAGAATCAAGAAACCCCTACGTCAGGGAGAACGCGATGACGCTAGCTTACGCTGTCGTTAAAACATACCTGGACCTTCTCAACAAATATCGGGCCTGGATAGTTGATGAGCTCGGTAAACAGCTCGAAACTGGAGACAAAAACCAGAAGGGATTCGCCCTCATGATCATAGGTGAACTTGGCCTGAGCGAGCTGTCGGACAAGGTCAGGGAATTCGTGGACGTCGAGGACAAGGTGATACTGCCCTTTGAGGGCAAGAAGTGGGTCAAGCTCGGAGATATAGCGAAGGAAGCTCTTGAAAAGCTTTGAGGTGGGAAAAATGCTGGAGCTTTTAATACTTCTTTTCCTCTTCATGGCGGTTGGATGGATTGTCATCAAGCTGACCCTGGCAATAATCAAGTGGCTGGCTCTGAACACGATAGCAGGTCTGCTGATAATCGGCCTCCTCAACTTCCTTGGCATAACTCACGTCCAGCTCAACCTCCTGAACCTTCTCATAGTGGCAATCGGCGGAATCCCTGGGGTTTTCATAGTCATCCTGCTCTCCCTTCTGTAGCTCCAAACCTTTATAAAGACCCTTTTCGTGCCTATTTCAGCGAGAGAAGTTAGGGGTGATGCTCATGTCTCACAAGTCTGCCGAGATGTATGAACTCAAGAAGAAGGTTGAGGAACTGAAGAGCTATCGAGGTCGTGCAACCGAGCTCGTAAGCCTCTACATTCCTGCCGGCTACGATATAAACAAGGTCATGCAGCAGCTTAGGGAGGAGTATGGAACCGCTCAGAACATCAAGAGCAAGTCAACTCGAAAGAACGTCCTCGGCGCACTCGAAAGGGCAATGCAGCACCTCAAGCTCTACAGGCAGACTCCCGAGAACGGTCTGGCCCTTTTCGTTGGAAACGTGAGCGAGCAGGAAGGTGTGAGCGACATAAAGCTCTGGGCGATAGTTCCACCCGAGCCGCTCAACGTCAGGCTCTATCGATGTGACCAGACCTTTGTCACCGAGCCCCTTGAGGAGATGCTCCGCGTTAAGGACGCCTACGGCCTTATAACCGTCGAGAAGAACGAGGCAACAATTGGTCTCCTCCGCGGGAAGAGGATCGAGGTCATAGACGAGCTTACTTCCAACGTCCCCGGAAAGACCCGCGCCGGTGGTCAGTCCGCGAGACGTTACGAGAGGATTCGCGAGCAGGAGACCCACGAGTTTATGAAGAGGATTGGGGAGCACGCCAACAAGGCCTTCTTGCCCCTCCTTGAGAAGGGCGAGCTTAAGGGCATAATCATCGGTGGCCCGGGTCCGACAAAGGAGGAGTTCGTTGAGGGGGACTACCTCCACCACGAGCTGAAAAAGAAGATAATCGGTGTTGTGGACATCAGCTATCACGGCGAATACGGCCTCAGGGAGCTTGTTGAGAAGGCCAGCGACATCCTCAAGGATCACGAGGCAGTTAAAGAGCGCCAGCTCATCCAGGAGTTCTTCAGGCACCTCGTAAAGGACACAGGCCTGATAGCCTACGGCGAGAAGGAGGTTAGGATGGCTCTTGAGCTCGGGGCAGTTGACAAGCTCCTCATCAGCGAGGGCTACGACAAGGTTCGCGTCAGGGCGAAGTGCAACAACTGCGGCTGGGAGGAGCTCAAGACCATGAGTGAGCAGGAGTTCCACGTTTACAAGAAGCAGTTGACCCACTGTCCCAAGTGCGGAAGCCAGAACATAACCTTTGAGAAGTGGGACGTGGCGGAAGAACTAATAAAAATGGCAGAGGAAAGCGGAGCGGACGTGGAGATTATCTCCCTCGATACTGAGGAAGGCCAGCAGTTCTACAAGGCCTTCGGCGGCCTTGGCGCGATCCTGAGGTACAAGATTCACTGATGGCTTCCAAGCACCTCTGCCAGCAGAGCTTTTATCTTTTCCTCGACTTCCCTTCCGTCCATCACATAAGGCGGCCTGAGGACGGGCTTTATCGAAAATCCCCTGGCTTTCATCGCGAGCTTTATGGCTGAGCCGAACGAGGAAGCCAAGTCGTAGACTTTTGAAATCTTTGCGAGCTTTCTTGAGTACTCGAAGGCCTCCTCAAAGCGCTTCTCGTTGAAGGCCTTGTAAAGGCGGAGGTGAAGCTCCGGAGCGAAGTTGGCACACGCCATCACCCCACCGTCGCCGCCGAGGATCAGCGTGTTGAGGAGGTGCTGGTCGAGGCCGGTGAAGACCGCGAAGTCTTTTCTTTCCTCCTTCACATCAAGAATAACGTCCCTTATGTAGTTCACGCTGTCTATAGTGGCCTTGATGCCGGCAATGCTTGGATACTCAAGGGCGAGGCGTTTGACGAGTGGAACACTCAGCGAGTTCGCACAGACGGGGATGTTGTAGAGTATAATGGGAATATCCGTTTTCTCGGCGACCGTTGAGTAGTGCTTAAATAGGGCTTCCTCGTTGAGGGGGCAGTAATACGGGGGAGCTATCACGACGTAGTCCGCGCCAATGTCCTGGGCGTGCTTTGTAAGTTCAACTACCTCAAACATGTTCGATGATGTTGCCCCCACGAGATAGAATGCCGAAGTTACGAGTTCCCTGCCTTTCTCGGCCAAAAACTTCCTTTCCTCCTTGCTGAGGCTTGTGAACTCTCCGGTTGTCGCGTTTATGAATATCCCGTGAACTCCAACCTTCTGGAGGTAGTCGAGGTGCTCCTCAAGGGCTGAGACGTCTATTGAATAATCCTCGTTGAAAGGAGTAACAAGTGGGACTATAACACCGTGCATAGGATCACCGGGGGGATTACGTCAAAGGGGGTATTTTAGGGTTGGGGTTAAGGATGGTAAACTGAGCGGACTTCTGAGTGGACACAGTCAAAAGAAGACAAAAATGGAAATCACATCCTCTCCGGAGCCTCAATGCCGAGGACATCAAGCCCGTTTCTGAGCACCTGCTTTACAGCCAAAACTATGAGTAGGCGCGCTTCCCTGATACCCTCTTTGGCCTTGAGTACGGGGTGATCCATATAGAACCTGTTGAAGAGACTTGCGAGGTCGTTGAGGTACGCTGGAACGAGGTGCGGCTTAACGTCCCTGCCGGCACTCTCCAAGACCTTCGGGAACTTGGCGAGGAACTTTATCAGCTCCTTCTCCCTGTTTGTCAGCTCTGAGAAGTCGGCCTTTTCAAGCAGGGCCTTCCAGTCCGTCTCCACCCCGCTCTCTTCAGCCTTCCGAAGTATTGATGCACAGCGGGCGTGGGCGTACTGGAGGTACGGTGCGCTGTCCCCCTCGAAGTTGAGCACGTCCTCCCAGCGGAAGGTGATTATCTTGTCCGGGCTGTACTTGACGAGGTTGTAGCGGACTGCCCCCACGCCAACAGCCTCAGCTATCTCGTCCTTCTCCTCATCGCTCAGCTTCGGGTTCTTCTGCTCGACAAGCTCCCTCGCCCTCTGGACGGCCTCGTTGAGGACTTCGTCAACGGTGAAGCCGACCCACGTTCCCTTCCTTCCGGAGAAAGAACCTTCGGGCCTCACAACATGCTCGTAAGCAAGGTGATGGAAGTTTTCAGCCGCATCCTCAAAGCCAAGGAGCTGGAGCGCGTACTTTATCGCCATCTGCGGGTGCTTCTGCTCGGCACCGATGACGTTGATTACTATATCAGCCCTTCCGAACTTTCCGGGCATTTCTTCTCCATCCGGAGCTGTTGTCCACGTCTCATGGTTCTCGACCCTGTCCCAGAGCTTGTAGAGCATGTCGGCTTTGACCTTGCCGAACTTCCAGAGGTGGTAGGCTATGTCCTTGCCGGTGTACGTGGCCGTTCCGTCGCTCCTCTTCAGAACGAGGAACGGGTTCTTCATGTCCGGGAAGAGCTTCCTTAAGTCCATCACGAAAGCTCCCCTGTACTTGCCCTCCGTTGCCCAGAAGAAGTTCTCGTTCTTTTCTATCAGCTCGTAGGCCTCACCGAAGATGCCGCTCTTCATTATGTCGCTCTCCCAGCTGAGGAGGTCGTAGGTTATGCCCATGCGGTAGGTGGTTAGCATCTGTGCTCTGACAACGCGCTCGGCGAGCTTCCTTCCAATCTCGGCTATCTCGTTGTCGCCCTCTTCGAGCTTCTTCATCAGCTCGCGGACTTCCCTATCAACTTCAGGGTTCTCCTCAAGCTTCCTGTTGACCTCGACGTAGAGCAGTCCCATGACGTGGTCTATGAAGTCCTCTTTCAGGCCCTTCTCGCGAAGCTCGGTCTCAATCCTCTCGAACTCCTCCTTCAGGTTGAGGTAGCCCCATAGAACCTGGGCGAACTGAACACCGAGGTCGTCTATGTAGTTCTGAACCTCGACGGTGTAGCCGAGCTTCCTCATTATCCTTGCCATTGTGTCCCCAAGGACGGAGTTCCTAGCGTGTCCCATGTGGAGCGGCTTGGTCGGGTTCACCGAGGTGTGCTCGACTATGACCTTCTTTCCACTCCCGAGTTCACTCTCCCCGTATTCCTCACCTTTCTCAAGTATCTCTCTCACAAGGGCCTTTCCAAAGAACTCGTAGTCGAGGTGGAAGTTTATGTAGCCGTTCACGACCTTGACGTCCCTGACCCCTTCTGGAAGCTTTTCCTTCACCCTCTCAATGAGTTCCTCGGCTATTAGCTTCGGCGCCTTCCTGAAGACCCTTGCCAGCTGAAATGCCACTGCCGTTCCAAAGTCGCCGAGATCGATGCTTGGGGTATCGTCGAAGGTTATCTCGCCGTCCCACTCCTTTCCAGCCTTGCTGAGCATTTCGTCAAGAGCTTGACGCAGTGCGAGCCTTACCCTTTCCTGGACTTCCCTGTAAACCATCCTCACCACCGGGTCGTGATTTGGAATACGGGCTATAAAGTTTTGTGTGGCGGCGAGAAGAAGGAAAAAAGATAATAACCTGAAGATTTTTTCTATCTGGGGGATTTGGTATGAAAAGGGTTGCCGTCCTGCTCATAACGGCCCTTCTAGTGTTCTCGGCAGGGTGCATTGGGGGAAGCGGAGAACAGGTGGAGGCCACTGGAAAGCTTGGGGATATGGTCAAGAAGGCCGAGGCCCTGGGGTGGGTCAAAACAGATGGATACACCGAAACGTATGAACTTTCGATTAGCGGATTTTCCCTTGTGAAGATCCCCTACAAAATAATGCTCTTCAGGAAACCCACGTATGACAGCAAAAGGGCGGAAGAGCTGGAAGGACTTTTTGAATTTCTCAACATCAGTGAGTCCATAGCAATTCCAAGTTTTACCACTATGGCAGTTGGGTGGATAGACACGTCAGACGTACCGGCCAGATGGGCTCTGGGAACCGTTATCGAGAAGGAAATAAAGAACGCCCTTGATTCCCAAGTCTCGAAGATGCTGGATGAGATGGGACTCTCTGTGGTCTCAGAAGGGGAGTGGCGGGAAATTAACGGCATGATAGTCAAAAAACTGTACGCAGAGTACCCAGTTGGAACGTTCAGAACACAGTACGGCACCGTTGAGCTGGGGAACGTGAAAGTGGAGATACGTGAATACCTTATCGAATCAACCAACGGCTACGGCATCGTTATAACAGCCGTTCCCGAGAACTACCATCGGAAGGTTGTACTCCGCCCTCTCGATTTCGTTGAAGTTGAAGTAGAGATTAGCTGGAACCTCTACGATGGTTCCCTGGTATCCGACGCGGAGAGCGTGGCGGGGGTGGTCAAATGAAGGCTCTGAAGATTATCGGTGCAATCCTGGCGGTGGTGGTCATGTTTTCCATCCTAACAGCGGCCACAATGGATGAATCCCGAACCCTTGTGCCGTTCGCGGCCCCCGACAGATGGAGCCCCAAAGGGACACAGGTGAATATCATATCCTACGGCCCCATAAAGGTGAGGTACACCGTAACGGAGTACTCATACACCGGATTCGCTCGCGACATCGAGAACCTCTCGCGGCTGGCAGGTGTGGGTGTGTCCCTGAAAGAGGGAGTTGTGGGATACGTGGCTGTTGTAGATCTTTCGTCTGTTCCATCAACGGTGCTCCCACTGGTCCGCGGGAAGGTGGAAGAAGAAGTCGATAGGCTCATTGAGGATGAAGTTTTCTCTATGGCGGGGGAACTGGGGCTGGAACCTCTGGAAAAGTACACCTCAGGAGAAGACATTGTGTGGCGATTCTCGTTCCCCCTAGAGCTCCCAGGAGTGTTAGGTGAAAACACTATAAAAGAAGAACTGCCAGTATACGTAAGGACACGTAGGGTGTGGCATGGAAAGACACTGGTGGTAGCTCTTGTGGCGTATCCCAACGGCATTCTCGAAGTATCGGGAGGAAAGCACTCCTTTGGAAGCCTGTCGGTTTCTATAACAGCCAGGATACGCCTGGAATACTCTGACGAGGCTGAGGACTTTCTCCAATGGGCGAGCAATGTCGAGCTCAAAGAAGCATGACCAACATTTTAAAACTTCTTTACACTAACTTACTTGGGGGTGGTAGAATGAAGCACCACGTTGGTGAGCACAAGGCCAGGAAGGGCCTCATAAGGATAGAGTTCGACGAAAAGGACGGAAAGGCCGAAAACGTCAGGATAACAGGGGATTTCTTCATTCATCCGGAGGAGACGATTCATGAACTAGAAAGCAGGCTTGAAGGGCACAAGCTTGAAGAGCTGGAAGGGATAATAGATGAGTTCTTCGCCATGAGGCTCGACGTCGAGATGCCCTACATAAACGTCGAGGACTTCAAGATAGCACTGAAAAAGGCCCTCGAAGGGTGAATCACGTGGGTAGAATCGCTAGATATTTTCTTTACCTGCTGATGGTGTTCTTTGTCGGCATAGCCATGGGTTTAATTTACTCATTGCTCCAGCCTGAGAAGGCTGTAGAATACATGAAAACGATCGCCCAGCAGTTGGGTAGTCTCTCCAAGAGTCCGTTCAAGAATTTCATTACTATATTCGTCCACAACTCATGGGTTGCCCTTCTTACACTAATTTCCGGTCTTTTTTTCGGGATTGGGCCTGCGATACTCGTGATGACCAACGGCTTTGTTGTGGGCCTTGTTGTTGGAGTTCTGTGGGAAAACGGTATGCCTCCGCGGACTCTGGTTCTCGGCCTGACACCTCACGGGATATTTGAGATACCCGCGTTTATACTGGCGGGGGTAGCGGGAGTATGCTGGTATAAGAAAATCGTAGAAGATAAGGACAGAGGTAGGGGCTTCAAGGAAGGTGCATCCTTCGCCCTCAGGATGTATGGGGTGGTCCTTGCAATGCTCTTAGTCGCCGCGTTTATCGAGGCTTACATAACCCCCAACGTTGCCAGCCTCGGGTGAGACGAGAAAGGTTCCCTCGGTTTCGTAGGTTTCTATCTCCTTCAGGATTACTTCCATTGGGTCCTCAAGCCCTGAGACAACGCTCCGGATGTAGCTCCTGTAACTGCCGTTCATTTCTATCATGCGTTCCGCCATTCTGGCAACTTCCAGGGGATCCGTTGAATGAAATTTCACCCCAAGCTCAACGAGCCACCGCGTAACGGCAAGCAGTTTTCCGGGGTAAGTGGAGATCGTTGGAGTTCCAAGTGCTATTGCCTCCCTGTTCATTGTTCCCCCTGCTCCAATCATCAGTCTTGCGTAGTAGAGGAGGCTCAGGCTGTCCACGGGCTTTTCTGGCATTATGACATTGCCAAAGCGCTCAAAGCGCTTTCTCTGCTCTTCAGTTCTCGGGAACAGAACTATTGGGATGTCTGGAAGAAGGGGTATAATGTCCTCAAGAATGCTCTTTATGTCGCCGTTGAAGTAGTTGGCCTTTATGGGTTCAGTACGCATAACAATGTACCCGTTGCGCCTCACCCCAAGCTCCTTCAGGACTTTTCTCTCGGGCTTAAAGCCGTAGAGGTGGGCCAGTTCGGAGAACCCGTTAACGGGTCTCATGCCGTTCGGGTCTGCACCGCACTTGATGAGGTCGTAGGCGTCAATCGCCTTGGGGTACAGGAGCAGTTTTGTGAACGGGGCTATGAGCTTGTTCTGGCCAACCGCGGTCTCGTTGTCAACGAAGCCTATGCTGGGTATCTGAAGACCAAAGGCAACCCTTGGAGCTTCTGCGGAGTGCTTGTAAATCGCCAAGTC
The DNA here is from genome assembly GCF_001592435.1 of Thermococcus peptonophilus. Classification (NCBI taxonomy): domain Archaea; kingdom Methanobacteriati; phylum Methanobacteriota; class Thermococci; order Thermococcales; family Thermococcaceae; genus Thermococcus; species Thermococcus peptonophilus. Next base: position 1,625,413 of record NZ_CP014750.1, read on the forward strand.
GGGCTTTTCCTCTATTATGAGCTTGCTGAGTTTGTAAACCCTCTCTGAGCTTGCCAGAAGTTTTCCTTCAAGAGTGGCCCCACCGTGCTTCCCGACGACATAGTAGTCAAAGCCAAGCATATCGAGAATTCCGGTCAGGCCATCAAACTCCCTCGTGGTGATTATAACTTCGTAACCAGACCTTTCAAGCTCCCGTATCGGGCCCTTGAAAAAGTGAGCGTGAGGTGCGTTGGTTATATCCACCCAGACCTTCATTCTATCACCATCCAATAACTGGACGCCTTTGTCCATTATAAGGGTTTCCGAAAAACCGTTTTGAAGGCGTTTTTTTATGTGTTCCCAAACTTCGCTTTTAATTAGAAAAGCTTTCTAACCATTTCTTTCGATGAAATAGGCCGTTAAATGTCTCTTCCCAAGTACAGTCAAAATCAGCTCAGATTTTTGAGAAGTATAGATAGCTAACCAACTTCTCACACCCTAAAACATTTTCACAACCATTGGCTGGAAAAGGCTTTTATCCCGTCCAAGATAGCTTCCCCAGGTGGTAGATGGTGAAGGAAATAGCTGTAATCGGGCTCGGATACATTGGGCTGCCGACCGCGATAATGTTCGCAAATGCGGGGTTTAAGGTCACTGGTTATGAGATAAGGGAAGACGTTGTTAGGAGCATAAACTCCGGAAAGGCTCACATAATAGAGCCCGATATAGACGAACTCCTAAAAAAGGCTGTCTCAAGCGGCAACCTGAGAGCAACCTCCGACCCTGAAGAAATAAGGGACAAGGACGCCTACATAATCTGCGTCCAGACCCCCCTAAAGGAGGACAAAACCCCTGATCTGAGCTACCTTGAAAGCGCCGTTAGAACCGTCGCGGAGCGGATGAAAAAAGGCTCTCTTGTCGTGATAGAGAGCACAGTCCCTCCGCTGACTACGGTCAAAATGGCGAAGCTCATCGAGGAGATAACGGGCCTTAAGGCAGGTGAGGATTTCTACATGGTGCACGCGCCCGAGAGAGTAATGCCGGGCAGAATATTCAAGGAGCTTGTCTACAACTCCAGAATCTTCGGAGGGATAACCCCAGAGAGTGCGGAGATAGCTGAAAAGCTCTACTGCTCCTTTGTGAAGGGACGGACTTTCAAGACCAGCTCCACTGTGAGCGAAGTCGTGAAGCTCATGGAGAACACCTTCCGCGATGTGAACATCGCTCTGGCGAACGAGTTCGCCTTCATCGCCCACCAGTACGGGATAAACGTCTTTGAGGCAATAGAGCTAGCCAACACACACCCGCGTGTGAACATTCACCTTCCCGGAATCGGTGTGGGGGGGCACTGCCTTCCGAAGGATCCACACCTCCTCCTCTGGCCGGCCAAGGAAGATTTTGGCCTTATAAGAACTGCCAGGGAGATAAACGACTCAATGCCGCTCTTCACGAAAGACCTTCTGTTCTCCGCGTTTAAACAGCTTAATATTCCACCTGAAAAGGCAGTGGTTGCCGTCCTTGGGCTGGCTTACAAGGGAAACAGCGACGACACGAGAAACTCCCCTGCCATAGCTTTCATAGACGCTATAAAGGACGACGTCGGGGAAGTCAGAAGCTACGACCCGTTTGTTGGTGGAAGTGCTGAGAGCTTGGAGGAGGCTCTGAGCGGTGCCGATGCTGCAGTTATTGCCACTGACCACACGGCCTTTAAGAACCTCGACTGGGAGGAACTCGGGAAGCTTATGCGGACGAAGATTCTGATAGACGGCAGGCATGTCGTAGATAGACCCCCAAGAGGCTTCCTCTTTAAGGGCATAGGGAGGGGTGAGTATTGAAACCAGCTCTCGTGTTTGGAACCAGACCCGAAATCATCAAGCTGGCCCCTGTCGTTAGGGCCTTCCTCGAAATGGGGATTAAGCCGCTCCTCATTCATACCGGCCAGCACTACGACTACGAAATGAGCAGGATTTTTCTTGAGGAGCTTGAGCTTCCACCTATAGATTACCACCTTGAAGTTGGCTCTGGGACGCAGGCAGAGCAGACAGGGAAGGCCATGGTTAAAATCGAGAAAGTCCTGATGGACGAGAGACCCGACGTTACTTTAGTACAGGGCGACACGAACACTGTTCTTGCGGGTGCTCTGGCGAGCGTGAAGCTGAAGATACCCGTCGCCCACGTCGAGGCTGGGCTGAGGAGCTTTGATCGAACGATGCCCGAGGAGATAAACAGAATCCTCGCTGACCATGCGAGCGAAGTCCTTTTTCCGCCTACTGATGAGGCCAGGAAAAACCTCGAACGGGAGGGCATAACGGAAAACGTCTACGTCGTTGGGAACACGATAGTTGACGCCGTACTTCAAAACTCCCTGGTGGCGGAGAAAAAGAGCGACGTCCTTGAAAGGCTCGGCATGAAGCCCAAAGAGTACATCCTCATAACAGCCCACCGCGCCGAGAACACCGACAGCAGGGAGAACCTTACCAGGCTTGTTGAAATCCTTGAAAGTCTTCCAATGATGGCCGTTTACCCTATCCATCCGAGAACAGAGGGCAGGCTCAAGAGGTTTGGCCTCTGGGAACGGGTTACTGCGATAGAGAACCTTGTAATCACCAAACCCCTCGGCTACCTCGACTTCCTGAGGCTGGAGAAGAACGCCTTCGCCGTAATGACAGACTCAGGAGGGGTTCAGGAGGAAACGATAATTCTCGACGTACCCTGCCTGACCCTCCGCTACAATACTGAAAGGCCGGAAACGGTCAAAGCAGGCGGCAATATCTTAGTGGGCCTCGAAAGGGAGAGAGTTCTTCACTACCTGCAAAAGCTGATTGAGGACAGGGACTTCTATGAGAAAATGGCGAAGGCACCGAATCCCTTTGGAGATGGAAAAGCAGGAGAGAGGATTGCAAAAATACTGCTTGAACTCTATGAAAAGGGGGAGCTGAAGGTTAAAAGCTCTCGTTTTATCTGATTATTCATTTTCATCGCTTTTCAAGAACTGGTCGAACTCGTTGGCGACCTCGCTGCTATCATCTCGTAGGGGTCATCACTTTTGAGCATACCAACGCTTGCCTTTAGGTTCCACCAGTAAGCAACGGCTGTTGTCTGATCCATAATTTTTAGGCTGTTCAACCGTCTGATGCTTCTCTGGATCAGATTTTCAGAAGCTTTGTCTATTTCGTCTTCGGAGAGAGGTATTCCCTTGTTTATAGCTTCAATCACTGACTTAGCATCGCCGGGATAGGAGTAATACAGGATGCCCGAGACTCTGTAAGTCTTTTTAAGGAGTCTGTTGTCCACACCAACTAGTGGGAAGTATGCTATTACAACCCTCCCTTTAAGGTCGTAATTTATGATGTCACCAACACAATTGGGGTTAAGTTGTGGACCTTTGCAACCTCTGTTATTGACCGTTCAATAGCTTGCCCGTAGGGTTCTGGGGCCAGTACTGATATGTAAACAACTTTGGGGTTCTCAGGTGCTTCTTTCCACTCATTACCGGATGCAGAAGTTAGTGTGACACCGCCGTGATAAGTTCCCCCGGAGTACTCCGCAAGCACTGAAGACTCGTTTGCAATGGCAGAGCCAAGTATTAGAATAAACAAGAACGCAACCCCGAGTAAAAAGTATGCAAAGATCCTTGGTCCCATTTTATCGCCCTGTGGAAAATTATAACATAGATTTTAAAAGTGTTTCCATCACTAGCAAGAGTTAAAAAGAAGCTTACTGGTCATCTCCAAATATAGAGTCGAGATAGTTCTCGGTTGATTTGGTGATGTTCTGAACCTTTTCTAGGGCATCCTCCAGTAGCTGTCCCAGTCCGTTTTGAGTTTCGTTGTTGTCTGTGCCGATTTTGAATATCCCAAGAAACTTTTCTATTATTGACTTTGAGGTCTCGGTCGAGTTTTCGACTACTTTCAGCGTGTCGTTGTATACGCTGTACGCGTAGTCGGAGCTGAGGGCGGTGTTTCCCACGTACCAGTCGGTTGGGTCTAGGACTTCCTTAATGACTGTTTCATTTATCTGGTCTACAGTGTACACCCCAGATTCCAGAAGTTGGGTGCGCTCTAGATTCTCCACGTCGGTCTGGTTGCCAGCGGGGTTCAGCTGGGATATGTTGCTTCTCCCACCATTGATAGTCTTGACGAGCTTGTCCTGATCTTGGAGGGGGTTGGTGATTCCATTGAGCACGTTGGAGATAGAGCCAAGTGCAGACATTACATTAGTGTACACCATTATGAGCAAAATTAACATAACTATCGAAATTATGGCCTTTTTCATTCCCCTCACCTAATTGTAATTAAACCTTTCATTGTATTTAAAGATTATCCTGTTAGATAGGTATTTTGTTAAAAATTTTACAAACGTTTGTCCAGTTAGTTTGGATTGTTCACAATGTTACAAATTTTGTTCGGAATTTTGGAATATCCTGAACTACACTGGAGTTCCGATGTATATCCCGTGCCTCGTCCTCACTATTCTAACCCTTATCCTGTCCCCGACTTCCGCTCGAGTATTAATGACTTCGATGAGCCTGTTTCTAGCTTTTGCTATCATCTCTCCCTCTATCCTGCCCGGAAGAACCACCTCAGCTTTAATGATCTCCCCAGGCCTGAAGGCGAGTGGGATAAACTCTCTTTTCTCCATTCCAAAGTGCTCGGGCTTTAAGACGAGAGGTTTCATCCCAGTCTTTTTTTCAAGTTCCCTCAGCCAGGCGTAGAACTCTTTGAAGGGCTTGACCCTGGCTATGACAGGGTTTCGGCCGAACTTGTAAGGAATGTAGTTCTGAAAACCCAACGCTGGCCAGCGCTTTCCGGCACCGATCTTCTTGGCGAACTCTATGAAGTCTTCAGCCTCGTCGTCATTCACACCAAAAATTATGACCGGCGCAATGAGAACGTCTATCCCAGCGTTTACAAGAGCCTCTGTCATGTCTAGGACGTGCTGGAGGTCGTAGCTTTTCATCCCCATAAGCATCTTTGCCTTGTCAGGGTCGAGGGAGTGAATTGAGAGGTTTACCCTATCAAGTCCCGCCTCTGCCAGCTCTTCAACGAGCTTGTCGTTCAGGAGTGTTCCATTGCTCTGCATGGAGATTACCGAAACGTTTGGATGCTCGCGGAGGGCCTGGACGAGCTCTACCCGGAAGGGATAGATGAGAGGTTCACCCTGACCGTCGAGGTGGGCCTCGAGACCTTTTCCTTTTATTCGAGCAACTTCGTCGAACCACTTCATAAGGTAGTCAATGTCAACGACATAGTCGAGCTTCCTCGTCCTCGAATACGGCCCCTCATCAACGGAACAGAAAACGCAGCTTAGGTTGCAGCCGCTCACTCCCCTGACTTGGATTAGGTTAGTCCCCCTATCAATAAGCCCGAATGCATTGTAGCCGAGGAGAGGAACATCGAGCCCCTCGTGGATGTAGAGAACCTTCCTCTTCGTGTACCTGTTCCTGAGGAGCGCCCCGAGGTTGTTCTGGATGTAGATCGCAATGTACTTCTCAATTCCGGGGTAATCGGTGTCTATGAAAAGCCTCCCCTCTTTCACAACAAGTTCGGGAGTTATGCGATACTTACGCTTGATAACCTTAACGAGCTCTTTTTTGTCAAAGTCCGCGTAAAGTGTCTCCCTCCACACCAGCCTTATGCTCTCGCCAACATCTTCAAAGGTCACGTGAGGCAGTGAGACTTCAATCATGTCCGTGGGTTTCTTTCCAGCTTTTAAAAATCCGACGATGGAGGTTTTATCCATCCTCAAAATTTTTAAACCCTTTGGATTGTCATTATGCGGGCATGGAAACATTTTAATATTAATGATGCAAAAAGTCTAATGATGAACTTAAGTGGGTGATTAGATATGTGGGGACGGATCGAACACTACTTTGATGAATATCCTGTGAGGAAACTTATAGCAAAAACCCTTCTGAAGTACGGTCTCAGGGTCTCTGACGACATGAAGATAAAAGCTGGGGACATTGAAGTCCCGTATACCAAGATAGCCAAGGCCCTCGATGTTGACAGGAGAGTAGTTAAAGAGACGGTTGGAATGATACTCAAGATACCGGAGCTGAGAGACATATACACGAACCTTGAGCCGACAGTTCACATGAAGTATGTCGGCAGGCACGTCGGTTATGGCGTCATCGAGATAGAACCCGAACCCAGGGCAGTAGGAATACTCGCGAAGATAGCTCAGAAGATAGCGGAGCACGACATAAACATCATACAGGTAGTCGCCGAAGACCCTGAACTTTACCCCGAGGCGACTCTCACGATAATCACCGAGAGACCCGTACCTGGGGACTTAATCAACGAGCTCTCCAAGCTCGAAGGTGTCAAGAGAATATCCATCTATTAGTCGAAGTTTCTGCTTCTTTTACTATTCTCATTCTAAGATTTTTAGAAGATTTTTGGGAGCTTTTCAACGAGAAGGAACTTTGATGCCCGCTTTTTTGGACTGCTGGACAAATTAGATACTCCCATTTTAACCAAAAGTTCTAAACCTTTGTTCTTTGCAGATAACGTTTATAAGGTATCGTTAGAAACCCTCGGTTAGCAGTCCAGAACTGCTGAGGCTCTCTGGAGGGTTGATGAATGGAGGAAGCGAGTAAAGTTAGCAGGTACCTCTATACCCTGATAATCCTGTTTTTGATATGGCTGGCACTAACTGCAAGTCTAGACGAACAGGAGCTGATCTTCGGCTTCGTTCTCTCGGCAATAGTGGCGGCGATGACCTACCCAATATTCACCACGAGGGGACTGGCGAACCTCCACCCAAAGAGGGTCGCCTACGCGATAGCCTACGCGCCCTACTTCCTCTGGGCGATGATCATGGCCAACCTCGACGTTGCCTACAGGGTTCTCCACCCCAAGAGGCCGATAAGGCCGGGAATAGTTCACTGCAAGACCATCCTCAAGACAAACCCAGGAAAGCTCTCCCTGGCAAACTCGATAACCCTCACGCCTGGAACGATAACCCTCGACGTAGATGGAGACGACTACTTCATCCACTGGATATGGGTTCCGGACGAGGTTCTCCATGCTGAAAGCGAGGAGGTTCACGTTGAGAAGGCCTCCGAGAACATCACAAGACCCTTTGAAAAATTCCTGAAGGTGATCTTCGGATGATAGGGGTAGGTGTTTACCTGGCACTCATAGCTATAGCAACCCTGCTCAGCATGTACCGCTTCATGGTCGGCCCAACGACTCCAGACAGGCTGGTGGCAGTGGACATAATGACCACGATAACAACGGGACTGATGGTGCTCTTTGCACTCTACTACAAGCGCATCATCTTCCTTGACGTCGCCCTGGTGTACGCCATGCTCGCCTTCGGCGGCGTTATAGCCTTCGCACGCTACATGGAGGGAGGGCTATGAACGCGCTCGCGGCCCTTGGTGAAGTTCTCGTGCTCATAGGAACGTTCTTCTACTTCCTCTCGACGCTCGGTCTCATCAGGATGCCGGATGTTTACAACAGGATGCAGACGTCAACGAAGAGCGCCACGCTCGGGTCCCTCGGCGTCATAATAGGCGTCGGCATCTGGGCCGTTGGAAACGGCCTCTCATGGGCGTGGCTCGTGAAGGCTACAGTTATCGCGGTGTTCCTTCTCCTGACCAACCCGATAAGTGCACACGCCCTCATAAGGGCTGCCTACAAGAGTGGAATACCCCTCTGGCACGGAAGCGTTGTCGACAAGTACCGCGAGCACATAGAGGCCAAGGAAAAAGTTGAAACCGAAGCCCCACAGGAGGGTGGTGAGGAATGAACTGCGTAGCCTGTATCGAGTACATAGTAGTTGCCCTCATGGTCATATCGGCGATACTGGCAGTGGAGTGGAGAGACCTGCTCGCTGCTGCAGTTGGCATGGCCGCGGTGAGCCTGTTTGCGTCAATTCTGTTCTTCATGCTCCAGGCTCCGGACGTTGCAATGACCGAAGCGGCCATAGGTGCCGCACTGAGCGGTGCGATAGTTATCTTCGCAGTTAAGAGGACCCAGCGCTTTGAGACCGAGGAAGAGGAGAAGCCAGGGTGGTGGGTGAGATGGTGAGCATACTGAAGAGGTCGCTCGCGATAATCTCAATCCTGATAATAGGCTACTGGCTGGCCCAGGGCCTTGCTGGAGTTCCCTTCGGCGAGGACAAGATGCTTGTTGGTCACTACTACCTTCAGCACGTTAAAGAACAGACCGGTGCTGTAAACGCGGTAACTGCAATAGTCGTCAACTACCGTGGTTTCGATACCCTCGGTGAGGTAACCGTTCTCTTCATAGCCTCAACGGGCGTAGGAGCTCTCCTCTGGAGGAAGAAGAGGGGGAGGACTGCTAGGACTGAAGGTTCAGTAGTCCTCACAACGGGCGTGGAACTTCTCTTCCCGTTCATAGTCATGTTCGGTGCCTACATCTTCATTCACGGACACCTCACACCGGGTGGAGGTTTCCCAGGCGGAGCGACGATGGCTACAGCTTTCCTGCTGCTCTACATGGCGTTCACAATCTACGAGATACCCCACAAAGCCTTTGAAAAAGTCGAAGGCATCGCCGGAATGAGCTACGTCCTCGTCGGCCTCATCGGCCTTGCAATCGGCGGCTACTTCCTCTTTGACTGGATATGGCAGACCTGGCACTGGGGCAGTGACAACATCGGACGGCTCTTCAGCGGCGGCTTCATACCGGTAATCTACACGATAATCGGCATCAAAGTCGGAACGGAGCTCAGCGGCATCGTTGACAACATGCTTAAGGAGGAGGTGAGAGAATGATCTCAGTCTACTACTTCGGCGCGATAGCACTGGTTCTCGTGGGCCTCTACGGCGTCCTGGTCAAGAAGAACCTCATGAAGATACTCATCAGCCTGAGCATCATGGAGACCGGCGTCAACCTTCTCCTGATAAGCATTGGCTATGTTTCAGGAAAGAGCGCGCCCATCCTGAGCGAGGGCGTGAAGTGGAACCAGGCTGTTGACCCAATCCCGCAGGCCCTCGTCCTCACTGCAATAGTTATTGGTGTTGCTACAACGGCTATGGCCCTCAGCGCAGCCATCCTGATCTATGAGAAATACGGAACCCTTAACGTTGAGGAAATAAGGAGGTTGAGAGGATGAACGGGCAGTACGCTTCACTCCTCATCGCTTTACCGCTTATCAGCGCCTTCTTCGTTCCGCTGATAAAGGGACTTGGAAGAAAGGTCGTGATGGCCTACCTAGTGCTCATAACTGCACTCCAGACTGCAATAGCCGGATGGGTGGCAAACGAAGTCTACTCCACAGGAAAGCCGATAATCGTTATGGCCGGCGGCTGGAAACCGCCAGTCGGCATCAACCTCTACATCGGCCATTTTGCGGCGCTCTTCGTGCTTATAATAGCAGTAATCAGCTTTTTCATGGCGTTCTTCAGCTTCAAAGCCGTCACCGTTGAGCCAGTTGACAAGTACGCAATGCTCTTCCTCCTGCTGATGCTCGGTGCAACCGGAATGATAGTCACCGGGGATATCTTCAATCTCTTCGTCTTCATGGAGATAACATCAATAACCGCCTACGCCCTCACCGCCTACAACAAGACCGGCGAGGCGGCCGAGGCATCAATGAAGTACATCGTCCTCGGCGGAATAGGTTCGAGCTTCTTCCTCATCGGCGTTGCCCTCATCTACGGAGCGACCGGAACGCTTAACATGGCCCACCTCGCCCAGCTCGCTGGAGCTATTGATCCAACGGTTGCCCAGGTCGGCCTCGCGCTGATAATCTTCGGCTTGGCTGTTGAGGCTGAACTGTTCCCGCTCAACGCCTGGGCGCCGGATGCCTATCAGGCCGCACCGCACCCGATAACCGTCATGTTCTCTGCCCTCGTCGTCAAGGCAGGTCTCTACGCAATAGCCAGGCTCCTCTACATACTCCAGAACGCAAACGGATGGAGCGGTGTCCTCAAGCTTGTTATAATAATGGCCACTTTGACCGTAGTAGTTGCCGAGTTCTCGGCACTGAGGCAGAAGGACGTCAAGAGGATGATAGCCTACTCATCTATCAGTCAGGTGGGAATGATAGCCTTTGCCCTCGCCCTTGGCACACAGGCCGGTGTTGACGCGGGAGTCTTTCACATGGTCAACCACGCCATCGTTAAGGCCCTTCTCTTCCTCACAGTCGGATACGTCGGAGTTGCCCTCGGAGGGACTGCCATCGAGAATTTCCGGGGACTTGGTAAGAGAATGCCACTTACCGCTCTGACGCTCACAATAGGCTCTTTGGCTGCAGTCGGAATACCGCTCTTCAACATCTTCTGGAGCAAGGTCAGGATACTCCTTGCCGGTGTCGAGGCGGGCTACTCTTGGAGCGTTGCCCTCATCCTCGGCGCCAGTGTCGTTGAGGCCGTTTATTACCTCAGGTTGATCCATACGATGTGGTTCGTTGAAGGCGGCGAGAGGGTCAGGGAGAACTTTGTCATTGGGGTCATAGCACTCTTCCTCGCAGCGCTGATAATAGCCATAGGTGTTTACCCGAACGACATCTGGACCATAGTCCAGAAGGCGGGACAGGACGTCTTCAACGTGGCCAACTACATCAAGAACGTTCCTCTCATGGGGGTGGGAGCATGAACGAGATACCGATTATCCTCTTTACTCCTCTCCTTGCTGGAGTACTTGCCTGGCTGATAAACGTGAAGGGAGCCCGTGAGCTTATCGGAGTCATCGGCGCGGCCACTCCGCTCGCCCTCCTCGCCAAGCTCTACTCACCCATCGTCAGTAACCCGAACAACCCACTAACCTACAAGCTGACAGTAAGCGGCTTTAACCTGACATTCAAAATGGGCATGCTGAACTGGTACTTCGCGGTTATAGCCTCCCTAGTCGGCCTGGCAATGGCATTCGGAATGGTCTCAACGAGCAAGAACGGCTACGACTGGCTCTTCGCTCTCATAAGCTACACGGGCGTCCTCGGTGTCTTCCTCAGCTGGGACTTCATAAGCTTCTTCCTGCTCTGGGAGCTGATGACCTTCGCCAGCTTCATGATGGTGCTCAAGAGGAACAGGCACGAGTCACTCAAGTATTTCGTCCTGAGCGTCATCGGAGCCTATGCTATGCTCCTGGCAATAGCGCTCATCTACGCCAAGACTGGGGCACTCGACTTTGACTCGATAAGACAGGCCCTCTACATGGACGCGATGCTCGGCTCAATCAGCAAGGGCGAGACCGCTCTAATATTTGTCCTGTTCCTCACCGCGTTCGGCGTTAAGGCCGGTGCCTGGCCGCTCCACGTCTGGGCACCAGGAGCGTACAGCGAGACTGACCAGAGCTACACAGCTTTCTTCAGCGGTGCCCTCAGCAAGGCCGGAGTCTATGGGTTCCTGCTCCTCTACATCCTGATGGGTGCCAAGCTCTACTACGCCCTTGGAACCTTCCATGGCCACCTCACCTTCGCGTACATAATAGCGTGGATAGGAGCTATAACGGTCGTCGTCGCCAGCTTCCTCGCGGTTCTTCAGGAGGACATAAGGAAGCTCTTTGCATACTCATCCGTTGGTCAGGTCGGGTACATCCTCCTTGCCTTCGGACTTGGCACGGGCCTTGGCTTCGCTGGAGGTCTCTTCCATGTCCTCAGCCACGCGGTCTTCAAGGGCCTCTTCTGGCTCGTCACAGCCGCTATAATCCTCCAGACCGGCAAGACTGAGTTCAAGGACTTCGGCGGATTAGCTGAGAAGATGCCCTTTACCTTCGCTATGGGGCTCATAGCAGTCCTCAGTCTCGCAGGAATACCACCTATGGCTGGTTTCGCCAGCAAGTGGCTGATATACGAGGCCGCTATCAGCGCCCACATGCCCCTCGTGGCTGGAGCTATATTCCTCGGAAGTGCGCTGGCTTTTGCCTACGTCGTCAGGTTCCTCTACGCGGTGTGGTTCGGCCAGAGGCCGAGCGACCTTGAAGATGTGAAGGAAGCCCCTCTACCGCTCCTCATAGCGATGGCAATACTGGCAATCCCGAACATCGTCTTCGGAATAGCTCCGGGACTTGTCACGAACTACCTCAACAAGGCCCTTGGAGGACAGATTGTGGGCGGCAACTACTACAAGCTCGTTACTCAGACAGGAACCTACAACGCCCTGACCGTTGCTCTCCTGCTCGTGGTTGGCCTGGCCATAGCGGGCCTCATCTACATCTACGGGGCTAAGGCCAGAAAGATACCTGTTACGAACACCTACCAGTCTGGTAACCCAGTAACGGAGGAGTTCAACCTCAGCATAAGGAGGAACTTCTACCTCCCGCTCAAAGAAGCCTTAGCGTTCTGGCTCAGGTACAGCTTTGACAGGTTCTACGAGAGGATTGCCCAGCTCAGCGAGGACTTTGCCGATGCTCTTAGAGAGGGCTTCTACAACGGAAATGTGCAGGCCTACTCCTGGTACCTGGCAGTAATACTCCTAATCCTTGCACTTTGGGGGGTGCTGTGAATGATTGAGGTGAACTGGAAACTCATACTCGAGACGATTGGGATACTCATCTACGCGACCTTCATGGGCTTCATCTTCATGGGTATCGAGAGAAAGGCGATGGCGAGGATACAGAGAAGGGTAGGTCCACCCCTCTGGCAACCGATCATAGATACGCTCAAACTGCTCGGCAAGAAGGAGAGCGTCAGCCACGGCTTCATCTACGACTTCGGTCCTGTGTTTGCACTTGGGGCAACTATAGCGGCACTCCTCTTCATACCGATAGCGAACTTCCAGCTCTTCAGCACCAACGCTGACCTCATCGTCGTTGCCTACCTCCTTGAGGTTCCAATGCTCGGAATAATGCTCGGTGCCATGAGTTCAGGTAACCCCTATTCAGCGGTCGGTGTCCAGCGTGGGCTCCTCACCATGGTGGCCATGCAGCTTCCCTACGGTCTGGCCCTGATAGCCCTCATCCAGCACTGGGGGACTTTCAAGCTGAACGAGATAGTTGCCCTCCAACAGGCTCACGGGTGGAGTATAACGGTTCCAGCACTGCTCCTTGCTCTGATAGTCTTCGACATAGTCTTCCAGGCGTTCCTCGGTCTCGAGCCCTTTGACATCATAACGGCGCCAGCGGAAATCTCCATGGGTCCGATGGTCGAGTACGGAGGAAAGCATGCGGCCCTGCTCTTCACCCAGCACGCGGTTCAGCTCTTTGCTGAGACAGCATTCTTTGCCGTGCTCTTCCTCGGTGGGGCGAGCAACCTCCTCGAGCTCCTCATAAAGCAGATAGTGGTGCTCTTCATAGCCATCTTCGTGGCCAGCATCTACCCGAGGTTCACAATTGACCAAGCCGCCAAGTTCTTCTGGAAGTGGCCTACTATAATTGGAATAATAGCAGTCCTCCTGACAATGTGAGGTGATGGTAATGGGTGAGATGCAGAACGGTGATGTTATACACTACGAACTGAAGGAGTTTCAGGTCTTTGAGCCCCTCTTCAGGTGGGCGAGAAAGAAGAGCCTCTGGATAGTGGCCTTCTGTACCGGGTGCGGTGGTATAGAGATGCCGCCGTTAGCTACTGCCAGGTACGACTTTGAGCGCTTTGGAATAATGCCGAATCCCTCACCAAGGATGGCAGACCTATTCCTAATCACGGGCTACGTCACACCAAAGACCCTCAAGAGGATAATCATAACATACGAGATGATGCCCGACCCGAAGTACGTCCTCGCCCACGGCTCCTGCCCAATAAACGGCGGAGTCTACTGGGACTCCTACAACGTGGTTAAACAGCTCGACAAGTACATACCAGTTGACGTCGCCATAGCCGGCTGTATGCCAAGGCCGGAAGCGGTCATGGACGGAATAACCACTATCATGAAGAAGATAGAAGATGGAACCGCAGACGGCTGGAAGCGCTATAGGGAGAACTACGAATGGTACAGGAAGAACCAGGATGAGCTGTTCGGCGAAGGGTGGCGTGAGAAGGACGCGAGGAGGTGGTTGGCATGGATATGAACGAGAAGCCAAAAGTTGAGGAGAAAGTCCAGGAGGAGGCAACCATGGAGGAAAAACCAACCCTGCCCAACACCAAGGAAGGAAAGCTCGTAAAGGCGCTCCTTGAGAAAGCTCCATACGCTCAGGGAGAGGTGATCCGCGAGAGGCGCGTTAAGTTCACCGTTCCGGCTGATAGAATACACGAGTTCCTTGAGCTCGCAAGTGAAACCTTTGAGATGCTCATGCAGATAAGCGTCGTTGACTGGCTCAAAGAGGGTCAGTTTGAGGTAACCTATCAGCTCTGGAGCGTGAGCGAGAGCGTCCACGCCTTCGTGAAGACGAGGATCCCGAGGGATGGTGCAAAGCTCCCGACGGTCATGGACATCTGGCCTGTAGCGGAGACCTACGAGAGGGAAGCGCATGAGTTCTTTGGAATAATCTTCGAGGGTAACCCGAGACTTGGTCCCTTCATCCTCGAGCCGAGGGAGTACGAGAAGCACCCGCTCAGGAAGGACTTTAACATGCTCTCCTATGTTAAGGCAATCTACGGTGAGGACTTCGACAGGTATGATGAGAGCAAGACCAACTACGTGATATGAGGTGATTATCATGGCTAACCTTGAAGTTCCAAAGGAGTTGAGGGAAGAGGCGAAGGCCCACGACATGTACCTTCACCCAATAGACAAGGACACCTATGAGCTGTTCTTCGGTCCACAGCACATGGCAACCGAGAACTTCAGCATAATCCTCAAGATGGATGGCAACAGGGTCGAAAAAGCGATTGTCAATCCCGGATTCCTCCACAGGGGTTTCGAGAAGCTCGCCGAGCAGAGGCCATACTTCACCAACATTGCCCTGCTTCTCCGTATCTGTGTTCCGGAGAGCGACGTTCCTGAGAACATCTACTCGATGGCCGTTGATGAAATAGTCGGCTGGGAAGTCCCTGATAGAGCAATCTGGATAAGGAACGTCGTCCTCGAGATGGCGAGGATGGCCGCGTGGATGTTCTGGATAATGGGCTTTGGAAACGAGATAGGCCTCTATACCGCCGGCCAGTGGGCCGCTGCCTACCGTGAGAGGTTCATGCGCCTCTTCGAGGAGCTTACAGGGGGCAGGGTCTACCACATCTACACCGTGCCAGGTGGCGTGAGAAGGGACATACCAGGAGACAGGTGGCTCCGTCAGCTCAGGGACACCGTCGAGTACCTTAAGGGCAAGCTCAAGGACTTCGACGAGATACTCTTCGACAACTACATCATGTTTGAGAGGACTGAGGGAGTAGGTGTCATGGATAAAAAGTTCGCCCTCAAGCACGCCGTAACCGGGCCGAACCTCAGGGCAGTCGGCGTTCCCTACGACGTCAGAAAGGACGACCCGTACTACCTTTACGATCAGCTTGACTTTGAGGTTCCGGTACTCAAGGAGGGAGACAGCCTCGCGAGGGTTCTCGTCAGGAGGTACGAGATGGAGCAGGACCTCTATATACTCGAACAGCTCCTCGACATGGGGCCGCCGAGCGGGCCGTACATGGTTCAGGATGCTCGCCTTAAGGCCCTCCCGAGGTTCAAGCCTCCAGCGGGAGAAGCCTACGCCCACGTTGAATCAACTAAGGGTGACTTTGGGGCTTTTGTGGTCAGCGACGGAACCCACAAGCCTTACCGCGTCCACGTTCGCGGCCCAAGTCAGAGCCACGGTGTAACAGTGCTTGAAGAACTATTGAAGGGAGCGCGCCTCGCTGATGTCCCGGTCATATTGAAGACCCTTGACAACTGCCCGCCGGATATAGACAGGTGATGGAAATGCCCGCGAGAGTCGTTGGTGAGGAAAAGGTCAAGATCAAGAAGTCCTTCATCAAGCCCTGGATGGGCATCAAGTACCTATTCAAGAAGCCGGTCACGATAAAGATACCCTATGAGAAGATCGAACCCGCTCCAAAGTACAGGGGCTTCCACACTCTCGACTGGAAGAAGTGCGTTGGCTGTAACTTCTGCGGCCAGATATGCCCGGCCAGGGCAATAGAGATGACTTGGATCGAGGGAGAGAAGAGACCGCACCCGAAGGTGGACTACGGCAGGTGTACATTCTGCCAGTTCTGTGTCGACGTCTGTCCGACTGGAGCGCTCGGCTTCAGCGAGAACTACTACCTGACCACCGGCGGCCTTGAAGAGGATCTGGAGCTCTACGACTGGGTCCCCATCGACCCGAAGAAGATGAAGGAGCTGAACGAGAAGTTCAACGACTACCGCTTCCCTGTCGAGAGGATACAGTTCAACAAGGAGACGAGGGAGGTCACCTACTATCTCCGTGACGGCTCGACAATCCAGTTCAAGATACTCGGCTACGGACTCAGGCCACCTAAGCCGCCTGCAAAGCCTGCGGCCAAACCTGCGGAAAAGAATGAGACAAAGCCCGCTGAGAAGAAGAAGGAACCTAAGGCCGAAGAGAAGAAGTGAGGTGTTTCTTTTTATCTCCCCACCTTCAATTCTCACAACTTCTGGCGATAGTATTTTTAAGTTTCGTCTCGTATTAACACCGGTGGTCTCATGCCCGTTGATTTGAGAACCGAAAAGACACTCGGCCTTGTCGGCTCAATCCTGACCCTGCTGGGCGGTCTGAGTGATGGAGCAATAAGAACCGGCTCGGTCGTTGTGTTCTCAAACTTGGTGTCTCTTATCGGTTTCATTTTTGTGCTTATGGCACTCCACGGCATCAGCACCAAGCTGAACGACGAGAGACCTTTCAAGTACTACCTGTACTCGGTAATAGTAGTGATTGGTGGTCTGATAGTTTTCGCTATTTTGCTTGTCGCCGGAATCATTTCGGCGTTTGCAACAGATGAGGCAGGAATAATCGGAGGATTCGCGAGCATCGGTCTGGGGTTTGCTGTATTAATAGGCCTAATTATTCTCTCAGTGTACTATCAGATCCAGGCCTGGCGCGCGACCTACGAGATAACCGGCGTTGAGGAGTTCAACCAGGTCGCCACGTTCCTCAAGTGGGGTGCGATAACCCTGATAATCCTCGTCGGCGTCCTTCTGCTCTTGATAGCAGAAGTATTCCAGATAATTGCCTTCTCAAGGCTTCCGGATGAGATAGAACCAAAGGATCAGAAGCCAGAGTACGATACCGGGGTGGTCGTTTATTGAGCTTTCCTTCTTTTCCGGCTTTTAGATTGATAAAGATATGGAAGAGAGATTAGAGAATCCTCTCCAGGATTATCGCCGTTATCGCTCCAACTGCCATTCCTGACTCGAGTATACTGGAGATTATTCTTGGTAGAGCGTGGAACAGACTCTCGGGGAGCTGAGGTGCGCCAAGGCCCGCTATCAGCGCCGCTGCCAGAATGAGGACGTTCCTGTCAGTGAACTCCACCTTTTCCTTTATCAGCCTAAGGCCAGTGACGCTTATCATCCCGTAGAGTGCCAGGGTCAGGCCGCCGAGCACTGGGGCCGGCATGGAGGCTAGTAATCCAGCGAACTTCGGGAACAGGGAGAGGAATATCAGTATCACGGCCCCAACCTGAACCACGTGCCTGCTGCCCACTTTCGTTAAAGCGACTACACCGATGTTTTCGGAATAGCTCGTTGTTCCGCAGGCGCCAAGGAAGCCAGCTATTGAGCACGCCAGTCCTTCCGCTCCTATGCCCCTTCCAATGTGCTTCTCCGTTATCTCCGCACCCGTTACGGTCGCTATGGCGTGGTAGTCACCGACGCTCTCGATTATGCTGACCATGAATGCGAAGAGCAGTATGACTATTGCTGCTGTATCAAAGACCGGCGCTCCCCACGGAAACGGCTTGGGGACGTTGAGAATAGGAAGGCTTTCGATGAGGCTGAAGTTGGTAAGCCCGAGTGGAATGCTGATCAGGCAACCTACAGCCGCGCCCACGACCACTGGCGTGGCCTTCAAGCTTCCCTTTGCTTTGAGTGCCACGAAGACCGTCGTGAGAAACGTAACCGTGGCTACGAGCACGGCTTTCCAGACGTTTGTGCCGTTTGGGTCTGCGTACGCGTTGAAGAAGTTCATCAGCGCAACGTTGGCGAGGCTGAAGCCTATGAGGGTTATTGTTACTCCCGTGACGAGTGGTGTGAAGAGTTTTCTGATCTTTCCGATGATGCCGAGCCAGCCCACAAGCCCTTCTATCAGCCCGCCGACTATCAGTGCACCTTGAACGGCAGCCATGCCGATGGTCGAGCCTATCGATATCAGCCCGGGAATGAAGGCGAAGCTCGAGCCCTGAACTATCGGATAGCGGGTTCCAATGATAGTCTGGAGAAGCGTCGCTATGCCCATAGCGAGGAGAACCGCCTGTATCATCATGGCTATCTGGTCTCCGCTGAGCCCAACTGCTCCGCCGACGACCAGCGGCACTGTAACTGTGGCTCCAAACATTGCAAGGACGTGCTGAAGCCCAAAAACGAAAGCCTTCGCAGGCTCGACCTTTTCCTCTATTCCAACTTTCAGAACCGGCTTCTCTACAACTTCGACTTTCTCCATTAAAGCCCGCTCAGGCTGTGTTGGTTTTTGTTTAAAAAGTTTTCGGATGTAGCAAGAATAAACAAGAAATTGTTAATTACCATCCCTGCACTTTCTCAATGACTTCATCAGGTACGCGACCTTCTTCAACGTCCTCTATTGCCTCCTCGAGCTTGTCTAATCCCTCATCAAGCACTTCTTCCTCGATGGTCAAGGGTGGCTCTATCCTCAGGACGTTGCCCTGGAGGAAGGCAACTATAAGGCCCAGCTCGTAGGCTCTCCAGACAACCTTTTTGGCCTCATCGTATGCCCTTTCCTTTGTTTCTCTATCCTTCACGAGGTCAACGCCCAGCATGAGGCCCAGTCCGCGGACATCGCCTATCAGCTCGTGCTTCTTTTTCATTCTTCTCAGTTTTTTCTTTGCCCTCTCTCCAAGTATCTCAGCCCTTTTGAGCAGATTTTTCTCTTCTATCTCTTCGATCACCGCCAGGGCGGCGGCGCTAGCTACCGGGTTGCCCGACATTGTGAACGCATGCCCCAGCGGTGGTAGTGAGTCCATGATCTCTTTCCTCCCAACTATTGCGCTTATGGGCAGTCCGCCGCCCAGGGGCTTTGCGAGGGTTATGATGTCGGGCTCGACGCCGAAGTGCTCTATGGCGAACCATTTTCCAGTCCTTCCTAGGCCGCTCTGGACTTCATCAACGACGAGCAGTATGCCGTGCTCATCAAGTATCCTTTTGACTTTCTTGAAGTAGTTTTCAGGTGGCACCACCATTCCCGCGTCGCCCTGTATTGCCTCTGCTATCAGCGCGGCAGTTCCCTCGGCGTGTACCTCTCCTTCAAATTTCTCCTTCATGAAGGAGACGCACTCCATCCTGCATTTTCCGGGTTCTTTTCCAAAAGGACAGCGGTAGCAGTTTGGAAAAGGTATGAAGTGGACATCGCTGAGCTGTCCGACCTTCGCACGGACTTCAAAGTCAAGACCGGTAACGCTCATTGCACCATAGGTGGAACCGTAGTAGCTCCTGAGGTAACCGATAATCGAACGCCTGCCGGTGTAGGCCCTGGCGAACTTTATCGCGCCGTCGTTTGCGTCGCTCCCGCTCAGGCCAAGGGCAACCTTTGCTTCATCAATCGGTGCTATCTCCCTCAGCTTCTCGGCGAGAAGAAGAGGCTCGACCGGGAAGCCATAAATGAAGGTGAAGTGGAGTAGCCTGTCTGCGGTTTTCTTCACCGCCTCAACGACCCGGGGGTTGTTGTGTCCAACGTTCTGGACGGCGGCATCTGCGAGGAAGTCTATGTACTTTCTCCCTTCAATGTCCCACACGAGGGCGTTTTCAGCCCGGTATGGAACAATGGGTACATAAGTAACGTGGGACGCCCTGGAAATGACCCGTGAATATCTCTCAACGACCTCTTCAGGAGTCATGCAGGTTCTCACCTAAGTATTATATGCGTTTGAAACTAATAGCATTTTCGCCTTAAAATTGCGAATTCATTGGAAAGACTTATAAAATTGATACGAAATTAGTAAATAGGGGGAGATGATTATGATGAACACGGAAGAGCTCGACTCACTTGATAAGTCTATACTTCGGATCCTTCAGGAGGACGGTCGGGCGAGCTACTCCGAGATCGCACGGAGAATAGGAGTTCCAGAATCCACCGTCAGGCTCAGGGTCAAGAAGCTCCTGGAGAGAGGGATTATACGAAAGTTTGCGGCTCTAATAAATCCGTTTAAGGCAGGCTACTCCATAGTGGCCTTCATCGCGGTCGACACAGAGCCGGGCAAAGTGAAGGAGGCCGCGGAGAAGCTCAGCAAACTACCTGAAGTCGATGTCCTTGGCATCGCCACGGGAGCGCACGACATACTGATGCAGGTCACTGTCAGGGATTTGAAGGAGCTTGAGGACTTCCTTATCGAGAAGCTAGGGAGCATAGATGGGATAAAGAGCACGGAGACCTCAATACTAACCAGTGTCAGGAAGTGGGGCTACGCGAGGGTGTTCTAATTAAACCGAGCCTCCCATGAGAACCCACACTCCAATTCCGATCAGCAGTATTCCGGCGACGACTGAAAGCTCCCTGCTGTGCCTGACGAGGGCCTGGGAGAAGCGCTTGCTCTCCGAAATGCTTCCCATAGTGAGCAGTATCAGAACGAGTGGCAGGACAAAGATGATGTTGTAGAGGGCTAGAAGCAGGAATGCAAGCGCCCTGCTGCCATGGGATATAATAGTTGCGTAGACGAGATAACTTCCCGCAGAGCATGGCAGTAATGTGGTCGAGACCACGACACCGAGGAAGAAAGAGCTCAGAAAAGTTGCCTCTGTACTAAACATCTTCCTCCTAATGCCCTTCTTATCCGCTATCCTTGACTTTTCCATGATACCAGTAACAATGGTGTAGACTCCAAACGCTATTGCCAGGAAGCCTGCGAACCAGAGAGGGATGTACTGCCCGAGGTACAGGAGGCCGACTCCGAGAAGGTAGTATGAGATATAGACAGCCAGGATGAACGCGGAGCCAACGATGTAAAGCTGCTTCTTCTCAACATTTCTAACTGACAGCGCTATCAAGAGCATCGTGTATATCACAAAGGTACAGGGGTTTATAGAGTCGCTCATTGAGAGGGCGTAGAACTGGGGAATGAACCCTGGAATCCCTAGCAGGTACAGCGCAAGTGCGCTGATTCCAAAGGACAGCCCCAGAATCACTAACAACAGCTTGATTTCCCCCCTCATAATGATATGCTCGCAACGGTCCTTTTTCTTGGTTTCTAAAACAAAAAGTTGAGAACAAGAGGTTTCAACCTGTTGAGTTCGATTTCAGCTTCTCCAGAACGCTCTGAACATCAACACCTCTGTGTTCCACGAAAATCGTTCGGAGGGCATCGATGAGGGCAGAATACCGCGGATCATTGCGTGGGAGGAGGTATATCTGGCCCTGGACGACCATTATCACCCCGTTTTCTTTCATTGCGGTGGCTATTATCTCAGGGGTGGCGTTTACCTTGAACTCTCCTTCAAAAATTGCCTGAAGGCTGTCGTTGTAGACTATGGCTATTGCTGGAACCCCGGTTATTCCCGTCAACTGGTTGAGCTGCCGGAAGAGTTCCATGTTGGTTTCGTTGTCAATAAGCTCGTAGTACGTTAGGGCGTCTTCCCCATAGACGCTGGGAATTTGAGTCTTCATATTCCTGCAGTGGGGGCAGGTCTTTGCTCCGTACATGTAAAAGTGTATCTGATCAAGGTATATCTTCGTTCCATTTACATCCACGTATTTTGGAGATTCCGTGGACGTCTGGCTGGATGTATTTGAATCCGAACCCAGACAGGCGGAAGCAAATCCCACCAAGACCAGGAGCATCAACAGTATTCCAGTTTTTTTCACCTTTACCACCATTATTAGCTCGGGAAAGATGTTATAAACTTTGGGCATTAATAATTGCGGGGGACTCCCATGCAGGAATGGTACCGCTCACGGGCGCTTTACGATGGGGTCATGAAGCTCGTGAAGGCTCACAGATTTGATGAGGCCCTTGAACTCGTTGAAAAGATTCCAGATAACAAGGTCAAGTCAATGGCCCTGAACCAGATCGTGGTTGAGCTCGTCAAAGCTGGAGAGGATTATTCCGGGGCACTCACCAGAGCGGTAGAGGCCGCCATGAACGTTACTGGCCAGGATGAGAGTACCAAGACGCTGATGGGGCTGGCTTTTGACCTCCTTGAGCTGGAGAAGATTGAGGACGCCCTGAAAATAGCCGAGTACATCTCCGACCTATCAAACAGGGCAAAGGTCGAGGCAGAAGTTGCCCTGAAGCTGGCCGAGAAAGGTGAGATTGCACGGGCCATGAAGATAATAGAGAACATCCTCGATGAGGACGTTAAGACCTGGGCGACTTCAAGGCTTGCGAACAAGCTTTAACTTTCTTTTTTCAAAGATCAGCGTTCAACCGGGTGAATTTTACAAGAATCCCTCCATAAGGCTTTTTTAGGGCTTTCCTTTTCTGGGCTGGGTGAGAAAAATGAACGGTGGAGAGGTAATCGGACTTCTTGGAATGCTCCTGCTGGTGAGCGCGTGGGTTCCCCAGACATGGGAAACGGTAAAAACGAGGAAGTGCCCTCTCAACATGAAGTTCATAGTAATCTACGTTACGGCAGCGACCCTGCTGACAATATACTCCTGGATAATAGGCGACTGGATATTCTTCACGCTGAACTTCCTCTCGGCTTTTCAGAGCGCCATAAACCTCGCGGTAAAGCTGATGGAAAAGTAACTTTACTTCCTCTCGTAGAGCCCAACGACCTCTCCCCAGGCTATTACATGGCCTTCCATGGCTTTTTCTAACTCTTTTCTTGATGAGCCGGGTTCGAGTTTGAGTTCCGTGTCGAGGGCGTAGACCTTGAAGTGGTAGTGGTGGACCCCGTGACCTCTCGGCGGACAGGGACCGTTGTAGCCTATCCTCCCGAAGTCGTTCTTCCCTTGTATGATGTGTATCGGCTCGTCAGTCTCGGTCTTTTTGGGTATCCAGGAGGGTATCTCCCCAACGGGCGGAATGTTCCAGGCTATCCAGTGGGTGAAGGTTCCAGCGGGTGCATCGGGATCATCAACGATGATGGCCAAACTTCTGGTATCGGGCGGAATGTTAGCGATGTAAATCGGCGGGTTTATATCGTCACCTTCACAGGTGTATTCCTTCGGTATGAACTCTCCGTCATGGAAGACGGAGCCTACCTCGAGGGTTTTCTCCATTTTCTCGCCCCCTCCTGAGAGGCATCCGGAAGCGACGACCAGCAAGGCCAGGAGCAGTGGGAGCAACGTCCTCATGATCTCGGTTGGGGTATTGAAGGTAAAAAGGTTTTTGGGGTGGAATACCGAAATTTCTACGGTGATACTATGGAGCTGGCTGGAAATGTTGCCCTCGTCACAGGTGCTTCCCGCGGAATTGGGAGAGCCATAGCCGTGGCCCTCGCGAGGAAGGGAGCGAAAGTGGCAATAAACTACGCCCACGACGAAGAGGGGGCCAGAGAGACCGAGAGACTCTGCAGGGAGGCTGGGGCAGAGGCGATGATTGTAAAGGCCGACGTCAGGAACAGGGAAGAAGTCAGAGCTATGGTGGAGAAGATCGTCGAGCGCTTCGGCGGGATAGACATCCTCGTCAACAACGCGGGAATACTCGGAAAGGCACTGACACCGATGGAGGTAACGGATGAGGACTGGGACAACGTTCTTGGAGTCAACCTCAAGGGAGCCTTCATTGTCACGCAGGAGGTTCTTAGGTACATGAAGAAGGGCAAGATCGTAAACATAGCCTCGATAGCGGGAAAGGACGGCGGAACCGTCGGGCCACACTACGCGGCCTCGAAGGGTGGGCTGATAGCGATGACTTTTAACCTCGCGAGGCATCTAGCTCCAAACATACTCGTGAACGCGGTTGCACCGGGTCCGGTGGATACCGGACTGATAAGCCCCGAGATAAAGGAGAAGCTCAGAAGGCTTTCCCTAACGGGTGAAATAGCGAAGCCCGAGGAGATTGCCCACGCGGTTATCTTCCTCCTCGAAAACGACCACATAACCGGTGAGGTTATAGACGTCAACGGTGGCAGGCTGATGGATTAGTACATTACTGAATATGATAGGTATTGGTTGATTACGTTTTGTTTCAACTTTTGTGTAAAGGTGTTATCGAAACATTTAAATTTTCATTTTAAATTTTTCTGTTAACCAGAAACGGAGGTGGTAGCTATGCCCAGTGTTGAAAAAATTTGGAA
Organism: Thermococcus peptonophilus; assembly: GCF_001592435.1. Classification (NCBI taxonomy): domain Archaea; kingdom Methanobacteriati; phylum Methanobacteriota; class Thermococci; order Thermococcales; family Thermococcaceae; genus Thermococcus; species Thermococcus peptonophilus. The sequence continues at coordinate 1,649,540 of NZ_CP014750.1, forward strand.
TAGCGTACGGTTTGGGGAGACTGTGATCGTAGAGCATGATTCTCTAACATCTCCGGCGCTTGGCCTCTATTATGCTCTCAAGTGGGCAAAAAAACAAGGGGTACCGGATTGTTATCGAAGATATTTTGGACACACTTTACCTGCACAGGGTTCACCTAAAATTGTCGGGGCTCGATGTATCCATTCTGGACGACGTACCGGTAATCAAAGAGGGAGGACATCAAAATATCGGCAAGATAATCAAGTACATCAAGCTCAGCAAAGATTATGTGATTTGGTCTAGGGAATACAACGAAGTTTTTAGCTCTGTTCTAATGGGAGGGAGGCTCATTGATATCATTCTTGGGCTTGAAAAACTGTTTTTGCTGTCCAATTTCAGGGAGGTTGTGAACGTAGTCAATGCCATTCTAACTTACACTGGGGATGAGCGCAGAATTGCATTGTATTTCCTCAATAAGGACTTAATAGAAGACAATAAGCATTTTGTCCTACCCCTTGTTGAGGAAATAGCGACCACCGTGGTTAGGGTTTCAAAGGAGGATGAAGGATTCGTGATGTCCGTCGTTAAGTCGATGAACAGGAATCTTGAAGGTGCGACATTTACGGTCAAGTCCTAATCCAAGAGCCCATAGAAGGGCATAAACGATTTTAACATCTTATTCATACTCTCTTCTGTGGGCAAGATGCGCGTGGTGTGGGAGAAGGAAATTCCAGCGGGGAGGATAACCGTCTCGCCGAGGCCTGTTTGGAAGTGCAGGGTCTGCCCGATGTATGGAAAGAGACCGGGCTGTCCGCCATACGCTCCCGACTGGAAGGAAACTAAAGAGTGGGCCAGATCCTTCAAAAAGGCCCTTCTAGTGAAGTTTGAAATCGACATGAACGACTTCGAAAACGAGAAGAGGAAGGTTCTCCTATGGCTTTTGAAGAAGGAGGCAGAGCTCTTTAAGCAGGGAAAGCTCTACGTGATGGCCCTTTTTCCGGGCAACTGCAATCTCTGCGACGACTGTCCCTTTGAGCGCGGTGAGCCCTGCAGGATGCCTGAGAAGGTGAGGCCGAGCATAGACGCGATCGGGATTGAGATAAGCTCGCTGGTTGAGATAGACTTCTCGGAAAGCGTCCTCTACGGGATGGTGATGGTCGAATGAGCGTTCACATAGCACTCCTTGGAAGGACGCCCTGGGCGCTGGTGAACACATATTACGCCTCGGTAATGAAGGGAGAGCGCCCGAAGGAGGTTTACATCGTAACCGAGAGAAGATACTCCCACAACCTGCCGAAAATAACCGAGGCAATAAAGACAATCTCCGAAGCTTATGGATTTTCTCCCGAAGTGAAGACGCTTATCATACCCGATGATGACTTCAAGGAGGCAGATAGAGTTCTGAAAAACCTCTTCTTCGAGCTGAAGGAGAAGGGCAGTGATATCGTCCTCAACATGACCTCAGGGAGGAAGGCGCTGGTTGCCGCCGCGATAATCCACAGTATGGAGTCCAACGTCTGGGAGATACTCTACATGGCTCTCCTTGATGTTCAGTTTCCGAACAGACCTTACATGATGCTCCCAAAACACATGCAGGTTCTCAAGAACTTCCTGGGTGACGGGAATGATGGGTGAGGTGGTTATTGAAAAGCCTGAACTTCAGATACTCATCAACCTCCTCCAGGAACGGGAGAAAATCCGGGTGGGGTTTCCACTCTATGGCACGCTTCTCTTTACAGCTAGTCCCATGGAGAAGGGCTATCTGCTGGAAGTCAAGGCCGAAAAGCGGGACTTCCACGTCAGGCATCCAGAGCTTCCTTCTTACTCCGACTTCTACGAGGCGTTTATCTCCTCGGGGGTGATCACGTACGACAACATAGAAGACTTTAAGGAAATGCTGGAGCTGTACCGCATCCTCAGAAAAGGAGTTGTGTTTTCTCCCGACACCAACATCTTCTACCACCGCTTTATATCCAGCTATCGGCCTCTCGATGGCTACCAGATCGTCGTCGCCGAGGACGTCAAAAACGAGATAGAGAGTGCCATGAACTACAAGTACCGCTCAAACTACCTCCACGAGATTATGAGCACAGTCAAAAACGGTCATCTCCTGCGTGAGCTGAGTAACAGGAGGACGAAGAAGGCCAGAAAAGCCGCTTACATAGCCCTAAAGGAGTTTGAGGCCCTTAGAGACAGAATAATCGTTGTTGAGCGCTATGGAGAGGGTCACAACAACGACGAGCGCATAGTGAAGACCCTCAAGCACTACGACGAGATGAGCCCGGTGATGGTGGTCTTTCTGACGGCTGACCTTGCCATAACCGACGTCGCCAGAATAGAGGGTCTCGAATACTTCTACTTTGAATATCCAACTGCAAGGCTCGGTACCCATGAGGTCTCCGCCTACCAGCTCAGGACGCTCATCTTCAACCTCGCGGCGGTTTTTGGGCTGGTTGGGGTTAACGGGACGCTGGTTTACGGCGAGTTCGGAGGGAAGAAAAGGCTGAACGAGCTCAAACTTATCTTCAGAGAGGAGGAGCTTCAAAGAGAGTTTCTCTTCCATCTGAACCTGTGCAGGAAGCTGGAGAAAATTATGAAAGGTTAACCAACAACAAGCCCGCCGGTTGCAAGCTCTTCGCCGTTTCTCCCCTTAACTATGAAGGTGTAGTTTCCAGCATCGTTCACGTGAGCGAGCAGAGTGAACCCGTCTACTGTTCCCAGTTTAATGGTCTCCCCGGGATGTTTATCAAGTTCGGACTTTTTGGCTGTGAACCTTGCAAGGGATTTCTCTTTGACTTTTGCAGTCAACTGCCCGGAGTACTGTTTTCCAGAGTACTCAATGACTACCGAAACATCCGGGTAAACAGGCACGTAGGTCTCTCCGGAAACGGGTTTGCCGTTGATGAGAACTTCAAACTCTTTCGGCCCAAACGGCGGCACGATTTTCAGGAGATACAGTGTAATGCTCGCCTGGGGCTTGCCGTTATCATTCACAACTTCAATCTCGAAGGAGTATAGGGTTGTGTTGCTCTTCTCAAAGTACTCCCTGACGTCCTCGGCTAGTGATGCTGGAACGCTGAGCTGGCCTGAGAACGTGCCGTTGAGTCTCAACATGAGTGTGCGGTCTTGGATAGAGGACATGCTGGTGTTCTTAACACTCGTGCTCGTGGGTGTGTTTGCAGTGTTCGGGCCTTTTGAACATCCCGCCGAGATTACCACTAAAGCTACCGCGATGAGTACGAGGATTGTCTCGCTTGTTGACTTCCAATCTTTAGTTCGCATTGTTATCACCATACATTGAAGTAATAGTTAGACCATAAAAAGTTTTTGGCGTCCTCTGGCCCGTGATGGGTTTCTGACTTTAATCATCAGAGAAGGAGGTAGAAAGAAGGAAAGGCTCACTGCAGCATGCCCTCAAGCTTCTCAACGAACTGGATGCTCCTCTTTATGTCGGCGAAGTACTCCTTGGCCCTCTCGACGTGCTCCTTCTCGACCCTGCCGCCTCTAGCCAGGACGCTCGCGGGGGCGAGGAGCTGGACGGCGTAGCGCAGGCTGGTCTTCTCGCCGAGCTCCGCGAGGTACTCTATTGCCTCCTCGCTGACCTCTATCTTCTCCTCCTTCGCCCTTATCTTGACTATCTCCCTGATCTCCTCCCTCTTGTACGGCTCGGTGTTGATTATGAGGAGCCTGTCCAGCATGTCAATCGGAATTCCGTGCGGTGCCTCGATGTCGGTGCCCCTTATCTTCGTTCTGCCCCTGTTGGTGGCCAGGATGAGTATTGGCGCGAGCTCGCTCTCCATGGCCCTAGCGAGGAAAGAGAACGCCTCGATGTCGAGCATGTGGACCTCGTCTATGAAGAGGACACCAGGAACGAGGGTTGCCCTGCCTTCCTCGATCCACTTCTTCACGGTCTCGTCAACCCTCTGCCTAACCTCGTCGCTTATCTCCGCACCGGTACTGAAGAGCAGGCCGAAGATGTTGCCCCTGGCATTGGCAACGTCGAGGTCGTGCAGGGTGACCGTGTAGGTGAACTCCTTGATCTTCAGAACTGGCCCGCTCGGGAGGCTGACCTTCCTCTTGAAGAAGAGGCCCTCTTCCTCCTTCGTGGTTCCTACTTTCGATATTCTACCCGTCTCAGCGTCTATCTGGATAACGTCGCCCTCCTCGACGCCCATCTCCATGAGCTGGTAGGCTATCTCTCTTCCCGCCCTTATCGTCTTCTCGTCGTCCTTCGTGCGGAGGGTTATGATGACGCTCTCCGGAATCTCGACGTACGGGTTGAAGGGGTGCCTCGTCTTCCTGACCTCGATGGACTTCACTTCACCCTCATAGACCTTCCTCTCCTCGCTTATCCTGACGCCTATGGCCCTCCTCATGGCCTGCTTGAGGAACTCTGTCTTGTTGACTTCCGCGGAGTAAATCTCACTGCCCGCTATCTGGACGAAGGGGACGTCTTCACCGAGTTCTCTCGCTATGCCCATGGCTATTGCCGTTTTACCACTTCCAGTTGGGCCTACGAGGAGAATCCCCTTTCCCGCGAGCTTACCGCGCTTTATGAGCTCAACGGCTATTCCTGCTGCTTCCCTCGCCTTTATCTGTCCGACCATTCCGTCGGCCATGAACTTCGCCTTTCCGTTCTCGTCGAGGCCGAGGCCCCTTATGTGGGAGTGCATTCCAATCCTCTCGAAGCTCTTGGTAGCTACCTCCTCGATCACTGGCATTTTCTCACCCCCAGTTCCTTTAGAATACCAAAGGTTACTAAAAGAGGGGACTTAAAAATTTGACGGAGGCTCAGGCCGTCGATCCCGGGCATCCTTCACCCCAAAGGCCAATCTCATCATTGCCGAAATTGCGTTTTCTCTTGGTGTTAAAGTTTTTGCGGACGTTGTTCTCTTCAGCATGGATGCGCTCTTCAGAAACGTGTTGTAGAACTGCCGCATAGCGAGAATAACGGAAGCTTTCCACACGACTACGTTCTACGGAAACAGAACTACAAGGGGTGATTTCAGTGGTTGGCGGTGAGACAACTTTCCACACGACTACGTTCTACGGAAACAAGGAAAACCAAGAGCTCAAGGATCTTGTCGATCGCCTCTTTCCACACGACTACGTTCTACGGAAACGGCACGACGATCTAAGCCCGAGCATCATCAGCGAGTGCTTTCCACACGACTACGTTCTACGGAAACAGCGCGGACGAAACCCCTCATAGCCGTCCCTCCAGTGCTTCTTTCCACACGACTACGTTCTACGGAAACGCTACTGCTCGCGTCGACTGTCTCAAGCAGGCCACCAGCTTTCCACACGACTACGTTCTACGGAAACCCGGCTCTAGTCAACTTGACAAACACAACACCAGCAGCTTTCCACACGACTACGTTCTACGGAAACCCCTCATCGTCGAGCGCCGCGAAGAGTATTTCCAGACCCTCTTTCCACACGACTACGTTCTACGGAAACTGCATTTTTGAGTTTGTCAGTCAGGCCTGCAGAAGCACTTTCCACACGACTACGTTCTACGGAAACCTCAATAGAAATCGCGGCACTCAGTATAACCCACATAACTTTCCACACGACTACGTTCTACGGAAACGTATTGCATCCATCACGAAGTCCGCGACGTCCCTGTAGCTTTCCACACGACTACGTTCTACGGAAACGAGGCGGTATTACCACAAGCAGGAGCCCAATTAGCACTTTCCACACGACTACGTTCTACGGAAACCTGCTGGTCAACGGTCGCGGCGAGGTCGGCTATGGCGAGCTGGCTTTCCACACGACTACGTTCTACGGAAACCGGTCTCTGGCGTCAGCGTGCCGTGCTCCTGGAGAACTTTCCACACGACTACGTTCTACGGAAACATAGACCGCGACCTGGCCGTTCCACTGGAGTTCCAAGGTACTTTCCACACGACTACGTTCTACGGAAACGTCGGATCGTAGGTTCTCAGCAACTCAACAGCCTGCTCTTTCCACACGACTACGTTCTACGGAAACGCTCGCAGAACCCTCGACACCAACGCCCCTAACAACCTTTCCACACGACTACGTTCTACGGAAACTTGTAGAAGGGTTCACTTGGGGGTGGGGTCTCTGGTGAATGGTCTTTCCACACGACTACGTTCTACGGAAACCAGTACCGCTGGCATTCGTAGTGCTCGTTGAACTCTTCGACTTTCCACACGACTACGTTCTACGGAAACTCGGGGAGTGTCAGGGTGATGATGGCCTCGTTGCCGCCCTTCCCTTTCCACACGACTACGTTCTACGGAAACGTCGCAAAGAAGGCCCGCGAGCTCGGTTTCTCGAAGATCTTTCCACACGACTACGTTCTACGGAAACTAGCGGAGTGATTGACGTTGAGTTCAAGAAGAAGGTCGCTTTCCACACGACTACGTTCTACGGAAACCTTGTGAAGCGCCGTCCGAAAACGGCCACTCTTGAGAAGTTTGTCTTTCCACACGACTACGTTCTACGGAAACTCGTTTCCTCAACGGCCTCGTTTACGTCCTCCCTCTTATGACTTTCCACACGACTACGTTCTACGGAAACGCCGCGCTTCTGGCTGATCAGGTTCAGGTACTCGCGGCTTTCCACACGACTACGTTCTACGGAAACCTCCCGAGATGTCTATTTTATCCCCAACGTAGAGCGTACTTTCCACACGACTACGTTCTACGGAAACTCTTCACTTCTTTTCTCTGATTGGCAAACAAAGTGATTCCCCAACTCCTATTTAAGGCTTTCTTTGGGAACCCGTAGCACTGCACGTCCTTTATAAATCTAACACAAAAATAAAGGAGCATCCCGGGGCTTTCTACTGTCCCTCATAAGATTAACTTCAGTTCTATCGCCAATTCAAAAAATCGAAGGCCTAATACAAAGAATCAAACCCCTAAATCATAGCAAAATTTAAAGTCCTTGCGATTTGGCCCTGCTTACCTATTCAAACTCGCCACATAACCGTTCAGCGGGCTTTTGAGAAGTTTTTAGCTTTTTTCTTATGAATGACTACATTTTGCAGAAAATTACCACTTATGTGATAAACAGAAACCAAAAGCGATAATGCGCTCTTTTTTGAGTCTTCTATGGTCTGATGTTTGTCTAATGGCTTATTTTGGCTAGAGCCTGCCATATATAATGGATAAAAAGAACAATCATAGTTTTTTGGAAACCCGGTAGCACGATCAAAGCACGTTCAGGTACTTGTGGACCTGGAAGCTGAGGCCGACGTTCTTCCTGCCCATTATTCTTGCTGCCTCGCGGTAGAGCTCCATGAGCTTCGCCTGGGGGATATCTATGGGTTCCCTCGGCTGGATGACGAGAGGAGCGAGGTCCTTTAGGAGCGATGCGTACCATCGGACGTTCTCCACCTTAGTCTCGCTCGTGACGACAAGTTTTGCATAGGTCTTCGCCCCACCTTCCTTCAGGATTCTGATGCTCTCAACCTCCCTGAGGACGAGGCCGTTCCAGTCTTCAGTCGCCCTCGCGCTCTCGTCCTTTATGTCCACGCTCGCATAATCGGTCAGCGGCGCTACCTCTTTGATCAGCTCTGGAAGGCCGCCGTGGGTCTCTAGGAAGTTATCGAAGCCGAGCTCTTTCATCCTCTCCATCAGGGTCTTGAGGGCCTTCACCTGAAGGGTCGGCTCTCCACCGGTGTAGCTTATGGAGTGTATGTCTCCAGTATCGAGCCTCAGAACGGCATTAACGACCTCTTCAACGCTCGCAGGGTTAGGCCTGTATTCAAATCTCCCTGTGAAGGGCTCGACCTCGTACCTCCAGCGGGAAACCCGGGAGGCGTCTATGTATTCCTTTGAGTCGCACCAGAGGCAGTGAAGATCGCAGCCGGCGAAGCGGACGAAAATCTGCCTCCTTCCGAAGGCAGAACCTTCGACGCTCCCTCCTTCTCCCTGCCAGCTGTTGAAGACCTCCGCCATTATCACCCTCATTCTGACACCTCACAGCTCTTCAACGTCAATTCCCTTTACCTTTTCGCTGATGAACCCCTCAAGTATCTCCACCCTCACTTCTCTCTCCTCGCCGGTCATGTCTGCCATGAGCTTCACTGCCCTGGCGAAGTCCCATAGCCTTCTCTTCGCGGCATTTTCAACAACCTCTGCCATCACTATGAGCTCCTTCTCCTTGGGATGGGCACCCATCCACTCAATCACTTTTTTGGCGTCTTCCTCGGTAAAGACGCCCCTCTTCTTGAACAGCATGGCAACCACCAAAGCTTTAGTTGTTTAATCCAGCAATTACATAATCACATAATTGGGCAATCAGATATACCTGAGCAGGACTTCAGCGGCCTCATCTAAAAGCTCCTTTTCCTCGCCCTCGAGGATTCCTGCAAGGTAATGGAGCGCGTGAACGTCTATGATTATGTACGCCGTGTTCCTGTCGAGACCGAGGGAGTATGCATCGTAAAAGACCCTCCTCTCGCCCAATGCCTCGTTCATCAGCTCGACGTACGCGTTTATCTCTTCAACCGTCAGCTCATCCCACTTGCTCTCCATCTCGTCAAAGTATTCCTCAAGCGTCCGTATCTTTTCGAGGTCGAGCTTAAGCATGCCTTCTACGAATGGAAACTCGCCGACGCGGAAGACCTTGACGTCTTCATTGTCCTCTATAGCTATATAGTCCCACAGGACGACGCCTTTGATGGGATTGTGGCCGTATCTGCTCGCGAGATACGAAAAGCGCTCAAGGGCAAAGTCAATGTCGTCTATAAACTTCTCTTCATCCTCAAAATGGACTATCTTGCTCACAGTCCCGGTCATGCCTCGCACCGGTGGGAGAAGGGCTGGAGGGGTTATAAGGGTTTGGAATGGGCAAGCCTTTTATTTGGTCGCGCGATAACCCCAAGTGCCCGACGAGTATTGGGTTGCGATGACGTCGGGACCCCCAGGGGGGCGACATCCCCACTGCCCCCCTTTGAAGTAAGGTTTATAAGAGACTTGTAAAAGGTCTGACGAGGCGAGACCGGTGGGGCGTGAGATAACGGATGAGAAGCTTCAGAAGTATTTCAAAATAACCGAAGAGGCCCTTGAGAGGCTTGAAATAGCCGTCCACGAGAAGAGCCTTCTCATGAGCGTCGCCCGCGACTTTTTGACCATGGCGAGGAGCTATTTTGAGGACGCCAGGTACTACTACGAGAGGGGCGACTACGTGACCGCTTTCGCCGCTCTCAATTATGCCCACGGGTTTATTGACGCTGGAGTGAGGCTTGGAGTGTTTAAGGGTGAAGACGACAGGCTTTTTGCCTTTGGGTGATGGAAATGGGAGACTACGTGGTCGTTCTTGAGGCACCGATAATCGTGAAGGACGTTGAGACGAGCGAAGACGCTATAAACGTCGCAGTGAGCAAGGTCACCAAGGCCCTCAACAAGGAGAAGCTCGACTTTGTGCGGGTGGAGATAGGCTACTCCCAGTGTCCCGTCTGCGGGGCGCACTTCGAGAGTGCCTTCGTCATAGGAAGCGTCGGCCTTGTCGGGATGTACCTGACGCTCAAGGTCTATAACGCCCAGAGCATCGAGCACGCCGAGAGGATTGCCAAGGCCGTGGTGGGTAAGGCTCTAAAGAAGGTTCCTCTGAAGGTGTTTGAAATAAGAGAGCTTGACCACGACGGAGAAAACGGGATTGAGGCAGAGGAACTGAGTGGGGAGGACACTTGACATCGTAGTTGACTTTTTGTACTTTTTCAGTAGTGTTCCTCTCTTGCAAACAAAAACTTTTAAACACTCCCCAATCAACCACCGACATAACCGGTGGAGGTTTTGCCATGACGAAGTTCATATTTGTCACGGGTGGTGTTGTTAGCGGTCTTGGAAAGGGCATCACCAGCGCTTCTGTCGGAATGCTCTTCAAGGCGCGCGGCTTCAGGACGACGAACATCAAGATAGACCCCTACCTCAACTACGACGCGGGGACTATGAACCCCTACCAGCACGGTGAGGTCTTCGTCCTCGACGACGGTGGGGAGGTTGACCTCGACCTCGGCAACTACGAGCGCTTTTTAGACACCAGTTTGAGCTTCGACCACAACATAACCACCGGTAAGGTTTATTCGGCCGTCATCGAGAAGGAGAGGAAAGGAGAATACCTCGGAGCGACCGTTCAGGTCATACCGCACATAACCAACGAGATCAAGGAGCGCATAAGGAGAATCGCGAGGGACTACGACGTTGTTGTGGTGGAGATAGGTGGAACCGTCGGTGACATCGAGAGCATGCCATTCCTTGAGGCAGCTAGACAGATGCAGATAGAGGAAGGAAGGGAGAACGTCGCCTTCGTTCACGTTACCTACGTCCCCAGGCTGAGGGTCGTCGGCGAGCAGAAGACCAAGCCAACCCAGCACAGCGTCAAGGAGCTCCGCTCTCTCGGAATACAGCCTGACGCCATTGTGGCCCGCTCTGAGGATCCGCTGGAAGATTCAGCGAGAAGGAAGATAAGTCTCTTCACCAACGTCCCCGAGGAGGCCGTTGTAAGTGCCTACGATGTTGAGGACACCTACGAAGTTCCGCTGATGCTCGAAAAGGAGGGCCTGCCAGCTTACCTCTCCCGGAGGCTCGGCCTCCCCGAGAGAGAGCCGGACTTGGAAGCCTGGCGCGAGATGGTGGAGAGGTACAAGTCCCTAACCGACACGGTCGAGATAGCTATAGTCGGCAAGTACGTCAAGCTGGCTGACTCCTACCTGAGCATCAAGGAGGCGTTAAAGCACTCCAGCGTGGCAAACGACGTCAAGGTAAAGATAAGGTGGGTTGAGGCTGAAGAGGTTGAGAGGAGAGGAGTTAAGCTCCTTGAGGGCGTTGATGGGATAATCGTGCCCGGCGGCTTCGGAGCGAGGGGTACAGAGGGCAAGATGATGGCGATAAGGTACGCGAGAGAAAATAACATCCCGTTCCTTGGCATCTGCTTCGGCTTCCAGCTCACGGTTGTTGAGTTCGCCCGCAACGTCCTCGGCCTTGAGGGTGCTCACTCCACCGAGATAGACCCACAGACGCCTTATCCGGTTGTCGACCTGATGCCTGAGCAGAGGGATCTCGACAGACTTGGCGGCACGATGAGGCTTGGGGCATATCCAGTCCACATCAAGCCGAACACCCTCGCGAGAAGGCTTTACGGCAGGGAGATAGTCTACGAAAGGCACCGCCACCGCTGGGAGGTCAATCCGGACTACGTTGAGAAGTTCGAGGAGGCTGGGCTTGTCTTCAGCGGCATAGCGGGAGACGACGAGAGGAGGATGGAGATACTCGAGCTTCCCACCAACGACTACTTCATAGCAACGCAGTTCCACCCGGAGTTCAAGTCGAGGCCTATGAGACCAGCTCCAGTCTTCAGGGGCCTCGTTGAAGCGGCAAAGAAAAAGAAGTACGGAAGCTAAAGCTCAATTCCGAGTTCCTTCATTTCTTCTTCGAATTTTTTCAGCTCCTCTTTTCTCTTAAGCTCCCTGTAGAACTCGACGCCGCCTATCCACAACAGCTCATACACAACCGCCTCAAAGGGCGCACCCAGAAAGGCTGACACATAACCGGCAATATTCTCAGGGAACGCCAGTGATACGAGGGAAACCGTACCCGATATGAGACCTATCACCAAAACGCCGATCCAAAGGAGAAATCCGAAGCCCACGCTGGAGGGGAGGTTTTTTAGGACGGCTCCAACGGCTTCAAACGCGGCTCCGAGGTCTTCTCTGTCAGCGTACAGCGGAACTGCGAGCACCGACATGGTAGTCAGCATTGCCGCGGTGAGTATGATGAGGCCTATTCCTATAAGCACCAGAATACCGCCAGCCGGGAGGGTTAGGAGGCCAATTCCGATTGGTATCATTGAAACGAGAATGAAAACCAGTCCAATGAACCCGTAGAAGAGGTTTATCAGGAGTACACCGGGGAAGTGCAGTATACTCTCTCCGATAAGTCCTTTCAGACTTATCTCGCTTCTTTCTTCATATAAAAGGGCGCCTTTAACGATTCCGTACTGGAACAGAGAGCCGAGGAGCAGAAGGATAACGAAGAGCTTTCCAAGATTCTCCATTGAACCCATTATCTCCGAGACCTGTTCCTCTGAAAGTCCGTGCTCCTCCATTATGACGTTTCCCTGGGTGGTAGATGTCTGGTTTTCGAGGACGCTGAAGTCTGCTGGTGCCAGAGAGGCCTGAAATGGAGCAGATAGCAGGGCCAGAAGGAGGGCCAGGATGTAGAGCTTCTTCGCGCGCGTGATGAGAGTGATCGTTCTGGAGAATGCCTCAAATGCGCCCATACCACCACCGATGGGAGTAATGGGGAAGACTTAAAAATCTTTTGAAGACCCAGAAAAGCTTATAAACGAACTACCCGAAGTGGCGTTGGGTTCATAAGCTAATTGAGGTGAGTGTAATGGCTATCTGGCAGGGAAGATCACTCAAGAAACCCTCAGGTGGTAGGATCATCCTCGCGAGGAAGAAGAGAAAGAGGGAGCTCGGAAGGGAGCCGGCCAACACCAAGGTCGGCGAGGACAGGGAGAAGAGGAAGATCATCAGGACTTACGGCGGCAACAGGAAGGTCCGCCTCGTTGAGGCCCTCTACGCAAATGTCTTCGAGGGCGGAAAGGGCAAGAAGGTCAAGATACTCAACGTCGTCGAGAACCCGGCCAACAGGCAGTACGCGAGGAGAAACATCATCACCAAGGGCGCGATAATCGAGACGGAGATTGGAAAGGCAATCGTCACCAGCAGGCCGGGCCAGGACGGAGTCGTTAACGCCGTCCTTATCAAGGAAGAGAACGCCTGAACTCTTTTCCCTCTCTCTGTATTCTGAGGCTTTCGTGTTTTCTGTTTGCATCTGTTGTAGTATTGGCCTCTTTGGTGCCCGTTATTCTCATGAAAAGAATTGAACTAAAGAAACTGGGTGAAAAGAGGCTAAAACGCTTCCTCCCTGAACTTTCTCAGCTCCTTTTCCATGATCTTTCTGGCGAGCTCTTCAGCCTTGGGCTTCACTATCTCGATGACCCTCTTCTTAAGCTTGTCAAGCCCTTCCCCTGTAAGGGCGGATATCCTGAGAGGTTCGAGACCCTTGGATTTAACGAACTCCTCGATCGTTTTCATACTCTCCTCGTCAGCTATGTCGGCCTTGTTCAGAACAACGATGAACGGGAACTCACCGAACTCTGAGTATATCTCCTCGAACAGGTGCATCTGCTCCTCTATCGGGAAGCCGCAGTACTCACTCGGGTCGAAGATGTAGACGATAACGTCTCCGAGATGTTTCAAAGCGAGGATTGCCTGCTTTTCAACCTCGTTCCTTTCGCTTAGAGGTCTGTCAAGTAGTCCCGGCGTGTCTATCACCTGGTATTTGAGGTAGTGCTCCTCGAACTGGCCGACGTTTATCCCCTTAGTTGTAAACGGATAGCTCGCTACTTCTGGCTTCGCATTTGTCAGCGCCCTCAAAAGGGTGCTCTTGCCGACGTTGGGATGGCCGGCTATAACCACCGTCGGGAGCTCAAGGTCAACTACTGGGAGATCCTTCAGAACATCCCTTGCCCTGTTGAGGTACTCAAGGTCGTCGCCGATGTCTTTGAGTATGTCCGCGACCCTGCCGTAGAACTGCCTCCTGAGCCTGGCTATCTCAATTGGATCCCTCTCGTAGCGTATCTTCTCCACGTATCTCTGTTCGAGGGTTCTTATCGTCTTTATCGCCCAGTTGACCCTTGCCAGCGAGCGGTGGAACTGGTCGCGGTCGACGAGGGTATCTACGAGCTCCTGGTAGAACTTCGGCAGGGTTGATACTCCCGGCGTTCTGTCGAGTATCTTCCTGAGGTTGTCTCTCACGACGTTGGAGACCGTCCTGACCCTAAGCTCTTCCCTCTGCCGGGCTTTGGCAACTTTTCCTCTCTGGGGGGTGAATGCGGAAGCGGCCTTTTCGGCCCTTCTGAAGGCCTTGTCGATGAGCTCATCAGCGGTAAGGACTGTGGGCATCTTCTCAAACGGGTTCTTCATACTCCCACCTCAAACTTATTTCTCGCGGGAGAAGAGTTTTTGACGGGGTTTAAAAAGGTGCCTGAAGAAGAGAAAAGGGCTCACGCACTCAAATCTTTGCTGACCTCGTAGGCAAAGTACGTTATCAGTAGCACGAGGAAAAGCAGTATGGCCGTCATGACCTTGCCTGCGGTTAGTCCGCTGGTGACTCCGGCCACAACCATTAGGATGAACACCACGACGAGCAGTATGCCAAGCTTTTCAAAGATTCCTTCGTACCTGTTAAGAGCATCAACTATCGCACCGAGTCCCATGGATTCCACCCCCATCCGGGTCTTTCTCTAAACCTATCCGGTGCGGAAATATAAAAACGTATCGGAAAGCCCTTCAACCGTAAGGTTCATAGGCATGGAGCGTCTAAATATCCTTGAATGTCCTTCCGGGTGCATGGTCTATGTTCCAGGGTATAGCAGACGCACTGCTTTCGGGAATACTGGTGGCACTTACGTCGTGGCTTCCCCTGTCTCCTGAAGGAAGCTTTGGCCACCTTATAGATGGCATGATTAGCTATACTGCTTTTCTTGTGCCTGCCTATGCTGGCATAATGTTCTCCGTGCTCTATCGCTATAAGGAAAGGCTATCCAAGGAGCCGTTAATGGTCCTTCGGGGCGTCGAGACATCGGAGCTCCAGTACTTTGTGGTCGGGGTTCTCTTAACCCTCATGCTCGGCCTCCCCTTGGCGAAGCTGTTAGAGGCCCACAATACTGTCCTTGACGTTTTCAATTTGATCTTGGCAGTGCTCATAACCTTCTTCGGCCTAACCTGGCCCAGGCTTACCATTTTGAAGGGTGCAGAGAGCAAGATACCCTCCAAGCCGAGTTTTCTTGACGCGGTGCTCGCGGGAGTGTTTCAGAGTTTCTCCTCAACTGGTGGGGTTTCAAGGGCCGGACTCGCGATACTGGCCCTTATCCTTCCAGGACACGAAGCGGAGAATGTGCTTGAATGGGGGTTTTTGATTGCCCCTGCTTACCACCTAATAAGGCTGCTTTACCTTGGTGCCTACGAGGGAGATACTTTCTTGGGTTTCATCAGTGCTGTTACAGCGTTTTTTGTTAGCCTTGGGGTTATGGAAGTTTTGGTAAGGACAGCACAACATCTTGGAACGAAGAAGTTTTTAACGCTCTTTGGTTTAATCGGGATGTTGCTGAACCTGGGGGTGCTGATATGAAGGGTGTGATACTCGCCGCTGGTAAAGGGGAAAGACTGAGGCCGCTGACTGATGACAGGCCAAAGGTCGTTCTAAAAGTGGCAAACAGGCCGATAATAGAGTACGTGCTTGAGAACCTCGACCCGTTCGTTGACGAGTTCGTGATAATAGTCAGGTATCAGAAGGAAAAGCTGATCGAAGTCCTCAGCGATGAGTTCAACGGCAAGCCTATAACGTACGTTGAACAGCTTCCCGGCGATGGGACTGCGAAGGCTATAGAGAGCGCGAGAGAACACATTGGGGATGAGGAGTTCATAGTGGCCAACGGGGATATCTACTTTGAGGAAGATGGTGTTAGGGAGCTCGTAGCCGTTTTCAGGAGAGAGAAGGCCGATGCAGCCCTTCTCGTTAAGCATTTTGAAGACCTGAGCCACTTTGGGAAGATCGAGGTCGAGGGGAGCTTGGTTAAGCGGGTTGCCGAAAAGCCCGGAAAAGTCCCCGGTTATGCGAACCTCGGAGTGTACATTTTCAAACCGGACGTTTTTGAGTTCATTGAGCGCACTCCTCTGAGCGAAAGGGGTGAGTACGAGATTACGGATACCATAAACCTCATGATTGACGCCGGAAAGAGGGTTGCCTACGCCGCTTATTCCGGCTACTGGAACGACATTGGAAGGCCCTGGAACCTCCTTGAGCTGAACGAGTACCTTCTGAAGACCAACCTGAAGCACGAGGTTAGGGGCACCGTTGAGGAGGGTGCCGTTCTCATACCGCCTGTTGAGGTGGGTGAAGGTACAGTCATAAGGAGCGGTGCCTACATAATTGGGCCTGTGAAGATTGGGAAGAACTCACGCATCGGACCTAACTGCTTCATAAGGCCCTACACGAGCATCGGCGACAACTGCCACGTGGGCAATGCCGTCGAGGTAAAGAACTCGATAATAATGGACAACTCCAACGCGCCCCACCTGAACTACGTCGGGGACTCGATCATCGGGGAGAACTGCAACCTTGGAGCAGGAACCATAACCGCCAACCTGAGGCACGACAGGGCCAACATCAGGGTGGAAATAAAAGGAAAGCTCGAGGACAGCGGTAGGCACAAGCTCGGCGCGATAATCGGCCACAACGTCAAGACGGGCATAAACGTTACAATCTACCCCGGCAGGAAAATAGGGAGCGGCTCTCTTATCGGGCCGGGGGTGATAGTTGACAAAAACGTGCCTCCTAGAACTCTAGTGGTAGTAAAGCAGGAAAAAGTGGTGAGGGAGTTATGAGCACTCTTTATGATTTTATCATTCCTCTTATCAATTTCATCTCACGGTGGACACTTCTCGTAGCCTCAGTTTACCAGGCCAAAAAGACCAGGGAAAAAGGATGGGTATTGCTGTCGGCCGCATTTTTGATAGATGCTTTGGACATGGAGAGCTATATTATGAACCCCCTGGGTATAAAGTTCAATGAAGAAGCTTATTCCGTTGCATCAGTAGTTTCGTATTTTATATTGGCTATGTTGTTTATGTGGGGAGCACGTCATGTTAAGTACGGAAAGACGGACTTCAAAGATGCACTTTATGCCGCGTTGTTTTCCATTGTCTCCTATGTCTGGGTCTTCTTGGTCGCAACTGACGTTGGAATATTTAACAATCCGACAGTTGTTTATTCCCTCCCGGCTCTGCTTTTTGGACTCTCAGTTATGTACTTTGGATACGTTCTTCTAGATTCAACAATGCCAAAGTCCATCGAGAGGCTGTTTCCATACGGCCTAATCCTCCTAGGTGCCCTCAACCTCACGTATCCGGTGGCAAGATTTGTTGACTGGTTTGCACCCATAGGTTTCCTTCTGGGAGCGCTGTTTAGGTTTATGGCTGCGGTCGGTGCGGTTAAGTACGTATTCTACCCTGTAAGAGCAGTTTCAGTTTGCACTGTGAGTGAACCAACAAAGGGTGCCTTTAGGTTTGGAAGCAAGCAAGAAGTTGCTCAGGCCCTAGAGGATGTGTGGTCCAAGCCCGGTACTGTTATTATCACCAGGGAAAACATAATGGAGGCCATGAATAAGATTCACCCTGAATCGCTAGTTTTCTGGGTGACCAGAGCAAAAGAGGGCGTTATCTCTGAAACTCCACAGATATATGCCGTAAGCCCGACTAACATGGACATACTAACTGACCTTGTGGCAAATGCCCTCCGGAAAGGATACAGAACAGTTTACATTGATTCGGTTGAGTATCTCATCATTGAGAACGGTTTTGAGCGGACTATGAAGTTCCTCCTTCACGTTAAGGATATAACACTAAATGCCAACGGCTCCATAATACTTGTAATCAGCGAAGAAACGCTCGATGAAAAACAGAAAGGGATGATAGAAAGGGAGTTTGAGCCCTTCAGGCGAGACCGAGCTTCTCGATGAAGCGCTTCGCGTACCTTAAATCTTTCTCAAGCTCGGCCTTCTGGAGGAGCTGCCTCTCTATGGCCCTGAGGGCGTCATGGACTGCCTGGATGGCACCCCATGTCTCGCCTGTGGCCACGAAAGTTCCCCTGTCCGTCACAACCCTCATCCTGGCCTGATAGAGGTGCACGCCCCTGAGCTTCTCCGGGAAGCGGCGGATGTAGAGGTAGATTATACCCTCCTGGCCTAGGAGATCCTCGTATCCATCAACGAAGCGCCTTATATCCTGGATTATGCGCTCCCTTGTGAAGTCGCTGAGTATCGAAGCGTCACCGCCGAGCTGGAGGTAGAACCTGGCCTCCTTCTCCGTCATCTTGGATATCGGCAGAAGGAGGTCTTTGACTGTGAGGATTCCGACGACCTTGTTGTCCTCGTTGACCACGACCAGACCGTCGATGTCGCTGTCCTTCATAGTTGCGACGGCTTCCCTTACGGTTGCGTCGGGCAGTATCGTTATGACTCCCCTTATCATGACGTCCCTGAGGGGCATGCTGAAGGGTGGTATCTTTTCGCCTGCAACCTCCCCAGCCTGGGCCTTGAAGCGTGGCTTGATGAACCTGATTATGAGGTCGTGGAGGGTAACCAGTCCCTCAAGCTTGCCCTCGTCGTTGACTATGGGTATCCTTGAAATCGCGTGGTCGCGCATTACAGCCAGGGCCTTGGCGACGGTGTCGCTCGGCTTGAGTGTTATGACGTCCTTGGTCATGTACTCCTCCACTTTGCCCTTGCCGAACTTCTCTTGGGCAACCCTCTCGAGGACGGCCATATCGTTTACAACGCCGATTATCTCGGCTTTGCTCTCCCCAACCGGGAGCGAGCGGAGATCAACCTCAATCATGAGTTTGGCGGCCTTGCTCAGATCCTCATCGGGTTTAATAACGGGGGCGGGCTTGTAAACGTCCCTAACCTTGGCCTTGGTTGGATCCCACTTAAGGTGGGAGCGTATGATTAAGTCCTGGGTCAATACACCCTTGTACAGGTTCCCATCGAACACGAGAATAAGGTCGGGGTCTTCCTTCTCGAAGATGCCAATGGCCTCAGAAAGCGGGGCATCGATGTCGATCTTCTGGAAGTTGTCTGTCATTACCTCCTGCACCTGGATTCCGACCATGCTGTCACCTCCTTTTCAGTTATTATTAGGGTGGCATATGATTTAAACCTTTGCTAGGTCCCGTGAGAATTTAAATAACATTAAGTTAATAAATCTTTCGCTTGGGGGAGGGCTAAAACTTTATAAATCTTCTCATTCGAATTTCATTCGCGCCGGGGTAGCCTAGCCTGGGAAGGCGCGGGACTCGAGATCCCGTGGGCGTCTGCCCACCAGGGTTCAAATCCCTGCCCCGGCGCCATTCAAGGGCCTGGCCCTTCGGGTCTTTCCTCCTCTATCCCTAAATTCACCAATTATTCTTCTGCGGGTAAACTTTCACAAGGCAGGGCTTTCCTCAGTTTGGTTTGTTTAATCCTGCATGAAAAACAAAACCTGAACACAGAAAAGTTGAATTATGTGGTTATGTAAGCACCGTCCTTTTCTACTATGATGGTGTGCTCGAACTGGGCAACCATCCCGCCCCGGACTTCCCGGAGGATAGGATAGGCGTAGATGGCGCCGACCTTTTCAAGCTGGGCCAGGGCGAGTTTAAGTTGTCCCTCGGGTAAAAAGTCCTGGAGCCAGCGGTAGGCAAAGGGCAAAGTTTTGTAGTTTTTCTTTATGTGCATCAAAAGCCTCCTAGCCTGGAGCATCCTGACGGGCCTGTCGCGGAGGTACATGAAGATAAGCGCGGGTGGAACCTCGATGACCTGCCCCGCTCCGGTTGTTGCAAAGGGCTCTATCGCGAAGACGTCTCCCTCCTGAAGGACGTAAGTGTCGGCTTCCCTGTAAACGTTTGGCACGCTGACGCCGGCGTGGAGCTTGTAGCGCTCAATCTTGTGGCCGCTCAGGTTCACTATCGGGTTGAAGCCCTTCCCCCGGATGGTCTCCTCAATGGCTCTGGCGACGTCCCTTATCATTACTCCCGCCCTAACCGTTGCTATCGCGTTTTCAAGCGCCTCCCTTGCCGCTTCCATAAGCTCGTCCTCTTCCATACCGACGCGGAAGGTAACGGCGGTGTCCGCGATGTACCCATCAACGTGAACGCCGAGGTCGAGCTTCAGGTAGTCCCCTTCCTTGAGAACAGTCCCGTCTCCTTTGTATGGGGTGTAGTGTGCGGCAATCTCGTTTATTGAGAGGTTGCACGGGAAGGCAGGTTCGCCTCCCAGCTCAACTATCTTTCTCTCCACGAACTCCGCTATGTCGTAGAGCTTTGCACCGGGTTTTATTAGGCCTATTACCTCTTTTTTGACCTGTCTGGCGATCTCTCCTGCCTTTATGAGTGCTTCTCTCTCGTCCACTTTTGACCACCAACTTCCTTAGTGTTAGGCTGCCCTTAAACCTTACGAAAAACCTTTTATTTCCCCCTCCATAGTCCAGGAAGGTGAGGGGATGCTGGACTTCAGGAAGCACATCAACGTCTCCGATGACTTCTTCGTCGTTAGAAACCTCACTGGCTCAATACTTGAGGGTGTGGGAGTGGCTTACCTTGTTCCCGCACTGCTGGTGTGGGCCTATCCCGATGAGATAAAATACGTGCCCTATTTTGCCCTGCCCGGAATGGCTTCAATCCTGTTCGGGGCCTGGCTCAGCAGGCACTCCAGCAAGATTGAGGATGTAAACCTCAGACAGGCGATGGTTGCTGCTGCATTTACCTGGCTCCTCGCTTCACTCGTCAGCGTTGTCCCATTTATGAAGATCGCTCACATGCCCCTGCTGGATTCCTATTTTGAGTGCATGAGCGCTTGGACCGGGACGGGTCTTACGATGATGAGCAACCTCCAGAGCTACCCAAAGATGCTTTTGTTCTGGAGGGCGTGGATGCAGTGGCTCGGTGGTATTGGCATAGTGTTGGTGGCCCTCACCGTCCTCATTCGTCCCGGTGTTGCCGCGGCCAGGCTCTACAGGGCTGAGGCAAGGAGCGAGAGGATCCTTCCAAACCTGGTGAACACGGCCAAGGTCATATTTGAAATATACCTCGTCCTGACGCTTGTGGGTGTTTACCTCTACTATATCAACGGAATGGGTCTCTTCGATGCACTCACTCACTCCATGACCGGCCTCGGGACTGGTGGTATGAGCACCCACGACGAGAGCATAGGATTCTTCCACAGTCCGGCTATAAACGCCGTGACGATATTCCTCATGATAATGGGCGCCGTTAATTTTACCGTTCACTACAGGGTCTTCAAGAACAGATCCCTTAAACCGTTCTTCGCGGACATTCAGGTCAGGTACATGTTCTTCTTCCTCATCCCCGCGGTTTCCCTCATCGCCTACAGTCTGGTGCAGGTTGGGGATTCCCTTGCCAACGCGCTTCAGGGCGCGGTTTTCCATGCGGTCTCAGCTATAAGCTGTACCGGATTCCAGATATCCGACCTCTCCAAGTATCCGGAGGTTGGGAAGTTTCTCCTGGCTGTGCTGATGGTAATCGGCGGCGGTGCCGGAAGCACCGCGGGTGGAATAAAGCTGATAAGGATAACTCTGATGTACGAGAGCCTTAAGTGGACCATTGAAAGCGCCATACTCCCGAAGGGCGCCGTCATCAAGAGAAAGGTCGGGAACTATGTCTTCAGTGAGGAGGACATACAGGAGGTAATGAGCTTTACGATGACGTACGTCGCGTTCTTGCTTGCGGGAGTTCTCTACACAATGCTGAGGGTCCATGCTAACCTCGCGGATGCGCTCTTTGAAGTGGCCTCTGCCCAGGGTAACGTCGGCCTCAGCGTGGGCATAACCTCTCCAGCGATGCCGGCTGACCTTAAGTTCGTCTACATACTCCTCATGTGGATAGGCAGGCTTGAGATATTCTCAACGCTCGTGTTCATAATAAGCGTGTTCTTCCTTCTCCCCGGGGGGCTGAGAAGGTGAAAGTTCTGGAAGTTAGAAACTTGCGTTTCCAGTACCCGCGCTCGAAAGAGCCTGCCCTCAATGGAGTAAACCTGTCAGTTAGAAAGGGAGAGATGGTCGGAATAATCGGGCCGAGCGGGAGCGGAAAATCGACGCTTGTTCTAACGTTCAACGGTATAATCCCTCACTCCATTCGGGGCGAGTTTTCGGGGGAAGTGCTTGTCAGAGATCCCTCAACGGGGGAGGAATTGAGGACTCTGGAGACCCCGGTTTCCAAACTCTCCACCATTGTTGGTCTTGTGCTACAGAACCCCGAAAGTCAGCTGTTCAACATGACGGTTGAGGATGAAGTGGCCTTCGCCCTCGAAAACTTGGGCCTTCTAAGGGAAGAGATAGAAGAGAGGGTCAGCTGGGCGCTAGAGATAGTTGGTCTGGAAGGAAAACGGGAAGAGTTTCCACCAAACCTCAGCGGTGGGGAGAAACAGCGATTGGCTATAGCATCGGTTCTGGCCATGAAGGCGCCGATAATCGTTATGGACGAGCCAACGTCTCAGCTCGACCCGGGGGGCAAGAAAGAAGTTGAAAACGTGATCCTTAGGCTGAGAAGAGAGGGAGTAACGGTGATAATCGTCGAACACGATTCCCGCTTCCTCTTCAGAAATGCCGACAGAATAGTTGTGCTCAAGGACGGGGGGGTGTTCTTGGAGGGTAAGCCCAGGGAAGTCGCCAGAAGGGTCGAGGAACTTTTGGGACTTGGAGTTAAACTGCCACACTCCCTTATACTCTCCCACCGTCTTGGCCTTCCGCCGCTTCTTTCTCCAGAGGAGTTTCAGCCGAGAGTAACTCATCAACGCTGAGCGGCTCCCCCATTATCTCGTGTTTAAGGTCGTAAAGTTTCAGCATCAGCTCAAATCTGGCTTCTGGGTCTTCTATTTTTTCTGCTATTTTTATCGCCGACTCTATGAGCTGGAGCGCTCTCTCCCTATTACGGCTTTCCTCGAACTGTGCCAGGTGCATCAGCGCAACCGCCCTGTGGAAGTTGCTCGTTATGTGGCTTATTATTGCAAGTGCCTTTTCGATGTCTCCCCTCTCGTAGAACACCTCTGCCAGATATGACAGGACAACATCGAGCTTTTCCGGGTCTTTTACAAATTTCATGGCATAGGCTGCTTTCTTTAGGAGGCCCGACTTGATCAGGGAAAAGAGAATGTCCCTCAGTATGTCAGGATATTGAAGGGCAAGGTTTATTGCGGCCTTTAGTGTAAAATCTCCTTCAAGCTCCGAGCCAGTGAGGTAAAACCCGATAGAAATCTCTCCTAGAAGGAGGGCGCGGTAGCGCTCGTTTTTTATCCCGTTGATGTGGGGGATAAGCTGTTTTAGGAGGGGGAGTGCCCTGAAGGATTGGCCATCTCCTTTCTCCAGCATTTGAGTTATCTTTCTCAAAATCAGCCGTACTGCTATTACCAGGTTCTGCTCCTTCTTTAGCTCTTCAAGAAGGGCAATTGCACCGGGTATGTCATCCACTAGGAGCCTGTCTTCTATCTCTGTGAGCACCTCCGTATCGGGCCGCCCGCGCATGAAAGAACCAAAGAGCTCATCAAGCTTCCCCATTTGCTCCCTCCTTCTCCAGCAGGAGTTCCAGATAGGATCTGCGTTCGAATCTCTCAACGCCGAGTTCTGTTAGTATAGCCCTCAACTTGTCTATAAGCTGTGGAACGTCTTCATTCCTCTCCGTCATCGCTTCTATCTCTATAAACTTGCCAAGTCCTTCAACATCGTCTAGGGCTATTATTATTCCCTTTTCGACGTAGTACTTCTCCCTAATCTTGGAAACCGTGAGAACCTCCACGAATCCAAGGCTTTCGAGTATCTCGGCGTGTTTGTCAGGATCGCTTAGCGGAACTTCGATTTCCTTCCGTGTTTTTGAGTGCTCGTCAATTTTTGGTCCCTTGTACGTCATAAAAGCCTCAAAGTGGCCGTTAAACCGTCTTATTCTGATTCTGAGTGCCTCGTCGGTCTCCGAAAAGTCTCTGCACGGATGCTGATAGTAGGTATCCTCGTGGTACTCCTTTCTTATGAACTCGAACTCTTCACGTATCCTCTGGAAGATTTCATCACTGGCATATCCCTTCAGTTCTACCTCTATCACAAAACCACCTCCAGGTTCTGCAAGAGCTTTTGCTCACAGTTTGGACAGTAATAGGGTAGTTTGACATCCGTATCATAGACCGAGTTTGAGAAGTGCATAACACAGCGGACGTTTGGACAGTGAGAAAGCCCAAAAACGTGGCCGAGCTCGTGCATGACTTCCTTTACCGTCCTCTCTATGAGGAGCTCGTCGTTGCTTGGCTTTCCATAGAACTCAGGCCTCAGCCGGTGGATTGAGACAACGGCACTCCTCAGCTTTTCGCTTGCCACCCCAAAAACGAAGTTCATACCCCTTTCGTAGAGGTCAACTTTTGTGATTCCAACTGCGGCCAGCGCTCCTGCCCTCCTTCCAATCTCGGAAAGCATGGGGAGAAACGCGCCACCGAGAAACTGACGCCTGAACGGGTGATATGCGGAGAGAAACAGGCTCTCGCTTAAAGGACTGCCGGCTTTAACGGGAACTCCCCTCTGTGAGTAGTAGGAATCAACGAATTCAGCCACATCCTTTATGAGCCATTCGGGGATGTAGCCAATGGGGACTATGAGTATCACGCGCACACCCAAAAGAGATTAAGAAAAGGTTGAAATAAACCTTTTGCTCACGGGGTAAGATCCATCGGCTTGAGCTCCTCAAGGAAGTGCTTGGCGAACTTGATCGTGAGGTCGATGTCCCTTAGATCGGCCGTCTCGACCTGGCTGTGCATGTACCTTATCGGTATGCTGAGGACTGCCGTTGCCACGCCCTCCCTGTTGATCTGCATTATGTTGGCATCGGTTCCGGTCGGCCTCGGAGAAGCTTCGACCTGGAGCGGGATGTCGTACTTCTTGGCGACCTCATCGGCGAAGCGCCTGACCTTGGGGTGGATGTTCGGGCCGACCTCGTCCATAACTGGTCCGCCGCCGAGCTTTGGAACGATCTTACCCTTGTCGCCAACCTGCTTGGCGAAGGTAACGTCCATCGCTATGCCGATCTCCGGGTCTATGGTGTAGGAAGCGACGCGAGCCCCCCTCAGGCCGACTTCCTCCTGGACTGAGGCAACGAAGTAGATGTCCGCCTCGTGGTTCTCAAGTGCCCTGGCAGCTTCGATCATGGCGTAGAGACAGACGCGGTCGTCGAGATAGGGAGTAGCTATCCTGTTCTCGCTGAGCTTGGTGAAGGCTGGTGCGAACTCTCCGACGGTTCCAACGCGGAAGCCCATTTCCTCCGCCTCTTCCTTGCTGTCTGCACCGACATCGACCACTATGGTGTCCCAGTCGGCGGCCTTCTTCCTGTCCTCCGGCTTCTGGATGTGTGGTGGGATGTGGCCGACGACGCCGTAGCGCTCGCCCATATCGGTGAAGAACCTTATCCTCTGGGCCACGAGCGTCCTCGGGTCAACTCCTCCTATCGGGACGACGTGGAGGTAGCCCTCCTTGTCGATGTGGTTTACCATGAGACCTATCTTGTCCATGTGAGCTGCGACCATGACCTTTGGCCCGTTCCCCTTCTTGTGGGCTATGACGTTGCCGAGCTTGTCAACCTTTATCTCATCCACGTAGTCCTTCAAAGCTTCTATTACCACGTTCCTTAT
This sequence comes from Thermococcus peptonophilus, assembly GCF_001592435.1. Classification (NCBI taxonomy): domain Archaea; kingdom Methanobacteriati; phylum Methanobacteriota; class Thermococci; order Thermococcales; family Thermococcaceae; genus Thermococcus; species Thermococcus peptonophilus. Next base: position 1,674,786 of record NZ_CP014750.1, read on the forward strand.
GCCGAGGAACTCAAATCCAGAAACGCCAGGGGCTTCAACTATCTTCTTGAGCAGCTCTATGTCGACCATCTCAACCGCCTCCTTTAGATGTCCGTCTAAATGTTTTTGAATTTCTTAATAAGCTTTGCTGCCCAAAAATGTATGGGGAGAAACTTCAGCCCAAAATAGCCTGGAGATAGGCCTCCTCCCCTGGTTCGAGGTCGAGCTCCCAAACTATGCCATCCTCATTCAGCGTGGCTTTGCCCTTCGTGGTCCTAACCTCCACCGCCTTTACCGGCCTCTCAAGTTTGTAGTCCTTTAGGGGCCTGAGACGCGGTGCGCGGACTTTTATGAAGTAGTACCTGTCAAGGGTTTCCTCATGGACTGTGGGCATTGCAAGAGCATAGTAAGAGGTTGCAGCTAGCAGAATACCAGATATTACAAGGATTAAGGCCGTTTCTGCACTAATTCCAGACTTTTTAGCGGGTTCTGAACTGGGTGGGAGATATTGGGTGGTTGTAGTGGTTGGAATAGTTGTCGTCGTGTTTGATATTTTGGGCGTAGTGGACGTTTTTGTAGGGGTGGGCGGGCTGACAGTGGTAATGATAGTCTCGGCGGGGAGATACGATGCGCTTTCAGCCTTCACAATTAGTGTCCCATAGCCGACCTTTGAAAGGTTGAAGAGTGCAAAGCCAGTGGAGTTCGTTATTCCAAAATCCTTCCCTTTGGGACCCTCCACGGTTACAGTGACGTTGGGAATCGGGTTCTTCCCATCGGTGACCTGAACTATCAGCTTCTCCCCTTCCTGGATGCTGCCTATGTGGAGGGACTTTACGACCAGCTCCTTTGAAACGATTTTTCCATCAAGGTTCAATGTGACCCGATATACTCCAGGCGTGCTCACGGAGTATGTTACTGCACCGTTGGGGTCAGTTTTTAGTTCTACTCCGTTTACAGTGACAGTGATATCTGGAACTCCCCTTCCGGAACGGTCGTAGACAAAAACCCTGATTGCACCGTGCTCGAAGCGGATTGAGTAGTTCAGCGCCCTCCTATAGACTTCAAAATTCTTTGAAACTTCCTTGTAGACCCCGCTCATGTTCGCCCAGAGCACCACAGTGTAGTTTCCGAGCGGCAGTATTTTGAACTCCAGCTTCTTTTCCCAGGGGGAGTCGGGCTTTACATAAGTTATTGTGGTCTGGTTAATTATTGTCCTGTTCCCAACTATGTAGTATCCTACCCTCCCCGATATCACCGTGTTTGACTTTGAAGTCAGGGTAAGGTAGACTTCCACTGGCCTACCGTAGATGTATCTGTCCTGGGCCGTTATAGCCAGGTCGTAGTCGATGAGCGCCTTGACGGTGACTATAACCGGGGCCTCAAAGTACTGGTTTCCAACCCGCGCTATAACGCGGAGAAGGTACTGTCCAGGTTCTGGATTCAGAACTTTCAGAATTAGGGTGTCGTTGTAGGTGTCGTTTGGAAGAAGGGGCATCCGAATGACCTTTCCGCTGTATTGAAATCCTGTTGTGGGGCCCGTTATGTAGACTGTTATGTTGGTTATTGTTGTGTTACCCGTGTTCTTTATTGAAAATGGAATCACAAGGGTGTCGCCTGGAAGGGCAGTGAAGTAATTGTTAAGAACGGTTATCGAGAGGGAGATTCCCCCTTCATTTTCTTCAGAGGAGACTGGTTTAACACCCGTCAGGATAACCAGCAGGATTAACAGCCCCAAAATAGGCTTTTTCTCCAACTACAGCACCCCCTCAAGGGTTCTCTGTTTTCCCAAAAGCCCATCGAGTGTCATGAAGGGTATTTCGAGGTCGATTTTATAGCTCTTCTCCCCGTGCTCCAATTTATCCGGGTCATAAAAGCGCCATCCAACGTTCACGAATTTGACCGCGAGTACGGGCCTTCCGCCAAAACGCCCCGCAAACTCAACAAGCTTTTCAACGTCCTCGATGGGAAGGTAAAGTTTTCTGCTTCTCGTGCTCTTGACCTCTATGCAGAGGTACTCCTTCCCATTTCCGGCCACCAGGTCTATTTTGTGACTCCCCGCTGAGCGGAGGACTGCGAATCCCTTACTCTCGAGAAGCTTTGCAAGCTCCCTCTCCGCACTGGCGCCGCGTCTGTACCTCATTGCGCACCCTCACAGATATTCTCTGGTTACATTTATAAGCTCTCCCCGGGAGGATAACTCGGTGATACTCATGCCGGTTTACGAGATAGAGGGTAAAAAGCCCAAGATACACCCGACCGCTTTTATTGATGAAACAGCCTCAATAATCGGGGACGTCGTTCTTGAGGAGAAAACGAGTGTCTGGCCCTCAGCAGTTCTCCGCGGTGACATAGAGCAGATTTACATCGGCTGCTGCTCCAACGTCCAGGACAACGTCAGCATTCACACCTCTCACGGCCTTCCGACGAAGATAGGGAAGTACGTTACCATCGGCCACAACGCCGTCGTTCACGGTGCCACCGTTGACGACTACACGATAATTGGCATGGGCGCGATAATCCTCGACGGTGCGAAGATTGGAAAGCACGTCATAATCGGTGCAGGCGCTCTCGTCCCGCCGGGCAAGGAGATACCCGACTACAGCCTCGTCGTCGGCGTCCCTGGAAAGGTCGTCAGGCAGCTCAGCGAGGAGGAAATTGAGTGGACCAAGAAGAACGCCGAAATCTACATGGAGCTCGCTGAGAAGCACCTCAAGAGGGAGAAGATAGAGTGAGGACAATGCTCTACCGGATGGTTTCCCACATCCCTCACATTATTTTTAAGCCAGTCTATGACGTTTATGAAAGCTACCTCCTAGAGAAGGTTAAATCCGGGAATATCCCAAAGCACGTTGCCATAATAATGGACGGCAACAGGAGATGGGCCAGGAAACTCGAAAAGCCCCCCTGGTACGGCCATCTGTTTGGCTCAAAGAAGCTCGAGGAAATTCTCGAGTGGTGCAGGGAGCTTGGGATAAGGACGCTCACTGTCTATGCCTTCTCAACCGAGAACTTCAAGCGCCCGAAGGCGGAAGTGGATGCCCTCATGAACCTCTTTGAGGAGAAGTTTAAGGAGCTCGTTCGGGACGAGAGGGTTCACCGCTACGGCATCAGGGTGAACGTCCTCGGCAGGAAGGACATGCTTCCCGAAAACGTGAGAAAGGCCGCCGAAGAGGCAGAGAAAGCAACGAGAAAGTACTCGAACTACACCCTAAACATAGCCCTCGCCTACGGTGGCAGAAGCGAGATAACGGATGCCGTTAGGGATATAGTTAAGGATGCCCTTGAGGGAAAGATTAAGCCGGAGGACATCGATGAGGAGACAATAAAACGCTACCTTTACTATCCCAACATGCCCGACCCCGACATCGTCATCAGGACTGGGGGAGAGGTGAGAATAAGCAACTTCCTCCTCTATCAGATTGCCTACAGCGAGCTCTTCTTCGTTGATGTGTACTTCCCCGAGTTCAGGAAGATAGACTTCCTCAGGATAATCCGCGAGTTCCAGAAGAGACAGCGGCGCTTTGGAAGGTAGTTTTTAAATTTTTCTGCTAAAACTTATTAACTTCGAAGCAAACCTTCTCCGGTGGTGAGAGAATGTACGCTGAGCTGAGTCCAGGAACCAAGAAGGTGTACACGCAGGTTCGCTATCTCGACGACTACCACTGGGAGATAGAGGGGAGCACGATAACCGGAATTCACAAGAAGAGCAACGTTAAAGTAGTCATAGATGTCGCAAAGAACAGGGAGGAGGCAGACTCACTCGCAGGAAAGGACGTCAATGGAATTCACATCGTGGCTATTCCAGACAACGGAGTTTTCTACATCAAGAACGGCAGCTTTGTCCTAACATACCGCTACCTCAAGGCCACTCTCGCTGATATAAACGACCACATAGTCTGGAGCGGCTTTAAGGTCGTTGAAGATAACGGGAAGCTCGTCCAGGAGGACGTTTATGAATACTTGGGCGCCGCGCTTGTGAACCACATAAAGAACAACGCCCTCGCCGGTCAGGACTACATCTTCTGGCAGTTCTACAAGTGCGAAGAGTGCGGAAAGTACGTTGACATCGAGAACCTTGAGGCCCACCTCAGGGAACACGGCATCAAGCTCCACGAGAAGAGCGAGGAACACTACGAGGTCTTCGAGCTGAACTTCAGGGAGGGCAGGGTCTTCGACAAGTTCGGTGAGGAAGTGCCGCTGGATAGGTTCAGCAGCGAGGCTAGGGAGTTCATAAAGGAAGTCCTGTCAGGAAAATCACCGGAGGGGTGATGATGGTTGAGGCAATACTTGATCTCTTCCATTCGAAAACGCTGTCGGGTTCAGTAATAGCAGTGATATACGACACCTATTCCTCGGCATGGCAGATTCCATTTCTTCTTTTGAGGGATTCCCTCGGGAAAGGGTACTTTCCCGTAATCTCGAACTACAGCGTCTCTTTCAACAGCCTTATCCACAGGGGGAGGAGTGTGGGTCTAGACTTGAAGACCGAGCTGGATGAGGGAAGAATGGCGGTTGTTGACGTTTTTGGTTCCAGGTATTCGCCAGTCCATGCTAACATTCCTGGAGTTTTCTACTTGGATAAGGTTGAGCCCGAGACGATAAACCCGAAGATAGACATTATCTACTCCCAACTGCGGGAAGAGCTCGGAGAGGACACAAAACTCTTTAGACTGATATATACCCTGGATGGGGTCTCCATAATGTTTGGGGAGGAGAAAACAATAAAACTCCTAAACCAGACGATAGCCGAGAAAAGTGTCAAATGTCCTGAATCAGTTCTCCTCATAGCCCTCAACTCCGACGTCGTCAGCAAGAGATCCGTTGCGTGGACGGTCAACCTGAGCGACTACGCCCTTCTGGCCAGGTCCAGGGTTACAGAGGAGGGCGTGAAGGAGCTCCTATACCCGCTGAAGTCAACTTCCGTTGACTTTGAGCCCAAAGTTTACTCCCTTGAGGTCAGAAAAGGAGAAGAGAGGATACACCTCGAAAAGCTCTCAACCCCTGAACTTCGGCCTCCTGCTGAGGAGCAGCGGTAGGGGCCTCGGCTTGTACGGGAATCCCTCTGTCTGCCTCTTTATCTCCTTGATCAGGTCTTCGAGCTGCATCTCAATCTGCTTTCCATCGCTTCTCCTCCGGACGGTAACGGTGTTCTGTTCCTTCTCGTTCCTTCCAACGACGACGATGTACGGAATCCACTCCTTCTCCGCCTTCCTGATCTTCTTGTTGAGCCTGTCGCCTGTGTCATCAACGTCAACCCTTATCTTAGCGCCCTCAAGCTTTCCAGCAACGTAGAGCGCATAATCCATTACCTCGTCGCTGACAGGGATGACCCTGACCTGTATCGGGCTGAGCCAGAGCGGGTACATCGGCTTTATTCCCTTCGCCTGGAGCTTGGCCTGCTTCTCGAGGATAGCATACATGACCCTCTCGATTGCACCGCTCGGAGAGCAGTGCAGTATGAGCGGGGTTCTCTCCTTGCCCTCCTCATCGTAGTAGGTTATTCCAAAGCGCTCCGCATTTTCCACGTCGATCTGGACTGTGCTGAGAGCGGCCGCCTTGTCGAGGTTGTCAACGAAGTTGAACTCGAACTTGAGGATGAAGTAGAAGAACCTCTGGTCCCACATCTCAATGAGGACGGGCTTTCCGATGATCTTCGCCAGCTCGACGATGAAGTCCCTGTTCTGCTCCCAGAAGTCGCGCGTGAACCTTATGGCAACCTCATAGTCATCTGGAGTAAGTCCAACTCCCTTGAGGACTTCCATGCTGAGCTTGTACTGCTTCTTGAACTCGTCCATCGCCTGCTGGAGATCCCTCGCTACCGTGTGCATATCCGGCATCGTGAAAGCCCTGAGCCTTCTAAGGCCAGAAAGCTCACCGCTCTTCTCGCGCCTGAAGGAGTACCTTGTAAGCTCGTACATCCTCAGCGGGAGGTTGCGGTAGCTTATGGTGGCGTCCTTCTTTATGAGGAACTGGCCGAAGCATGCCGCGAACCTGAGGAAGAACTTCTTATCGCCGCTCTTGACTACGTACTGCCTGGCAGGGAAGCGGTTCAGGTACTTCTCAAGCGCTGGGTGCTCGAAGTCGTACATGATGGGTGTCTCGACTTCCATAGCTCCATACTCGATGACCTTCTCGGTGACGTACTGTTCCAGGAGAGACTTGATGAGCCTGCCCTTTGGATAGTAGCGGAGGTTTCCGGCGTCGCTTCCCGGCTCGTAGTCAACGAGCTCCTGCTCAAGCATGAGCCTGACGTGGGGCGGCTCCCTATCCGCGACCCTGTTCTTGGCTATCTCGTAGTTCACGAACTTCTTCAGGTTCTCGTGACTGGTAAAATCGAACTTGTCAACGTCAATCAGCTCGCCTTCGGGCGTGAGGATGTACCAGTAGCTCTTGAGCTCTTTCTCCTCCTTTTCGAGGGCGATGTTGCGCTCCTCCTTGGAGACGGCTTCTTCCGGGACTATCGTCCTGCTGAGCTCAGCCAGCGGGTGGCCCTTACAGCTTAACTTGAAGGCCTTGTAGTATCCGAAGGGGGCGCGCTTTACCTCAAAGCCTCTCTCCTTCAGCTTCTCCTCAATCTTGCGGAGAACTTCGAGGGCAACGTCGGGCTTGGCAAGCTCACTGCTGAGGTGGGCGAAGGGGTAAACGAATATCCTTTCAGCCTTAACCTGGGAAGCGACGTCCTCTATCTCCTTAACGGCCTTCTCGACAACTTCGTCGGGGTTTGTCTCATCAACCTTCTCAACGCTGATAAAGACCGCCAGAACCTCGTCGAGCCTTCCCTTCTTCTGCTCGTCGCTTATAGGTTCGGGGTTCTTCAGGGCCTTGTCTTTGACCTCGTACTCGAGGTAGTCCGAGTGTATCAGAAGCATTCTCATTCTTAACCACCACCAAGACATCGTCGGCAGATTACTAAAAGTTTTCCCAAAGGGAAGGCTTAAAAAATCCTCGCTGGAAACTTTTCGGAGGTGAGAGGATGGATGAGAAAAAGACCGTGAAGAACGGTGACCTCGTACTGCCTGGGGATTACCTTGGTGTCATAGAGGAGTTCCTTCCGGGAGAGGGTGTCAGAGAGGAGAACGGTGAGCTTTACGCTACCAGAGCCGGTAAAGTAAGGATAGACCCCGAAAAAATGGAGATAAGCGTTGAACCCGTAACCGACGTCCCGCCGCTTCCCAGGGTTGGAGACGTGGTTATAGGTAGGGTCGTTGAGGTGAAGCCTCAGGCCGTAATAGTTCAGATCATCGGCATTGAAGGCAGGGAGAACGACAGGGAGATAGCAACTTCAAAGCTGGCCGGGATACACATCTCCGAGGTGAAGGGAGGCTTCGTTGAGGATATTACAAAGGAATTCAAGATTGGGGACGTGATAAGAGCGAGGGTAATAGCCAACGAGAAGAGTCCGATACAGCTAAGCACGAATGGATCCGACCTCGGTGTCGTCTACGCCCTCTGTTCCCGCTGCAGGACGCCGCTGATAAGGCGCGGTGATAAGCTTATCTGCCCGCGCTGTGGGAACGTCGAGACTAGAAAGCTGTCATCACTGTATAGAAAGCTGAAGGTGTCTTTATGAGGGCCAAGAGAGTTATAACAATCCACGTTAGGGACGACAGGGAGAAGGAGGAGTTCATGAGGGAGCTCCAGAGGCTCCGTCTTCCAGCGTTCATCTACGTTCACGGTAAGCTGGACTCGCTCAAGATAAACGTCCAGGGCACTAAGGACGAGATTAGAGATGCCATTCAGAAGATACGGGAAATCCACACGAGAGTTAGGGCAAAGCTCTATCCCGACAGAAGGGGTCTCTACCGCTACAAGGTGGACGACCTGCTCCGGGAAGCTGGAACCAGCGTTTCGACTCCGATAATCGTTAAAACCCTTGAACTCGTGGGAGAGAAGGTTGAGCTAAGAGACGACGAGATTGTTACATCAATGCCCTGGGAGGAAGCTGTGGAAGTAACTTCCCGCCTCGGGGAGGCTTTGGCGGAAATAGCCCTTCAGACGACCAGGCAGATAAGGGAGGTTGCCCTGCCCGTTGCAATAGCCTACGACCTTGACCCGGAGGAAGTCCTTGAGAGGCTCGTTGAGCTGGGTCTGGCCGAGTGGAAGGAAGATAAGTTTAAATACGAACTCGTGAAGAACAAGGAGCAGGCGCTGGAAGAGTTGTTGAAAGCCCTTGAAGGTGATGCGGATGAGGATTGAGATCATAAGGCGTGAAGGGAACCTCCTTGAGTTCTATCTTGAGGGAGAGGACCACACCTTTGCCAACCTGCTCACTGAAACCCTCCACGAGAACGAGCACGTGACGTTTGCTGGATATGCCATCGAGCATCCGATAACGATGGCCAGGAAGCCGCGCTTTAAGGTCGTTACCGACGGAAAAATAACCCCCGAGAAGGCCCTCGAAGAGGCGGCGCAGAAGATATTCGACAGGGCCAGAGAAGTCCTTGAGGCCTGGAAAGCAGCCATAGAGTGATGGAGTTGATCTCCTACACGAGGGACTTCACCGATAAGGGGCTCGCCAAGCTCGGCGACTCCCTCATCAACCTCGTCTTTTCTCTTGCCTTAAGTGAGTACCTTGGCAGACCCACGGGGGAGAGGGTTCCAAACGCATCTCTCGCCATCGCACTTGAGATGGCTGGGCTTAGGCACATCATACCCCCCAGAACGGACAAACACGGCAAGGGGGACATAGCCGAGGCCCTCTTTGCCTACGCCTGGCTGGAGAAGAAGATAACAATCGAGGAGGCAGTTGAGATACTCAGTCAGAACCTCAATGATGACGTCACACACTTCACGAGAAAGAAGGAGACAATAGGAAAGGCCTTTGCCGTTCTGTACGAGGAGATAGGAAAGAGGCTTGGACTCAAAGACTGAGGAGCAGGTCTATAAGGCCCTGCTTCGTCGGTATTTTCTGGAACTTCTCGGGGTCTTTGACCTTGAGGAGTATCGGCACGTCGCCGAAGAGCTTCAGAACCTTTCCGAAGGGTATCTTGCCCTCTCCCGGGAGGAGGTGGAGGTCGCCAACTCCGTATGCTAGGGCATCCTCTGGCTCGACCTGCGGGAAGAGCTTTCCGAAGTTGTCGTGCACCATGAGGATTACCGTCTTGTCCGTTCCGAGCTTTACGTCGTCGAGGAGCTTCTCCTCGTTGCCCTGGGCGCTCAGGAAGGCGTGGGCAACATCAAGGGCGAAGCCGACGTTGTCCCTGTCCACGTTGTCCACGACGTAGAGCGTGTCCTTGACGCTGAAGGTGTTCTCAAGGGCTATCTTGATGTCGAAGGGCTTCAGCATGTCGGCGAGGCTCTGGATGGCTTCTATTTCGAGGTCCAGCCTTCCTGTCTTTCCGCTCTGCATGACTATGACCTTTGCACCGAGCTTTATGGCAACGTCGGCGACGGCCCTCGCCACCCTGAAGTGCCTGCTGTGGTAGACGTGGTCCCTCAGGTTCATTGAGGTCGGCATTCTGAGGATATAGTTTATCCCCACACCCTTGAGAGTGGTTTCAAGGCTGCGGAGGTTCTTCTCAACCACAACACCGTTCTTTATCAGGCCCAGAGTGTGGGGGAACAGTGAAACGAAGTCGTAGTCCTTGATTTTGATTTCCGCTAGAATTGATGCGAGGCTCTTGTCCTTTGTGATGAAATGTGGATAGATCGTTACTCCTATCTCCACGGATATCACCTACCTTTGAAGTCACCTGAGGAATATAAAAGTTTGTCCGTCCTGGGACAGGTTTAAAAGTTCACGCGCGCACAACTGGAGGGTGAGAAAATGGACGACAGGATATGGAAATACATCTCAGCAGTTCTGATCCTCCTGCTGGCCCTTTCTGTTGTAAGCATCGCCGTGCTATACTATCAGGTCAATCCGCCCGCAGTTTCTGGTAATCAAACTGGACCCGTTGTTGAAACCCCAGCAAACTTCACGCTCGTGTGTGGTGGCTTCAACGCCACTGAAACTGAAGTTGCCGAACTCAGAGATCAGATTGCATTCCTTCAGGGGCTTGTTTCACCAAAGCAGAGTGGCTCAACTATAGCCGTGGTTCCGATATTTGGAATCATAGACGAGTACACTGCCCTTCAGGTCATCCCGCTTTTGAGGAACCTGGCCATGAACGAATCCATCGGGGGCGTTCTTCTCTGGATTGAAAGTCCCGGTGGTGTAGTCGGACCCGTTATGAGCATCTACTCTGAGGTTAAAAAGCTGGCCCTCCTCAAGCCCGTTGTTGCATATACCGGAGGCCTCATGGCCTCTGGCGGCTATTACATAGCCGTCGGTGCCCAGAAGATAGTGGCCAGTCCGCTTGCTGAGGTTGGGAGCATCGGCGTTATCTACGTCCACTACGACCTAGAGAAGAACTACGAGATGAACGGGATAAAGGTGAACGTCTTCAAGACCGGCGAGCACAAGGACATGGGGGCTGAGTGGAGGGATTTGACGCCCGAGGAGCGGAAGAAGATAGCGGAGATGATAAACACGTACTTCCAAGCGTTTCTAAATGCTGTAAGCGAGGGGCGCAACATGACCGTTGATGAAGTCAAAAACTTCTCAACTGGAGAAACGTGGTTCGCCAAGAACGTTACTGGGACCCTGGTTGATGAGCTTGGGGGTATGGACACTGCCATAAACGTCCTCGAAAAGTTAATGAACGTTAGCGGCGCAAAGGTTGTGGTGTACAAAAATCTGGAGACTCCTGAGGAGTTTGGGGTCTATGGAAGCACCTCCCTATACCTTGACCCGCGCTATCTCACTCCCCTAGTTGGGGGTGGTTGAATGCTGTGCGAGGAGAAGCTCGAAGTGTTTGAAAACGGCTTTGAGGACGGAAAGTTCAACATCAGGATAGAGTACTATGGAAAGGACGCTAGGAGGCTTCTCCTCGCAGTTATACGTGAGCTCTATCTCCAGGACTATGGAGGGGACTATGTCTACCCCTTTGAATGCGCCAAGGAGTTCTGGGGGATCTATATGGATGCCTCAGAGATCCGCGGTGAGGAACCCAGACTGGCTTCCGTGAAGTTCCTTAATCAGAGCATTGTCAACCGGCTCGAAAAAGCTCTCTCTGAAATAGATTCTCCCGAGGAAGTTAAAGAGTCCATAGACTTTGAAAAGGCTGAGGTGGTAAAGCTCGGAAAGGGTCTTCTTGCCCTTGGAAAGAACTTCGTACTCGATGAGCGGGGCTACCTGTTCATCTTCAACAAGCCCTCGGCCAGAGAACTGATACTGAAATACATGGGGATGCTGGATGAAAGTTGAAACCGCAGTGTGGGTTGCCGTCTCCCTTGGGGTTCTGTATCTGACGTGGGAAACTATCAGCCCAATTCTCTCACCAATTATAATAGCTGCAACTACCGCCTATATCCTCTACCCCGTCCATGAGCGCCTTGAGGGAAAAATCGGGGGGCGATGGTCGGCATTTACCCTAACGGGGATTTTGACGGTGATTTCCCTTCTGTTTGTCTTTGGTTTTGCCCTCCTCATAAACGATGTCAAATACTCCCTGGCAAACTATGTTGACACCTTTGTGGACTGGCTTCTCGGCTTAAACCTTCTCACATCTGCCTACGAAATACTCCAGAAAATTTCACTCGGTATTTCCCAGAGGTTCAACAGCTACGTCCTTGGGTATACTTACTCCCTTCCTACACTGTTGTTGCAAGTCGTGGTCATGGTGTTCTCCTTTTACGGCATCCTTGTGAACGCCAACACCATAAAACGGGAGGTTTACTCTTTAATCCCTCCTACCAACAGGGACCTTGCCAGAAAACTGATAGACAGTGGGGCAGAAACGCTCCACATAGTTCTCAGGGGCTGGCTGCTCGTCGGTGTTGGGAAGGGTATATTAATGGCCCTACTTTTCAGAGTCTTCGGAATCTCTGACGTGGGTGGTGCGGTAGCCGCGGGAATTCTAACGGTGATAATCGAGCTTCTCCCCGTCGTTGGCGGCTGGGTCGTTTGGGTTGGTGGTGTTGCTTATCTGATCAATCAGGGCCACATCCTTTCAGGTGTCCTTCTGGCGGTTCTTGGGTTCTCCCTTGTTTCACCTCTTCCAGATATCCTGCTGAGGGATAAGATAAGCCGTCTGAAATGGGGAGTAAATGCCATCATAAGCCTCCTGGGTTTCATCGGCGGATACATAGCCTTTGGGTTCGTTGGAATAATAATCGGCCCCGTCTCACTCGGCCTTCTGAAGACACTCATAGAAGAGTGGAAAGAGGTCAAGGAGAGAACTTCCCCATGAAGCTGGCGACCTTAATGGTGTCTAGCGTCTCCTTGACATCATGGGTACGTACTATGTCCGCCCCCTTCAGCACCGCTATGGCCGTTGCAGATAGGCTGCCTGCGAGCCTTTCTGAGGGGCTCTGCCTTCCGGTTATTGCACCGATGAATGACTTCCTTGAGACACCTACCAGGATTGGTCTCCCAAGGGACTTGAGAAGGTTGAGGTTGGCTATGACGTTTGAGTCCCAGACGTACCATGGCGGCCATTCGGGGCGTAGAAAGCCGATGGCGGGATCAACTGCAACGTCTTCAATCCCGTGCTTTTCGGCTATCTCGAGGCTCTCCTGGAGAAAGTCCATAACGGTGCGAACCGGATCGCTGAAGTTCCTTACCTCGCCGTGGGCGCAGAGGACAACGGGGGTACCGTAGTCAGCGGCGACTTTGGGCATCTCAGGATCCCCTTTCAGGCCAGTTACGTCATTGATTATGTCAGCGCCAGCTTTTATGGCCTCTTCCGCGACTTTCGCGTTTGTCGTGTCAATGCTTATAGGAACATCAACGTGGTCGCGGATCGTTTTCACTGCCCAGACCGCCCGTCTAATCTCTTCCTCAAGCGGTATCTGAGTTTCCAGGTAGGGGGCCGTGGACTTCGCCCCTATGTCTATGAAGCTTGCACCTTCCTCTACCATTCTCAGGGTAGTTTCTATCAGCTTTTCTTCATCGTTCCTGACGCTTCCCTTGTAGAAGCTCTCCGGCGAGACGTTTATTACGCCCATTATTCTTGGCTCGTTGAGGTTGATTCCCGCGAACTTCATGGTTTGCCATCACCTTCAAAATATACTTGTGGCTGTGTACAATAAAAACACTAAGGTCATTCGGGCCGCTGCGGAATAATTTAAGCCCCTTAATGAACACTTTATGTTGTCCTTTCATTAGTGTACATTCAATCCGTTAAAATCGGCAAAATTTTCGTTCATTAATGTTTTTTATTGTTCAGTAAGGCTTTTAAATTGAAACCGATGCTTTTCACTCGGAGTGATTAACTGGGGGTGATACCATGCTCGCGAGGATCGTTTACTACAGACCCGATTCCCTTCCCGAGGAGGTCATAGTCGTGACCAACGACCCGGGGAAGGCAGAGGAAATAGCGAGAAAGAGAATGAGGGACTTCAGGGCAGTTGAGTATGAGGTCGAGTGGGTCGCCTGACGCTCCTCCCCTCCTCCGATTGCTCAAATCACGAAGAGAATAAATAAACGGAGAGCAACTACTCGCTCTCCCTGTTTTCTATCCTGTTGAGCCAATGCTCGTTGAGGTCAACGGTAGCCTCTTTAATGGCCTCTTCACGCTGTTTTTTCTCGGCCTTGATGTCCGGCATTAGGAGGTATAAGACAGCGATAAAAGCCAGCAGTTCGAGCAGTATAACCGCAGTGGACTTATAGAAGGAGCGTGTAGATATGTAATGATCGAGGAGTGCATGACTTAGGTAAGTATAGATCGCAGCCAGGCTACCTTCAATTGGTCTCTTCTTTTGAATCAGAACGAGACCGCCCACCAGGGTTATGGTGAAAACCGGGTGGAGCATTCTGGTAAGGAAGAGCAGGAGTGCATTAACCAGGGAGTAGCTCTCCCTTGCAAGGTAGAAAAGCGCCTCAAGCACCCCAAGGTGAAACCCGAGAGGAACGCCAGCGAAAGCTTTGAGTTCACCGACCTGGCATCTTCCCTTGATATCAGGAGTGCAAGCACGACCGCTGTCAGCTTCACGGTTTCTTCTATGAGTGATATCTTGAGACCGTAGGTAATGCTTATCGTGATCTGCTCGGAACTACTGCGTATTGGCGCTATCGCGAACTCCAGTATCGTCAGGACTCCGAAAGTCAGTATGACGCTGAGGAAGATGACAAAGCCAGTCGCAATCCCTGAAGGCAACTTTGGGTGAACCCTCACCAGAAACCAGAGGACTGCAAGGGTCGTGAGGAACGCATAGCTGATGATGTAGAGGAAAACATCCGGCTGCATGATACCACCGGATGGTAAAAACGGCCGGAGTATTAAAAATATTTTTGGATTGCAACAAAGAATTCGAAATCCAAAGACGAGAAGAGATTAAGAAGTTAGGATGTTCAGCTTTCACCCTCTATCTCAATTACTTTGACGTTTATAGGCAGTTCCTTAAGTTCGTTTGCTACCCTCTCCGCGGCCCTGTTCGATCTGGCGAGCATAACGAAGGCGACATCGCCCTTGTATCTGGCTTCCGTGAAGCTTATTATGTCGCCCCTCGCTATCCCTTGCCCGATGATTTTTCTGACCTCTTCCTCATATTTGCTCACGAATTTCTCCGGGATACTCAGCAGAACACCGTAGATCATTCTTTACACCTCCTGTTGAGCTTCACCGAAAGAAAAGAAAGAGTGGAATCAGCCGCGGGCCTGTTTGAACTGCTCCTGGATCTTCCTGTAGTACTCCATGGTCTCCTTGCTCACTGAGGGCCCGATCTTCTTGAGGGCCTCCTCGAAGTCCTTCATGGTGACCTTGACCTTCTGCCTTATCTCGTCTGCCTTCATGCCGGGTCTTATGATGCCCTCCTGCAGGGCCCGCCTCATGGCTAGCATTGCGGCCTCTCTGACAACTGCCGCTATGTCTGCGCCGGTGTAGCCTTCGGTCTTCTTGGCGAGCTCTCTGAGATTAACGTCACCTGCAAGCGGTACTCTCCTCGTGTGGACTTTGAATATCTCGAGCCTGGCCTTCTCGTCCGGCGCTGGAACGAGTATCAGCCTGTCGAACCTTCCTGGTCTGAGGAGTGCTGGATCGATAATGTCCGGCCTGTTAGTGGCACCAATAACAACCACACCACTGTTCTCCTGGATTCCGTCCATCTCGGTGAGCAGCTGGTTGATCAGCCTGTCAGTAACCCTGTTCACGTCGGTTCCTCTCTTCGGTGCGATGGCATCGATCTCGTCGATGAAGACCACCGTCGGGGCGGCCTGGCGAGCCTTTCTGAAGATCTCGCGGATGTTCTTCTCGCTCTCGCCGACCCACTTGCTGAGCACTTCTGGACCCTTGATGGCTATGAAGTTTGCCTCGCTCTCGTTGGCTACTGCCTTAGCCAGGAGCGTCTTACCTGTTCCCGGCGGGCCGTAGAGGAGTATTCCCTTCGGTGGAGTTATGCCGAGACCTATGAAGGCCTCCGGATACTTGAGCGGCCATTCTACCGCCTCTCTGAGCTCCTGCTTCACATCTTCAAGGCCGCCGATGTCGTCCCAGCGGACGTTTGGAACCTCTAGGAGCACCTCTCTAAGAGCTGACGGCTCGACCATCTTGAGGGCCTCGTAGAAGTCCCTCCTTGTAACTTTCAGCTCGTCGAGGACTTCCTTCGGTATGTATTCTGCCTCGAAGTCGATCTTGCCCTCGTTGATGAGCCTCCTGAGAGCGGCCATAGCTGCCTCTCTGGCAAGTGCTGCCAGATCGGCACCTACGAAGCCGTGAGTGACTTCAGCCAGCTCGTCTAGGAGTGCATCGATGAGCTTTGCCCTGACCTCCTCGTAGAGCTTCTCATCAATCTCCATGAGAACCTTCTTGATCTCCTCCTCGTCCTTGGCCTTCTTGACCTTCATGATCGCCCTCTCGGCGGCCTCGCGATAGGTGTCGTTCTTCTCAAGCTCCTCGAGTATCTCGATGACCTTGTCCCTCCTGAACTCGGGCTCGATCGGCATTCCTCTGGTGTGGATCTGGAGTATCTCCTTTCTGCCCTGCTTGTCCGGGACGCCGACCTCAATCTCTCTGTCAAACCTTCCTGGCCTCCTCAGGGCCGGATCAATCGCGTCTGGCCTGTTAGTGGCACCGATGACTATGACCTTTCCACGGCTCTTGAGACCATCCATCAGGGTGAGCAGCTGGCTGACAACGCGCTTCTCAACCTCACCGTGGGTCTCCTCCCTCTTCGGCGCGATGCTGTCGATCTCGTCGATGAAGATTATCGCCGGTGCGTTCTCTTCAGCTTCCTTGAAGACCTCTCTAAGCCTCTCCTCGCTCTCACCGTAGTACTTGCTCATTATCTCCGGGCCGTTGATGGCTATGAAGTGGGCGTTCGCCTCGTTGGCGACGGCCTTCGCCAGGAGAGTCTTACCCGTTCCTGGCGGACCGTAGAGGAGCACTCCCTTCGGCGGCTCAATGCCGAGCTTCTCGAAGAGCTCCGGGTGCTTGAGCGGGAGCTCTATCATCTCCCTAACCTTCTGGATGACGTCCTTGAGGCCACCTATGTCCTCGTAGGTCACCCCGAGGGCGGTTGCCTTGCTGACCTCCTTAACGGGCTTCTCGCTCACCTGGAAGTCGGTGAACTCGGTTATCTGGACGATCCCCGCTGGAGTGGTCGCGGTGACGACGAAGGTCAGCTCCTGGCCGAGTATTCCAATCTTAATGTAGTCTCCCCTGACCACGGGCCTTCCGACGAGCCTGCTGTGGAGCCACTCGACGAAGTCAGCACCGAAGCGTATCGGCTCGGTCGGAGCGACTATGACTTTCTTCGCCTCCTTGACGTCGGCCTTTCTCACGGTGACCTCGTCGCCGAGACCAACGCCGGCGTTCTTCCTGATGGTACCGTCCATCCTTATGATGCCGAGTCCCTCGTCCTCTGGGTAAGCCGGCCAGACAACCGCTGCCGTGTTCTTGGTACCGATGATCTCGACTATGTCTCCACTCTGGACGCCGAGTTCACGCATAGCTTTCCTATCAATTCTCACGATTCCCCTGCCAACGTCCCTCTGGTAGGCAGAGGCAACCTTGAGCTTGACTTCTCTCCTCTCACTCATGAGCATCACCTCTTAGTTTTTGGTTACCATAAGTTACTAAAGATTGAACCCTTTATAAACTTTTCGATTTTTCTTAAGTGAGGTTACCAAAATATGTCCTTTGGGTGGTTATTTTCATAGAAGATGAGGATAGAACAGCACTTAGAGATATTACTCAAAAGACAACAGAAAATTCGAAATCACTCGATCTTAACCTCAAAGCCCTCCTTCTCGGGCTTGATTGGGTTCTTCTTTGGAATCTCGATCTCAAGGACGCCGTTGTTGTAGCGGGCCTTGGCCTTCTCCGGGATGACCTCCTCTGGAAGCCTGATGACCCTCCTGTAGCCGCTGTAGTAGCGCTCGATCCTTATGGCGCCCTCTCTCTCAAGCTCCTTCTCGCGCCTCATCTGGGCCTCAATGTAAACGGTGTCCTCTGTGACCCTGAGCTTGATGTCCTCCTTCCTAACACCTGGGAGCTCGACGGTGATCACGAACCTGTCGCCCCTGTCGAAGATGTCTGCGAAGGGCTCCCTCCAGGTCTCGCTGACCTCGAATCTCTCACCTGGCTCGCGGTAGCTCCAGAGCCTCGGGCCGCGCATGAAGTCGCGGAATATGGCGTCAATCTCCTCCTGGATTTCCCTCATGATGTCGAACGGGTCCCAGTAGCGGTCCCTCCTCCAGACCATATCCCTCACCTCCCTATCTTTTTCACACCAATTGTTATTAAAGAAGAGTCCTTTAAAAATTTTTCTCCCCGAAAGTTATCAAAATAGTGGAAAGTTTGGAGTTTAGGAACTCTGGGAACTCAAACTCTGCTCAGAAAACCCATTAGGGAGTAGTACACCCCCTCGAGGCTCTCCCCGTTCTTGATCGGGTATATGAACCTCAGCTCGTTGCCCTCGACTTCAACTATCGGCTTTTTAACCCGCCCGCTGGAGAACTTAAGCCGGGTAACTTTAACCATGTCCCCGTTTATGGTCGCAAACCCTATTAGAAGTCCCTCACTTGGAGTCCTCCCTCCAAATAGCTCTTCAATCTTTGGCCTGAGTCCGGTCACCCACTTGGGTTTCTTCCTCAGTCTCTGCATTCCATCACCCCCTGCCCAAAGATGACTTGACCACATGTTGTATCAGCGAAGTTTTTTCAAAGTTTGACTATAACTCTAGAAGTTTATTAGGTTTTCGGGATTTTATTTGGCGGTTATTCAAAGAAGTAGGCCATCTATGTCGGAGTCCTTGTCAATTGGATGGGCTTCGTATCCAAGCCCGGTCAAAATCCTAGCGAATTCCCTGGAGAAGCCGTATACAGTGAAGACCCTTTCGGGCTTTACCTTCTCTATGATTTTCATCAGCTCCCAGAAATCTGCGTGGTTGCTCAGCTTGAGCCCTCCAAAGCCGGAAACGGTAAGCTCCCAGAGGGAGGGGGAGTTTTCGACCTTGGGCGAGCGGTGCGACCTTAAAACTACGTCCCCTTCATGAGTGATGTTCCCAAATTTGACGCCAAATTTTGAATAAACCCTTGCAACCTTCAGCATCTCTCTGCTTGGCCTCACCGTGATCCCGTGAACGTCCAGGATTTTCATAACTTCCTGCGCCTTCCCCATCTGGTTCACATAGAGGGTTGGCCGCTTTCCCCTGTCAAGAGCTTCCTCTACGAATGCGACTAGTTTTTTCTCGGCCTCTCTCGGTGAGGGAAACGTGAAGCTCGGAACGCCGAAGGTGGCCTCGATTATGAGAACGTCCGCCCTTGGGAAGCGGCTTTTTTCTGCCGTTCTCAGCTTGAACCACTTGGTGTCTCCAGTGTAGAACAGCGTCCCGTTTTCGAGCCAGAGCTTTATCCCAGCCGAACCCAGCATGTGGCCGGCTGGATAGAGCTTCGCTTTGAAATCGCCGATGTAGAAGGTCTTTCCAAACTTTACTACCCGATAGAAGCCACCCTTCCTAAGGTGACTGAGATATTTGGTCGCCTTTGTTGCGAAGATAACTTCACCACTGACAAAGTGATCCGTGTGGGCATGGCTCTGAAAGGCAAACCGTGTCGAGCTGTCCAGGCCGATGTTTCTTAGTATCATCAGTTAGGAAGTAATGGCGAAACCTTTAACTAATTTCGTTTCGACGCTTCTCTGGGTGTTGAGATGGGGACTTACGCCATAGAAACCAACAGGCTCACCAAGTTCTTCGGCAAGAGGAACGTAGTGTACCACCTCAACCTCAAAGTGCCTAAAGGGGTCGTTTACGGCTTCCTCGGGCCAAACGGTGCGGGAAAAACGACCACTATAAAGATGTTGACCGGGGCACTGAGGCCCACCTACGGAGAGATACGGATTTTTGGCCTGAGGATGCCCAACGACAGGGTTGAAATTATGAAGCGGGTCGGATACATGCCCGAGGCGCCGATAGCTTATGAAGATATGACGATTTTCGAGTTTCTGGTCTACATGGGCCGCCTGACCGGGATGAGGAAGGAAGACGCCGTGGAGCAGGCGAAGGAGCTTATGGAGTACGCTGGAATTGGTAAGCTGGCCATGAACAGGATTGGGGAGCTTTCCTCCGGTCAGAAGCAGAGAGCGAGCTTCGCAGCGGCGCTGATGGGAAACCCCGAGCTCCTCATACTGGATGAACCAACAGCAAACCTCGACCCCCTCGGGAGAATGGAGTTCATTGGGAAGGTCATCCAGCTCGCCAAGGCCGGCAAGACGATCTTCATAAGCTCCCACATAGTCAGCGAGGTCGAGAAGATGTGCAACTACGTCGGGCTGATAAACCGCGGTACGATGCTCGCCCAGGGCAGGATCAGGGAGCTTGCGGGCATTGAGGAGGACGACTATGATGTCCTGACCAGCGACAATGGAAAGGCGATGGCGTTTCTGCGGGAGAAGCCCTACATCCGTGAGGCCTGGGAAGAGGAGGGAATCCTCAGGGTCAAAGTTGACTCGCGCTTTCTTGACGAGTTCTTCCTGGCCTTTCCGAAGTACCTCGTGGAAAATGGCATCAGGCTGAAGCTCTTCAGGCCGCACACGAGCCCGCTTGAGAGAATCCTGATGGAGAAGTTTGGAGTAAGCGAGGAGGTGTGAAGTTTGAGAAGTTCCCGCTTTTCCTTTGAATCACGGCTCGGGATAATATACGGGATGGAAGTGAAAAGGTTACTGCGCTCCCGCCGCCTCAAGCTTATGACCCTCCTGATGTTCCTCCCAGTTATCGTCTACTTCTTCACCCACGAGGAGATCACCGAGTACAGCACGCGCGCGCTCAGGATATCCTTCCAGGTTAACTTCTCCACTTACCTCGTCAACTTCTGGGCGAGTGTCATAGGCCAGCTCGTGGTCATAATCCTGATGAGCGAACTCCTTGGAAGCGAGATAGACAAGGGTACGATAAGGGTTCTCCTGACGAAACCCGTTAGAAAGAGCGAACTCGTCATCGGAAAGTTCCTCGGCGGGCTTACGGGAATGTTAGTGGTCTTCGGACTGCCCTACCTGGTCATGCAGATTTATATGGTTCTGCTCTACAAGCAGGGTTTCACTGGCCTTAGGGCGACGTTCGGTGACCTGCTCTACTCCCTTGAGGTGACCCTCCTCCTGCTCGGCTCTCTAGGAGCGTTCGCAATGGCCCTCTCAGTGGTTCTTTCAAGGCCCCTCTACGCCTCTCTGGCGAGCTTTGGAGTGATATTCGTCGCCCAGTTCATCCTCCCGCAGTTGCCTTTCTTCGACGACCCCGAGAGGTTCACGCTCAACTACCAGCTCGGAGTTCTCTTGAGGGACAGGTTCACGCTCCACATGGGGCTTGACGTCTACAAGGGCGACCCGTCAACGACGCTGGTGTTCTTCGCATCGGTCATGCTCCTGAGCCTGATTCTCGCGATCCTCGGGCTTTACAGAAGGGAATATAGGGGATGAGAACGATGGCGCGCTTGAGAACCCTCACTTTCGCGGTCTTCCTCCTCATCCTGCTGGCCGGGCAGGCTACAGCTCTTTCCGTTGAGCTGGGAACTGACGAAGTGCTCATAGTGGGCGGTCAGGTTTTTACATTTGACCCCAGCCAGAGCGGGGACAAGTTCCTCGTGAGCGTGTCGAGTCATGGAAACGAAGCGTCTTCCGTTCTCGCCTTCGGTGAGAACATTACAGTGGGCAACGTTACCTATTTCATCGGTTCATACGACCGCCAGAACCGGAGGCTTACCGTTCACCTCCTCGGCAACTATACAAGCGTGAGAGTTATGAAGAAGTACGACTTCAGCGTTGAGGTCATAGAAGCCTTCGACACCTACGCCAAGGTTAGGATTAAAAACACGGGCTTTTATCCACTCAACGACACTCTGTCTGTTTCTTCGTCTTCGCAGGGCGCTTTTCCCATTCCCACAAGCACGATCCTTAAGGAAGTGGAGCTGAACCTTGAACCTGGCGGAGAGATAGTTTTCAAAGTTCCAAACCCGGGCCAGACGCTGATCTTTAGTCTAAATGAGAGGGGCATCTCAAAGGATGTTTCCTTTGGAACCTTAGAGCCGCAGGTTGAAATAGAAGACATTACGAGCGGTGAGGGTGTCCGGGTGAAGGTTCTTAACAAAGGCGAGCCAGTTAACGCCACCTTCAGCCTCCTCTACGGCGGCAACCTGATTTTGGAGTCAAGGAAAGTCCTGCTTCCGCACGGAATCAAGTGGGTCGGGTTCTCAAACTTCATAAACCAGGGAGCGGTCGTGGTTGATTACGGAAAAGTAATCCAGCAGACCTTTTACTTTAGACCGGCGCTCCTGGTTCTCGAAAACATCTCCAGGGATGGAGAACTTCTCAGAGTTATCCTCAAAAACACAGGGGAGTCCCCTTTCAGGGGTTTCGTCAGCGTAACCCAAAACGGCGTTGTGGTGGGAAGTCCAACATATTCGGAGGTCTCCATAGGACCCGGGGAGAGCGTATCACTAACCTTCAAGATTCCCGAAGAGGTTAGGTATCCAACAATCCTCGCCTCCTCCGACTCGGGAACTTTCTCCTTCACGGCCGAGGCTGGAGCTTCCGGTATCTCGGTCGAGGCGCTCTCAACGAGTATAAAAGTCCCTCTCGGTGGAAAGGGCAGCTATGCACTCGTCCTCTCCGGTTCGGGCAGGGTAAAGCTCAGCGTTGAAGGTCTTCCAGAGTCGGTTGGCTGGAAGTTCTACGTCGGAGAGAGCGAGGTCGAGGAGCTTAACGTGGACGGCTCGGCCCAGGTGGTTCTGGTTATTGACGTGCCCTCTCTGCCCAGGGGATTCTCCGTTGGTGAGCCGGTCAGGTTCAATGTAACAATCAGGGACGAGAAGGGAAACCCCCACGTAATTCCGCTGGAGTTTGAGGCCTACGGCCTGGCGTTCCTGCCCGTTTACGGAAAAAACTGGCTGGCGAAGATGAACTTCACTGCAGAGACGCACTTTGTGGGAATTCCATACCGGGTCGTCGCAAAGTCTCTGACTCCGCCGATCCAGTTCGAACATTATCCTGGAGAGAAGATAGCCTTCTCGTACGGCAATTACATCCGCTCCGGGCTCGACGTCACCCTTCACATTCTCTCTCCGAGTGGAGAAATCCTGCATTCGTCAAGCCAGGAGAAGGGAAGGCCAGATTTTGTGGTGTTCAACGAGTCCGACTTTATGCTGATGCTCGAGGGCGACAGGTTCGACGCCGTCCTGCTGGTTGCAGATTACCTCAGGAAGCCCGAGAACATCAGCTTTGAGCTCCTTCCAAAGCAGTTTGGAGAGGGAATTAAGACGTTCATCCTAAACGCTACATCGCTCCGCGGGAAGAAGCTTGCCCTTGACGTTACCGCTGATCGACCGGTTGAGGTTAGGGTCTATTACTTCACCCTCAACAGGGAGAGGGAAGACTTTGACCCGCTCTCCGCTGGTTTCAAGGGGGCTTTCAGAGGTAAAGGGGAGCATGTGTCAGGAGAAGTTCCTCTAAGGCCATACGAGGATTTCATAGCCATATCAATAATCGGCACCGGGAACGTTTCTCTAACTATGACAGCGAAGGAAGTGCCCGTTTCAGTTAGCGGCCTTGGGAAGTACTCCGGCGAGCTAACAGTGGCTCTCCTGGCTCTCCTGTTGGTGGTGGTCATTGCTCTCGAACGGCGCCTCGGCTGATGGACAATTTATCCAATAGCAAGGTGAAACTTGAGCTATGTAAAAGGTTTTTATACTCCAGTGCCCAATTAAGGGCAGGTGATTAGGAATGACGTTCGATAAGGAGAAGCTCAAGAAGATCCGCGAGGAGGAGAAGCGCTGGGACGAGACCACCGTTAAAAGCTTCATCGAGAAGAGGCCCGAGAGAAAGGAGAAGTTCATGACGGACGACGGCTTCGAGATAAAGCGCCTCTACACTCCCGCTGACCTCGGCGAGGACTGGGACTACCTTGAGAAGCTCGGCTTCCCTGGGGAGTATCCATTCACCCGCGGCGTTTACGCCACCATGTACCGCGGCCGCTTCTGGACGATGAGGCAGTACGCCGGTTTTGGAACGGCCGAGGAGAGCAACAAGCGCTACAAGTACCTCCTCAGCCAGGGACAGACCGGTCTGAGCGTTGCCTTTGACCTGCCGACCCAGATGGGTTACGACAGCGACCACCCGATGGCTGAGGGAGAGGTCGGAAAGGTTGGTGTCGCCATAGACTCCCTCTGGGACATGGAGATACTCTTCGATGGAATCCCGCTCGACAAGGTCTCAACGAGCATGACAATTAACGCCACCGCGGCCAACCTTCTGGCTATGTACATCCTCGTGGCTGAGAAGCAGGGCGTTCCACAGAACGTTCTCAGGGGAACAGTCCAGAACGACATCCTGAAGGAGTACATAGCGAGGGGCACCTACATCTTCCCGCCCCAGCCGAGCATGAGGCTTACCACCGACATCATCATGTACTGTGCCGAAAACATCCCCAAGTGGAACTCGATAAGCATAAGCGGCTACCACATCAGGGAAGCTGGAGCAAACGCCGTCCAGGAGGTCGCCTTTACCCTCGCCGACGGTATCGAGTACGTTAGGGCTGTCATTGATAGGGGAATGGACGTTGACAAGTTCGCGCCAAGGCTGAGCTTCTTCTTCAACGCCCACAACAACTTCCTCGAGGAGATCGCAAAGTTTAGAGCCGCCAGAAGGCTCTGGGCCTACATCATGAAGGAGTGGTTCCACGCGAAGAACCCGCGCTCAATGATGCTCCGCTTCCACACCCAGACGGCCGGCTCAACCCTAACGGCCCAGCAGCCCGAGAACAACATAGTCCGTGTTGCGATTCAGGCCCTCGCGGCCGTTCTCGGCGGAACACAGAGCCTTCACACGAACTCATACGACGAGGCTCTCTCACTCCCGACCGAGAAGAGCGTGAGGATAGCCCTGAGGACACAGCAGATCATAGCCTACGAGAGCGGCGTCGTTGACACCGTTGACCCGCTCGGAGGTGCCTACTACATCGAGTGGCTCACGGACCACATCTACGAAGAGGCCCTCAAGTACATCGAGAAGATCCAGAAGATGGGCGGCATGATGAGGGCAATCGAGCGCGGCTACATCCAGAAGGAGATAGCCGATTCGGCCTACAAGTACCAGAAGGAGGTCGAGGAGAAGAAGCGCATCATAGTTGGTGTGAACGAGTTCGTCGTTGACGAGCCACTGGATGTTGAGATACTCAAGGTCGACCCGAGCATCAGGGACAAGCAGATCGAGAGGCTCAAGAAGCTCCGCTCAACGAGGGACAGCAAGAAGGTTGAGGAGTCCCTCGACAAGCTCAGGAAGGCAGCTGAAACCGAAGACGAGAACCTCATGCCCTACATCATCGAGGCCCACAGGCACCTTGCCACGCTCGGTGAGGTCACCGACGTTCTCCGTGAGGTCTGGGGTGAGTACAGGGCGCCGCTGATATTCTGAAGGTCTTTCTTTCCCCATTTATACAACTTTTACGGGCCACCACATTTGTGAAAATTTTTCACTCTCATCACACAGAAGGTTTTTAAACCGACGCTTCAAGCCGCTCTTGGTGATGAGGGTGAAGTTCAAGGGTAAAGCCTTTGGAAACGTCGTGAGGATTGAGTTTGATATACTCACCCTCGGCGAGCTTAAGATAGACGACCTGCGAGACTTTGACGTTGATTCCCTCAAGATTGAGCTTAAGCCGACTTCTTCGGGTATCAAGATCATCGGGATATGGGAGGGCCCTGTTGAGAAAGCTGGTGAAGGTATAAAGAAGGCCCTTGAGGAGAGCTACAAGCTCCGCGAGAGGGTTCTGAACAGAATAAAGAGCAAGACCGAAGCCATACGGAGCACGATGCTCCAGCTTGGGTTTAAGGAGGACGTTGAGGGCTACGGAAACGCTTTTCGCTTCACCAAGAAGGTTGGCCCCTACGAGATAGTGGTTGTGGCCTCAACGACTGACGATATAGTCCGCGTTGAGGTTTACGGCAACGACAAGAAGGTACTTAGCCCTGAACTGGAGAGCATCTTCGAGGACGTTGAGGTCGAGGAGCTTGAAATCTACGACTTCGAGGACAGCAAGGAAGAGAGGCTCGTCATAAACCTGGAGATACCAAAGAACGAGGAGAAGCCTGAGAGGAAGATAGTTGAGGCAATAAAGATGATAGAGAATATGCTGATGACCTAGTCACTTGTACTTGCTCTCCAGCTGGAACTGCTTCAACTTTGCCGTTATTCCCTTTATTGGCGCTCTATCCTCGCTCAGTATTTTTCCGGTTTTCGTGTCTATTCTCGCGTAGTACAGGCCGTTCTTCCCGGCGACCTTTATGTGGATGTACCCTTCCTCCTTGTAGTGCGTGAGCCTCTCCGTCTTCAACCCGGTCTCTCCGTAGAGCTTCCTCAGGTGTTCGTGGAACGCCTCTTCAAGCGCCAGCTCCGTAAACCTGATGTCTTCTCCCTTTACCTCACCTGTTTTTCTGTCGAGTACGAACTTTCCGACCTTGCTGCTCCCCTGGAACTCAACGATCCAATCTCCGTCCAGTCTTATCCCCTTTATTTCAGCGGTTTCATCTATACTCCTGGCTTTCTCAGCCGCTATTTTTCCAGCGACCTCTTTTTTCAGAACCCTATCGGCTTCTTCTACGATCTTTCCGTCCTTGGTTACTCTCACAGTAACTTTATGCTGGTCGTTCTCTATTTCTACCGTGTAAACATCGTCCGATTCTGATACGCTGAGAGTTCTGTAGCCTGGGTACTTGGCGAGTACAAGCTCTTCTGCCTTCTGGGGTGTAATCTCGACGAAGTAGTCAAGGACGTCCTTTGTATCCCCGTCTATTTTTGCGGTCGCCTTTCCACCCTCCCCTTCCATGGTTATCTCGAGGAACTTGTGTTCAAGGACTCTGCTGGAGGCCAGCTTCAGGTTATTCACTGGGAAGTTGTTTTCTATTATCGGCTTTGCCTTTTTGAAGGCCTCCTCAGGTGAAGGAAGCGTGGTAATCTCTTTAAACTCTCCGTTCTCAAGATTGACTTCGAGGATTACTATCCCCTCTTTGAGGCCGACCTCAACAATCGCAACTTTCTTACCCTTCTCGATATTTAGGATTGTCCCCTCAGGGTACGTACTGCTTATAAACTCTCTGAGGGCTTCATCGGTGATAATGGACTCTCCATAGACCACGGCACCGGTATACCCGTTGAACTTGAACTCGAAGTTAAATCGCTTGGTTTTACCAAAAACCTTCACCTTTCCATTGTTCCTTTCAATCTTTGACTCTAGGGGTTCCTCGCCGATTTTTTCCATGAGGATTTCTGTCACTGTCCGCAGGAAGTACTCGTCGGGCAGCTCGGACACTTCGAGCCAGACTTCATTGATATTTAGATCAACCACAGCCCTCGCCCTGTTGGCACCCACTTTCAGCTCGGCCTCCGCCTTCGTGGGCATGTACACCTTTTTCCTCTCGTGGATCGTTATGTTGCTCTCTGGAAGGCCGAGCTTTCCCGAAAGGGTGTTCTTAAGCAACAGAACGGCCTCGCTGGGGCTCAGGGGTGATTCAATTTCTCTTTCAGTTGCGTTTATCTCGGATCTGTCGTTTAGAAGGGCTTTTTTAACGGGCGTCGCCAGTTTGGGGTCTGAGTTGGCGTGGGGGACTATCTTTTCTTCCGAGAACACTACTGCTTTTCCCTTTTCTTCGCTCTCGCCCTTTCTTGCCGACCAGGAGATTATATACGCCGTTGAGAGGTATACTTTGAGGAAGGAGAGCTTTATGTCCTCGGGCTTTATGGGATATTTTCTGCTGGCTTCTCCGGCTATGGCTCTGAGTACCCTTTCTGGCGAAAACTCAAACAGGAGTGGCGCATCCAGCTCAAACTTTGTGAGGGAGGTTTCTTCCGCTTTTTCTTGGGGTTTTTGAGGTTTGATTTCGGGTACTTCGATACCGTAGTTAGAAAACGTCTTTGCAAGCTTTTCAGCGTCCCAGAGTATAATCCTTGCCCTATACTCCTTGGCCACAACTGTTCTTGCGTCCTTTGTAAAGCCTAAAGGGGATATAAGAATTCCCCTGTCGGCTTTATACCTGTCAATAAGGTCACCAAAAACGCTAACCTCTTTAGCAGATGCCAGTGACCCGGTATGAACCTTTATCAGGAGCTTTTCGGTACCCGCCAGCGGGTCGTCCCTTACCGCTACTATGTCAACGCCCCACCTGTCCCTGTCTGCGACCCTCTCATGGTTCCGGAACCCCATCTTGTCCAGAACTTCTGTAAGATACTCGATAATGTCCTCGCGGGGCAGCATCCTCACGATGTCCTGGTTCCAAGGCATTCTCTCACCGTCCTGGTCTCACGTAATCGAGATTGTAACCACTCTGAGTGTTCAAATAAACTTTTATTAAAACCTCTATTTAACACTTTCTCGGTGATGTGATGTTCAGGCTCACCGATTTTACGTACGATGGAAAAACCGTTTTTCTGAGGGCTGATCTCAACTCTCCCGTTGAGAGCGGAAAGATAACGAGCGACGCCCGCTTCCGAGCGGTTCTGCCGACGATTCGACACCTCCTCGATGACGGTGCAAAGCTTGTCATAGCGACCCACCAGAGCAGACCATATAAAGGAGACTACATAACCACCGAGGAGCACGCTCAAATCCTGAGCAGACTTCTCGGCCAAGAAGTTGAATACGTCGAGGACATCTTTGGGAGATACGCCAGAGAGAGGATAAGCTCCTTGAAGCCCGGAGAAGCAGTAATTCTCGAAAACCTCCGCTTCTCGGCCGAAGAAGTTTTCTACAAGCCACTAGAGGAGTGCGAGAGAA
This sequence comes from Thermococcus peptonophilus, assembly GCF_001592435.1. Taxonomy (NCBI): domain Archaea; kingdom Methanobacteriati; phylum Methanobacteriota; class Thermococci; order Thermococcales; family Thermococcaceae; genus Thermococcus; species Thermococcus peptonophilus. The sequence goes on from NZ_CP014750.1 coordinate 1,703,001, forward strand.
CGTTCTTCGTGAGGAAGCTTGCCCCGCTGATAGACTACGTTGTGAACGATGCCTTTGCAGCCGCTCACAGGAGCCAGCCTTCCCTTGTCGGCTTTGCCCGCCTTAAGCCGATGATAATGGGGAAGCTGATGGAGACTGAGGTTGAGGCACTGAGCAAAGCCTACGAGAGCGACGAGAGGCCGAGGGTATATGTCTTGGGCGGTGCAAAGGTCGATGATTCACTCCGCGTTGCCGAGAACGTTCTGAGGATGAAAAAGGCGGACTTAATCCTCACAGGCGGCCTTGTCGGGCAGATATTCACGCTCGCTAAGGGCTTTGACCTCGGAGATGCCAACATAGAGTTCCTTCACAGGAAAGGTCTCCTTGAGCTTGTGGACTGGGCAGAGAAGATACTCGACGAGTTTTATCCCTATGTCAGAACGCCTGTGGACTTTGCCATTGACTACAAAGGCGAACGCCTTGAAGTTGACCTCCTGAGTGGGGCCAAGAAGCTGTTCGACCAATACCCTATCCTTGACATAGGCTCGAGGACTGTGGAGAAGTACCGCGAGATATTAATGGATGCAAAAATAATAGTCGCGAACGGGCCGATGGGAGTCTTTGAGAGGGAAGAGTTCGCAGTCGGCACCATTGGAGTTTTCAGGGCCATTGGAAAAAGCCCGGCCTTCTCCGTTGTCGGTGGTGGGCACTCTATTGCCAGCATCTACAAGTACAACATCACCGGAATAAGCCACATCTCAACGGGCGGCGGTGCTATGCTGAGCTTCTTCGCCGGAGAGGAACTTCCCGTCCTGAAGGCGCTGAAGATAAGCTATGAAAAGTTCAAAGATACGTAGAGGATTTTCCACTACCGTTGCCACATTTGAACCTCAAATTACTCCGTATCTCTCGGGCCAGTTGTTTCGCTTGAACTTCTCTCTATGCTCCTTTCTGAAGACGAACTTAGTACCGTACCTCTTCTTGAAGGGCAACCTGAGGGCATTGTACAACAGAACAAAGGACGGATGTTTGATCTCTTCCTCAGCGGGCCTCAGCGCCCCCGTTGGGCACGCTTGGACGCAGAGGTAGCATTTCTTACACGCTTCGGGATTTGCTATGAAGGGCCTCAGGCGAACTTTCTCTCTAAAGCCAAAAAGGTCCACCTTTATTGGGACGACTTCCCATATTGAATCCGAGTAAGGACAGACGAAGATGCATTCCTCACCTCCACCGCAGAGGGGGTAGTAAATTTTCAGTGGAGCGTTTTTCTCCATCCTCTCGTAGTAGGCAGTCCAGTGAAGGGCCTGGCTCATTCTCTCCCCTCCGGCATCTCCCCGAGGAGAATCAGTCTCACCCTCTTGGTGAACTCAGCAAACTCTCTAGCGAGGGCCTTTTTCTGCTCCTCACTCAGCTTGTTGATCGAGTTGAATGCCTCCCTAAGAACTTCCGCCAGCTCCCTGCCGCCGAGCCTCGCGAACTCTCTAAACTTCTCAGCGAGTTCAAGGACTTCTTTCACTTCGTACTCATGCTCTCTTAGGTATTCTTTTCCCTTCTCGGTTATGCGGTAAAGCTTCTTGTCTCTCCTTCCTTCACCGGCAACCTCAATGAGACCAGTCCTCCTGAGGGAAGAGAGAATTGGGTAAATCGTGCCCGGGCTGGGATGGGGTATGCCGTACCTCTTTTCAAGCTCTGCCATTATGCCATAGCCGTGCATCGGGCCTTCCTCTAGGAGCTTTAGAACGAGGAGTTTGAGATGTCCTCTGAACTTCGGCTTCTCCATTTCCCCCACCGATATATCGATTGATATGTTGGCTTATAAGACTTTTCTCGGAACCCTTATTACCTTAGGTTCTTACTTCAGGGGGGTGATACACATGAGGATTATGCTAAGACCCCCCTTTGACGCTGAGCTCCCAGCTGGCTTTGAAGAAATTATTCGTTCAAAATTAATGGGTAAAGAAGTAACGACGGGTGAGACTGTCGAGATAGACCTCCTCGGGAAGCCTCTGCGCTTTGAAGTAATTCTCGCGGATCCGAGCCCGATGAAAGTCTCGAAGAACACCAGAATAGAGATAACGAGAAACGAGGTTAAGGAGATAACCCTAGAATTCGATGAAAAAGTCAAAGAAGTACTTCCTTTCTCAAAGGGCCCTGTCGTTGTCCTCGAAAATGAAGTTCGAATCTATAACTGGAGTGGGCAAAAACTTTATAGCGGGAAGTTTGAGGAACTGAAAGAAGTTAGGGTGGCAGAAGGAAGGGTGGTGGTAGTCCATGGGAGCAAACTCACAATCATTGAGCCTTGAGGGCTTCACATTCAAGGAGGGCTGGGAAGAGAAGAGAAAACGGGCCGAGAGGATAGTTGAAATTCTCATGAAGACCCACCCGAGGGAGAAGCTACTAATCGGTGACCCTTACAGAACCCTTGTTCACTGCATTATCTCCCAGAGGATGAGAGATGAAGTTACTTACCGCGTGTGGGAGGAGCTTTTTAGGAAGTACAAGGATATTGAGACGATTGCAAACACTCCCATCGAAGAAATGCAGGAGTTCCTGAGGAAGCAGGGTGTCGGTCTCTGGAAGACGAAGGGTGAGTGGATAGTAAAGGCCTCTCGGATAATCCTTGAGAAGTACGGCGGAAAAGTACCAGATGATATCCACGAACTTATGAAGCTCCCTGGAATAGGGAGGAAGTGCGCCAACATCGTTCTAGCCTACGGCTTCGGAAGGCAGGCTATCCCAGTGGATACTCACGTGAACAGAATAAGTAAGCGCCTTGGCCTGGCCCCGCCGAGGGTTACCCCTGAAAAGGTTGAAGAGTACTTGACGGTCTTAATCCCAAAGGACAAGTGGATTTACGTCAATCACGCTATGGTAGACCACGGGAGAAGTATTTGCAGGCCGATAAACCCGAAGTGTGATGAGTGCCCTCTCAGGGAGCTCTGTCCCTACGCGAAGGGGCTTGTAACGGACGGGGATATTAAGGGGAATGTTAAAAAGCGTAGCAGGAAATGATGCCGAGTTTTTTTCTTTTTGGTGTCTTTTTAATTTCACAGAAAAAAGATTGGAAAAAAAGATTGGAAATGATGGTTCTCAGTCCTCACAGCACTTCTCCTTCATATGGGCGGGTAGTATCTCCTTGAAGCCTGTGTACTTCCAAAGGACCTTCGGGAGCTTCACAACGCCTTCTTCCGTCTGGTGGTTCTCGAGGATGGCAACGATAGCCCTTGAGGTTGCTATGGCAGTCGAGTTGAGCGTGTGGACGAACTTGGGCTTCTCGTGGGTCTTGTCGCGGAAGCGGATGTTAAGCCTTCTCGCCTGCCAGTCGGTACAGTTGCTGGCTGAGACGACCTCCCTGAACTTGCCCTGGCCAGCCATCCAGGCCTCTATGTCGTACTTCTTAGCTGCTACATAGCCGAGATCGCCGGTGCAGATGTTCACGACGCGGTAAGGTATTTCAAGGGCCTGGAAGAGCTCCTCTGCGTTTGCTATGAGCTTTTCATGCCAGTCCCAGCTCTCCTCCGGGCGAGAATAGACGAACTGCTCCACCTTGTGGAACTGGTGGACGCGGAAGATGCCCTTCGTGTCCTTGCCCGCTGTTCCGGCCTCCTTCCTGAAGCACGGGGAAACGCCGACGTAGAGGAGAGGGAGATCTTTCCCGTCGAGGATTTCGTTGGCGTGCATACCTGCGAGCGGGTGTTCAGCCGTCGGGATGAGGTAGAGATCTTCACCCTCGACCTTGTAGATAACGTCCTCGAAGTCGTCGAAGGTTGTTGCCCCTTCCTCAACGAAACGCCTAACCATGTAGGGCGGGATTACTGGGGTGAAGCCCTTCTCGATGAGCCTGTCAAGGGCGAAGCGTATCAGAGCCAGATCGAGGATGACCAGCTCGTTGAGGAGGTAGTAGAACCTCGAACCGCTAACCTTCGCGGCCCTCTCGAGGTCGGCTCCCCTCAAGAGTTCGAGCATGTCCACGTGGAGCCTCGGCCTCCAGCGGATGAGCTCGTAATCCATCTTCCCGAGGCTCTGCTCCTTGAAGCTCTCGAAGAAGCCTTCCCAGACCTTAGCCTTACCCCAAAACCTTATCGGGACGTTGTCCTCGTCGCTCTCACCAACGGGAACGCTCTCGTGGGTGATGTTTGGTAAGCGCCAGAGGTAGTAGTCTATCTTCTTCTTCAGCTCCTCGTTCTCCCTCTCAAGCTCCTCTATCTGCTTGACTATCTCGTTGCTCCTAGCGAGAAGGTCCTCTATCGGCTCCCCGGCCTTCTTCCTCTTACCTATCTGAACGGCCAGCTGATTGCGCTCCCTCCTCAGCTGGTTGATCTTCTTCAGGTTCTCGCGCCACTTCTTGTCGAGTTCGAGGATTTCATCGATCCACTTCAGCTTTTCGGTTTCACCGCGCTTTATCAAATCCTTTCTGACTATCTCCGGGTTTTCGCGGATGAGCTTTATGTCAAGCATGTTCTCCACCTCAACAGAGAAAGACCTACCTATAAAAAAGGTTTTTGGGTGGAAACTCAAACGGCCAAACCCTCAGCCTACCGGATTGTTCGTCACCGCTCCGGGAGGGGAAGGATCATCATCGGTCAAGCTCGTGCTCAACAATGAACTTCTCCTCCTCAGAGATTCTGCGTCTTTCCTGAACGTATATCCAGCCCAGGACAAAGATGAGGGCGGCCATTCCAATCAGTATGTCCCAGCCCAGGGTTTTATAATCTACGGTAATAACAAGTTTCCTCACTATCGCGACGACGCCAAGTTCGGCAACGCGGCGCATACTTACATGGTGCTCCTTAATGTACAGGGTGAGGAGTTCAAACAGCTCGAGGAGTATAATCACGAGCAGGAACTGGTGCAGGGCCTCTTCAACGTCGAAGCCGTGGAGCATGATATTAGTGAGTTCGTAGATTGTGTAGAGGACGTACACCATCGTCAGAAGAGCGAGGAGTATTACAACTAGATCGAAGGCAAAGTTCATCCATTTAAGCGCCGTGCTTTCAAGGGGTGTGAGCTCTTTTTGGGGCTTCGGCATTATTGACATTAGACCACCCTAATTATCTGGTGGTTCACCCTTAAATCGTTTTCTTTCACTTCCTTGTATAAAACTGTGCAGGTAAAAAAGTTTGGAGCCGGGACCGGGATTTGAACCCGGGTGGAAGGGATCTGCAGTCCCTCGCCTCGCCTCTAGGCTATCCCGGCATTTGGCCCGAAGAAATTAAGCTGGCGCCGCGGCGGGGATTTGAACCCCGGTGGGCACCGCCCACCGGCTTAGCAGGCCGGCGCCCTACCAGGCTAGGCTACCGCGGCATTTGATGCCCAGCTTATATGAGCTGGGGAGGGTTTTTAAGTTTTTTGGCTGCCCTGATTATGCTCCATATTGCCTTCATTGGGCCATTCCGTAAGTTGACACCATTCCGAAGTTACGACAACTACAAATTGTGACCTCAATGTATTCCCAAATATTAGCATAAGCTTGTTTGTAGAAGGTTGATCAGTCTTAGTCTAACAGTGCTTTCCTAACTTCCTCAAAATCAACTCTGGCAGTCATGTCTATGTTTATCGGCGTAACACTGACTTTCCGTTCAATTTTAAGGGCATAGGCGTCAGTTCCGGGCTCAAAGGTCTCGGTTTTCCTTCCCACTATCCAGTAATAGGAGTATCCCCGGGGGTCTACCCTCTCTTCCACTGTCGGACAGTACCTTCTTCTCGCGAGGCGGGTTATTGTGATCCCTGTCTCCGGAGTTGCGTCGCTTGGAACGTTGACGTTGAGCATATCAACGCCTGAGGGGAGCCCCTTCTTAGGGACGCTTGTGGCTATTCTTTTAAGGAAATGAGACGCAACCGAGAAGTCAATTCCCTCCCCTTCTCCAAGCGTCTTGCCCCATTCCACCTCAAGGCTTATGGCTATACTTGGAATCTCATGGGTTGCCGCTTCGATTGCAGCTGAGGCCGTCCCAGAAACCGTTATTTCTGTGCTGAGGTTCTCGCCAAGGTTTATCCCACTGACTGCCAGGTCAAAGTCCCCAAACCTGGCCAGGGCGAAGATGACACTGTCCGTTGGAGTGCCGTCTATCCCGTAGGCAACCTTTGCCCCCGGAACGTCCACGAGCCTTGCCCTTATAGGTCTGTGGAGGGTCATCGCTCTGCCGCTGGCGCTCCTCTGGAAGAGGGGGGCGACCACGTAGACTTCCCCAAGACTTGAGAGTGCTTTTACGGCCGCACGAATGCCGTTTGAATAAATTCCGTCGTCGTTTGTTACAAGGATTCGCATGGTTGAATGTCTATCTCTTGTCCTTTTTAGTCTTGCCCAGAGGTCGAGGATGAACTCGGCAACACTTTTATGCTCTCTCCACAGTAATATACACTGAAGGTGATACACGTGGAGCTGTTGAAATCAAAACCTATTAAGTTATTTAAATTGGACAAGTGGCTTCATTCTCGTCGTCTCTGAGGCCATAAAACTCATGCTGTTTTCAAACGGACATCCAGTATCGGCCGATGCCCAGCTGCCAGAGATAATTAAAAACGTCCCAATATACTCCCTGGACAAACTAGAGGCCCTTGACTTTCTACACGGCGACCTCAAATTGCCTGCCGGGTATCAGAGCGAAGCACAGCCTGGAAACAGTTCTCCAGCTGTCCCGAATCATTCAGTTAAATATCAACCTTGAAGTTCCTCCGGAGTTTGCACTCTCAATTGAGAATGGTGTAATAGAAGCAGTTAAGCATCTTTTCCAGAAAAAAGCCGTTGCCCCAAGCAGTGTTCATGGAAAGGGGCGTGTAAGGCAGGGTTTTACCGGGACGAACCTGTTGGTTCTTAGAGTCGCAGTTGAGGGGTACTCCCTCGGCGAAATCGAGCTTGAGCTAATTGCAGACTCCCTCAAGGAGCACATTGAGAAGGAACTTGGATTCAAGACTACAGTTTCAATCTCCGAGCTGAGTATTCAGAGAGTGGGGAAGCTTCCGCTCGTAAGGTTCCAGCGCAGGAGGGTGAACTTCAGGGGTGGAAGGGTCTTAGAAGTTCCACTCTCTGCCACTGGAAGGTCAGTAAAGGTTGACATGGATAAACTGCAGAGAGAAGTAGAGAAGATCCTTCAGGAAGCAGGGATTTCAGAGGAGCTTTTAGAGCTGACAAAGAAAGAAGAAAAGAGCGAATCAACGGGTCTCCTGGAAAGGAGCTTGGTATCCAAGCTCTCCGGCATTAGGGGGATAACCCTGAACTAGGTTACGATAACCGGCAGTGGTGGCGACTACATTCTTGCTGTGGGAATCAACAGAACGTCGAAGTCACTCTCGGACGTCCAGATAGTTGAGGCCGTTAAGGAGGTCATAAAAGGCGCTGAGTCTGAAGCCCGCGCCGCGGGAGCTCCCGCAAGGTTTGTGAGCGCATACGTGGTCATCGAGAAGGACATTTATTAGCCCTCACATTTAAAAACCCTAGTTCCAAGCCCGCCTCAGGTGAGAGAATGACCTATTGGACAAGCGAGGACAACGTGGCCGGAAAGCCGGGAACGGCACTCTTCATAATTCTGCCTACGATCGGGTGCTACCGCTACCGCATAGGTCAGGCGTGCTACATGTGCTCTTATCCAGCGTCGGCCCCTAAGGTAAAGTGGAGCCAGGAAGCGATAGTAGACTACGTGAAGGAGGCCCTCAAGAAGATAGAAGGAAAGAAGGGGCCGTTCGCGGTTAGAATGTTCACCTCGGGCTCATTCCTCGACAATGGCGAGCTTAAGCCTGAAACGAGGAAAAAAATCTTTGAAATTCTTGCGGAGATGGATAACGTCGAGGAGATCGTCATCGAGAGCAGGAGCGAGCTTGTCAGGTACGAAGCCGTTAAAGAGCTTGCCGAGATAGTCCCGGACAAGCATTTTGAAGTTGCCATCGGTCTTGAGACGGCCAACGATGATGTAGCTGATGTCTCCATAAACAAGGGGAACACCTTTGCCGACTTTGTGAAGGCGGCTGAGATAACACACAAGGCCGGTGCTAAGGTCAAGACATACCTTCTCCTTAAGCCGATTTTCCTCTCCGAGCATGACGGAATCGAAGACGCCAAAGAGAGCATAATCAAGGCCGAACCCTACACGGACACTTTCTCCATCAACATAACAGACATCCAGAAGGGGACGCTCTACGAGAGGCTCTGGGAGAAGAAGGAATACCGCCCGCCCTGGCTCTGGAGCGCGGTCGAGGTTCTCATCTGGGCGAAGAGGAAGTTTCCCAACAAGAGAATCCTGAGCGATCCCGTTGGTGCTGGCTCAAAGAGGGGCCCGCACAACTGCCTCACCGACTATGACAGGGTTATTGGCAAGGCCATAAAGAAGTTTTCAGCGACGCAGGATTTGAGCTATATAGAGAACCTGAAGCATGAATGCCGGGACAGGTGGGAGTACATAGTCGAGAACGGCCTCCTTGACTGGCAGCTGGTCACGTGGTGAATCTTCGCTTCTCAGGTTCTTTTCTTCCCGCTTTTTTAGTGGGTGTATAAACCCAGCCGCCACTTCTTTTGTGGACACTAATGTCCACTCACGAAAGCTTTAAATGTTGACAAACGTAAACGGATTTAGCAAATCGCGGGTGATGATTATGGCAGACGTCGAAAGCAAGACAACCGTTGAGAAGGAAGGATACCTTGTTATAGGCAAGGCCGAGGGAATAGTCGAGATCGACATCGATACTTTTCTGTGCAAGGGATGTGGAATCTGCGTTGAAATGTGTCCGAGAAAGGTCTTTGAGTGGAGTAAGGAGTTGAGCGAAAAGGGCGTCCACTATCCCGTCCCGGTTCACGCGGAGAAGTGCGTTAAGTGCAAGCTCTGTGAGCTCCTCTGCCCGGACTTTGCCATAGCGGTAAGGTGGTGACGCATGATAATTCGCGGCGACGAGCCTGAGCAGATCAGGCTCATCAAGAAGCTCTATAAACCCGGCAACTACTTCATGCAGGGCAACGAGGCCGTTGCCTATGGAGCTATCTTCGCCGGCTGCCGTTTCTACGCCGGCTATCCGATAACACCCTCAAGCGAAATAGCCGAGACGATGGCGAGGGAGCTCCCGAAGCTTGGTGGCTACTACCTCCAGATGGAGGACGAGATAGGGAGCATAGCGGCTATGGTCGGCGCCTCCTGGACCGGCCTCAAGGTCATGACGGCAACCGCAGGCCCGGGCTTCTCGCTCATGCAGGAGAACCTCGGTTATGCGGTTATGACCGAGACGCCACTCGTTCTTGTTGACGTCCAGAGGAGCGGACCGAGTACTGGACAGGCCACTAAAGGTGCCCAGGGGGACTTCTTCCAGGCCCGCTGGGGAACCCACGGCGACCACCCGATTGTGGCGGTTTCACCAACGAGCGGGCAGGACGCTTTCTGGGAGACAATCAGGGCGTTCAACATAGCCGAGAGGCTCAGGACTCCGGTTGTCATGCTCTTCGACGGTGTTCTCGCTCACACAAGGGAGTTAGTCAAGATACCTGATGTGGAAGAAGTCGAGATAGCCTACCGCAAGCTTCCGCAGAACGAGGGGGAGGCTAAGCTCCCCTTCGGCGACCCACACGGCGACGGTATTCCGCCCATGCCACTCTTCGGTCACGGCTACTTCACCCACGTCACGGGTTCAACGCACAAGGAGAATGGCCTTCGCGATGTATACACCCCTGAAGTTCACGACAGGCTCGTGAGAAGACTTCACAGGAAAATCGAGCAGAACAGGCACGTCTATGAAAAGTACGAGGAACACTTCACGGACGACGCTGAGATTCTCGTAGTCAGCTGGGGTGTAACGGCAAGACCAGCTCTTGGGGCAGTTCTAAAGGCGAGGGAAGAGGGCATCAAAGCCGGGCTATTCGTACCTAAGACAGTCCACCCGTTCCCGGGGGAGCGGATGAGGGCTCTCGGAAAGAAAGTCCGGGCCGTACTCGTCCCGGAGATGAACCTCGGCCAGATGATACTGGAGGTTCAGCGCTTTGTGAACGACGACGTTCTCCTCAAGGGCGTGAACAAGATCGGCGGCGTTCCGCTCACAGTTAAGGAAATTCTCCGCGAGATTAGGGGTGTTGCCTGATGGCAAAGGAAATCTACTCACGCTATCCGATGGTCAAATACCTTAGAAAGGAAGCCCTCCCCACCGCTCTCTGCCCCGGCTGTGGGGGTGGAACAGTCCTCAACGCCTTCGCAAATGCTATTGACCAGCTCAGGATAGACCCGAAAGACCTTGTCGTTGTCAGCGGTATCGGCTGTTCCGCATGGATAGCATCTCCTTACTTCCTCGCTGATACTCTTCACACGACTCACGGTAGGGCAATAGCCTTCGCAACCGGCGTTAAGGTTGGACTTCCGGACAAGAAGGTCGTCGTAATAAGCGGAGACGGTGACCTGGCCAGCATAGGAGGGAACCACCTTATCCACGCCGCGAGGAGGAACATCGACATAACGGTTATCTTAGTTAACAATATGATATATGGAATGACCGGCGGCCAGGTTGCCCCGACGACGCCCTTCGGTGCGAAGACAACCACAACCCCCTACCGCAACATAGAGCACCCCCTTCAGATTTCAGAGACGGTTGCTGCAGCTGGAGCGTCCTATGTGGCGAGGTGGACAACGGCTCACGTTTATCAGCTCATAGAGAGCATAAAGAAGGCTCTTCAGGTCAGGGGATTCTCGCTCGTGGAAGTGGTTTCCCAGTGTCCCGTCCAGTTTGGAAGGAGAAACCGGATGAAGGAACCCGCTGAGATGCTCCGCTGGTTCCTCAAGAATTCAGTTCCCATAAGCAAGGCGAAGAAGATGTCGCCGGAAGAACTTGAGGGCAAGTTCGTCATCGGGGAGTTCGTGAACAGAGAGAGGCCGGAGTTCGTTAGCGAGATTAACAAGCTGATAGAGGAAGTCCAGGAGCACTTTGGGCTTAAGGGGGAGTGAGGTATGCAGATTAGACTCGCTGGTATAGGCGGTCAGGGTGTCGTCCTGGCCGGTGTCATCCTCGGAGAGGCCGCCGCAATCGAGGGCCTGAACGTCCTCCAGACCCAGGACTACAGTTCGGCCAGCAGGGGAGGCCACTCGATAGCGGACGTGATAATCTCAAGGGAGCCAATCTATGATGTTATGGTAACCGAGGCAGACGTTCTTGTTGCTCTGGCACAGCTCGGCTACGACACCGTCAAGGACTCCCTCAAGGAGAACGGCCTTCTCATCATCGACACCGACCTCGTTAAGCCCGATAGGGACCACGTGGGCGCTCCCTTCACGAGGCTCGCGGAGGAAACGACCGGGTTGGCTTTGACCGTCAACATGGTGGCCTTAGGTTATCTCGTGGCGAAGACGGGCGTTGTGAAAAAGGAGAACGTTGAGGAGGCCATAAGGAGGCGCGTCCCGAAGGGAACTGAAGAGATAAACCTTCGCGCCTTCAGGGCCGGCTATGAGGAGGGATTGAAATGAGGTATCCGTTTCCCGTTGGAAAAGCGGATTTTATTCAGGGTGATGAGGCCATAGCGAGGGCGGCTATCTTAGCTGGATGCCGCTTCTACGCTGGCTACCCGATAACACCAGCCAGCGAAATATTCGAGGCGATGGCTCTTTACATGCCGCTCGTTGACGGCGTGAGCATACAGATGGAAGACGAGATAGCGAGCATAGCGGCCATCATCGGAGCTTCCTGGGCAGGAGCGAAGGCCATGACCGCTACTTCCGGTCCAGGCTTCTCCCTTATGCAGGAGAACCTTGGCTACGCTGTGATGACCGAAACTCCCATTGTAGTCGTCAACATGATGCGCGGAGGCCCATCAACCGGCCAGCCGACTTTCCCTGCTCAGGGAGACATAATGCAGGCCATCTGGGGAACTCACGGCGACCACATGCTCATCGTGCTTTCCCCGTCAACCGTTCAGGAGGCCTTCGACTTCACGATAAGGGCCTTCAACTTAGCTGAAAAGTACAGGACTCCCGTGGTTCTGCTCGGCGATGCTGAGTTAGCCCACATGAGAGAGCGCGTCTACATCCCGAACCCGGACGAGATAGAGATCGTGAACAGAAAACTCCCGCAGAACGAGGAGGAGGCCAAGTTTCCCTTCGGAGACCCTCACGGCGATGGAGTCCCACCGATGCCAATCTTTGGAAAGGGCTATAGAACGTACGTGACCGGCCTGACCCACGACGAACATGGCCGCCCGAGAACGGTTGAACCTGAAGTCCAGCAGAGGCTGATCGGCAGGATTTACAAGAAGATACTGGACAACAAGGACGACATAATCAGTTATGAAAAGTTTGAGCTCGACGATGCGGAGGTTGCGATAGTCTCGACCGGCATAGTCTCCCGCTCCGCCATAAGAGCCGTCAAACTCCTCCGCGAGAAGGGCGTTAAGGCCGGATTGCTCAAGCTCAACACGATATGGCCTTTCGACTTCGACATGATAGAGGAGCTGGCCGAGCAGGTTAAGAAAATCTTCGTCCCGGAGATGAACATGGGACAGCTCTACCATCTCGTCAAGGAAGGAACTAACGGAAAGGCCGAGGTTGAGCTGATAAGCAAGATAGGCGGCGAGGTTCACACTCCGATGGAGATAGTCGAGAGGGTGGTGGGATGATGTACCTGAAATCCGCTTACGAAATACGCGAGAAATATCTGAGAAAGGACATGCTCCCGACGATATTCTGTCCGGGCTGTGGTATAGGCTCAGTCCTCCAGTTCACGCTCAGGGCAATAGACGACCTCGGCCTGAACCAGGACGAGATAGTGTGGGTGAGCGGTATCGGCTGTTCATCCCGTGTACCTGGGTTTGTTAACTTCGACGGCCTTCACACGACACACGGAAGGGCTCTGGCGTTCGCGACGGGAATAAAACTGACAAACCCGAACCTAAAGATAATAGCCTTCATGGGAGACGGAGATGCGGCAGCCATTGGAGGAAACCACCTCATTCACGCCATAAGGAGGAACCTCGACGTTACCGTTATCCTCATCAACAACTTTACATATGGAATGACCGGCGGCCAGGTTGCTCCAACAGCACTCAAGGGCCTCAAGGGGACGACCGCTCCATACGGTCAGTTCGAGAACCCGTTTGACATAGCCCAGCTCGCGGTGTCCGCCGGGGCCAACTACGTGGCCAGGTGGACTGTCTTCAACTACCTCCAGGGCATAAACAGCATAAAGAAGGCGCTCCAGAAGGAGGGCTTCACGCTCGTGGAGTTCCTCTCGCCCTGTCCGATAAGCTTCGGAAGGAGGAACCGTATGAAGACCGCTCCAGAGCTCATCCGCTGGTACCAGAAGATAACCGTTCCCCTCGCGAAGGCGAAGAAGATGTCCCCGGAGGAGTTAGAGGGCAAGATAGTCATAGGCGAGTTCGTCGACAGGGACAGGCCCGGCCTCGTTAGGGAGTACCGCGAGTACATAAAGAGGGCCAAGAAGATGATGGGGTGGGAAGAATGAGGAAGGAAGTTCTCTTCAGCGGTTTCGGCGGTCAGGGTGTCATCCTCGCGAGCGTCATCCTCGGAAGGGCCGCGGCCGTCTACGAGGGTCTCTACGCCGTCCAGACCCAGGCCTACGGGCCGGAGTCGAGGGGCGGTGCGAGCAAGGCCGAGGTTGTTATCAGCGACGAGCCGATAGACTACCCAAAAACTCTCAGCCCGGACTACGCGGTCTTCTTCTCCCAGGAAGCCTACACCAAGTACCTCCACACCGTCAAAAAAGGTGCAAAGATCATCGTCGAGAAAGACCTCGTTCCGCATAGGGACTTTGAGTTCGAGAAAACGCTCGATGTTTTGGCGCTCCCGCTCACCGAGATAGCTGAGGAGACTACCGGCCTAAGCCTGACGATGAACATCCTCACCCTTGGCGTCCTGACGGCGTGGACGGAGATCGTGGGTAGGGGAGCGATAGAAAAGGCCGTCCTCGATGCAGTTCCAAAGGGAACAGAGCAGATCAACCTTAAAGCCCTTCACAAAGGGTTTGAACTTGGGGAGAGGGCTAAGAGAGGGGAGCTTTGATCTCCCAAACCCTTTTATTATTCGTGCTCTTTTGTAACATGGGGAGAGTTTATGATAATCAATGAGACCAAGGGAAGAGTCTGGCATGGCAGTGTGTATCTTGCGGATACCTTCTTCAGGCGGTTTAGGGGGCTCATGCTGGTTAGGAATGTGAACTACGCCCTTGTTTTCGTCCTCCCAGCGGAAACTAGGATAAACGCCTCAATCCACATGTTCTTTATGATGAGCGATATCGATGTCATCTGGCTTGACTCATCAAGGCGTATTGTGGACTTCAAAACGGCAAGAAAATGGCGGATTTACGCCCCAAAGAAAGCCGCTAAGTATGTAATCGAAGGCCCAGTCGGATTGATAAAGGCCCTAAGTGTTGAAGAGGGGGACCTAATAAACTGGATGCCTACCGAAGAAAGGGAGAAAGCAGTTCCAGTCAAATCGCTAATTCCCGGAAAAATAAACTTAAACGGCTCCAAAAACAGCATAGCAATGGTTGAAAGTGTTAAAGAAGCAAAAGCCAAAGAGATTTAGAACTCAAACTCGACTCCGTTCTCGTCGCCCTCCCAGAGGACTATGCGCTTGAGCTTCACATCTTCGGGTAACTTCTTTTGGACTTTCTCTGCTATCCACAGGGTTATGTTTTCTGTTGTCGGGTTTTCAAAGAGGACGTTGAGGTTTCGGTGGTCGAGCTCCTTGATTATGCTCTCCACAATCGCACGGAGCTCCAGAAAGTCCATGATGTAGCCGCTCTTTATTGGACCTTCCACGACAACCTCGAGCCTGAAGGTGTGGCCGTGTATCTCCTCTGCCTGACCATTAATAATGACGGCATGAGCTGCCTCGAACTTGAAGCGCTCGACGACGCGGGATTTCATTATAGCCACCGAAAGTCAAATTAGTGCTGGCGTCTAAAACATTTTGGGTGAGCCCTATGGGCTGTGGGATGGCCGTTGATGCAAACCGCGTCATAGCTGGTGGTGTTCTGGTCTTCGTCGAGCCAGAGACCTTCAGGAAGTTCCTCGAACTGAAGGAGAGGCCCCTTGTAATAGTTGGAGAGACAGGCGGCTTCAGGAAGGTCGAACTGACCATGACGACCTACGATGGGACGCTGATAATAACCCGGGGCGAAGTTGAGCTTCCCGAGACTGCAATAGTCGTAAACGCTAAGGAGCTTTCCCTTGGAAAATAACTCCATTGGGCAACGACGAGCACAAAATATTAAGAAAAAGCTGGTTAGAGCGGAATATTAGTGCTTTCTTTTTAGGCTTATCACAGCTTCAACGTGCGGTGTGTGGGGGAACATGTCTATCAGTACTGCGTCCTCTATGGTGTATGCCTTCTTCAGGTGGTTCTCATAGTCAAGCTTGAAGGCCTTTGGGCTGCAGGAGACATAGACGATTTTCTCTACTTCACTCTTCGTTAGGGTTTCCGCTACCTCCTTTAGTCCCTTTCTCGGAGGATCAACTATTACCGTGTCGTACTTCTCTATCGGGGTCTCCTCTGCCCTTCCAACTTTGAACTTGGCATTAACCTTGTTAATCTCCACGTTCTTATTGGCCATTTCGACGGCGAACGGATTGATTTCAATACCTTCAACCCGGAATCCTCTCTTTGCCAGCCACACTCCAAACGTCCCAACCCCAGCGTACAGGTCTAAAATCCTCTCCCCAGAGATAAAATTCTCAACTGCCTTAAGGAGGAGCGGAAGGGCGTAGCTGTTGGTCTGGAAGAAGCTGTTGGGGTGAATAAGGTACGTTGCTTCTCCAATTCTCTCGCGGATGTAAGGCGATCCGCTGATTAGCTGAGGCTCCCCCCTTGGGTCGTCTCTCTTATCAGTCTTAACGCTCCAGTATAAAGAATCTGCAAATGAGAAGTAACCCAGGAATGCCTCCGTCGTGTCGGGGGAAGGGAGGGAGTGGGATATCAGGTTTACCATTGTTTCTCTACTGAACTTCCCTTCCCTCACCTGGAGATAGTGAACGTCTCCAGTTTTTCTCTTTGAATCCCAGGGCTTCAACTTGGTCTCGGCAAGAAAGCTTTTCAGGGCATGTAGATAATCTCGCGTTTTTTCAGAGAAAACAGGGCACTCAAAGAGATCCTCCACGTCGAAGGGACTCCCGTACTTTTTGAGCCCAAGGCCAGCAGTTGAAACGATGAAGTTGCTAACGTTTCTGAAGCCCAAGACTTTTGGAGAACCCTTTATGTCGGCGCTTATCCCGGTGATTCTCTCAAAAAGCTCGGCTTTGAGCCGCAACTGCTCTTTGTACTTCAATCCCTGCCAGGGGCATCCCCCGCAGAATCCGAAGTGTCTGCATCTCGGGCGCTGGCGGAGGGGGGAAGGATCGAGAAGTTCAAAATCCGTAACAATATTCCTTCCAAAGCGGCGTTTTACTCCTCTGACCTTTACAAAATCGTAAGGATATGCAAATGGGACGTAGAGAGGCTTCCCTTTCCATTTGAGAACTCCCAGACCATCTTCGCTTAGGCTTTCGATTTCCCCTTGGATTTTCATGTTCCACCGTACTCGATAGGCTTTAAGAGCTTTCCTAAATCCCGACATTACTCGGACGAGCCGAACAGTTCAAGACACACCCTGCACCTTTTTGGATCGAGCTCGGGGTCAATCTTTGAATGGAATGAACATACGTAGCCCTTCCCTAGCATGTAAACAGCTATTTCCATCAGCCTTTTCTGGATGGCGTACTCGCTTGGCCTTTCATTAAGAATCCAATCGGCGGTCCCCTTAATGAGAGAATCAACGTCCGGAAAAGATGAAACATCAATTAGAGCTCCCCTGTTCATCCTCAGGTAGCGGGAAACCGCCGACTGTGTGATGTGGAGTAAGCTAGCTATTTCGGTCTGCTTCAGGCCTTTCTCCCTGAGTATCCCCACGAGCCTTCTCCTCAGGGAGGGATAGACGTAGCGCGAGGCCACTTCGAGAGGGCTTATCTTCATGGGTGATCATCTGGGACTGAATTATTTAAGGTTTTCAGCTCTTCTCCAGGGCCTTAAGCTCCTCCATCATCATCCTAAAGCGTTCGTCGCTCATTCCGATGAGCCTCTTCGCCCCCTTCAGGGTTATCGTCCTCGCGAGGGTCTTTCTCATAACTGGGTTCTCAAGGGGGGAGAAGCCGTACTTGACGAGTATCTTCAGCGATTCCGGATAGGCCTTCAGGAGCTTTGCAACGTTGGTGTCTTCCGTTATCTCCACGAGCTTGTCGTCGCACTCTTCCTTGACCTCCATCTTAAGTTCCTTCGAGTCTTCCGTTTTGGTCACCTTAAGCACGAAGAAGCCCGAAACCTCTTTAACCTCGATTTCATAGCCCGCTTCCTCGAGCTTTGGGAGCAGGTCAACGAAGGGCTTGTCCCCTATCACTTCCAAGGTCTCCCCAGTTTTGAGCTTTCCGAGGGCTTCCATGATCATAACCGCCGGCTGTGGCGCCTTCAATCCTCTAACGTCAAGCATCATCTTTACCACCAATTCCAGATATGACACTTGACATATAAACGTTTCTGGGCAGACTTGACCAGCAATGCTTATAAACATTTGATATGACACCCGTCATGAAGGTGATATTATGAAAACCGTTGAGATAACAAGTGGTGTCCACTGGGTGGGGGTCAAAGATTGGGACAGGAAAATTTTCGATGCCCTCATTCCCCTGCCCCATGGGACTTCCTATAACGCATACCTGGTCATGGGGAGTGAGAAAACTGCCCTCATAGACACGGTGAACCCTGGTTTTGAGGGTGAGCTTGAGGACAAGATAAACGAGATTATGGACGTGGCGGATATTGATTATATAGTCATGAACCACGCCGAACCCGACCATTCGGGCGCGATTCCGTACCTGCTGGAGAGGAATGAAAAGGCCGTTCTGGTTGCGACGAAGAAGGGCGCGGACATAGCGAGAGCATATTATGATGTGCCGGAAGACAGGGTCATGGTTGTGAAGGACGGTGATGAGGTCTCCCTCGGCGGGAGGACGTTGAGGTTCATAGAAGCTCCCTGGCTCCACTGGCCGGAGACCATGTTCACCTACCTCGTGGAGGATAGAATACTGTTCACGTGCGACTTTTTCGGAACCCACCTCGCAAGGGGCTTCTACGACGATGGTGTGCCAGACATCCTGACGCATGCCCAGAGGTACTTCGGCGAGATAATGATGCCTTTCTCCGCCATGGCGAGAAAAGCACTTCAGAAGATTGGGGAACTTGAGATAGAGATGATCGCCCCGAGCCACGGGCCCGTATACAGGAACCCGAGAAGGATAATCGAGGCGTATAAGGGGTGGAGCAACGGCAAAACGCGGGAGAAAGTGCTCATAGCATACGTGAGCATGTACGGCACCAACGAGGGAATGATTAAGGAACTCGCGACCCGCTTAACCGCCGAGGGGATAGAGGTCGTTGTTTACAACCTTGTGAACTTGGACATAGGGGAGATAGCCAAAGACCTTGTGGATTCGAGAGCAATAGTGCTCGCCGCGCCCACCGTACTTGGAGGGGCCCATCCGCTGGCAGTCTATGCTGCATACCTCGTAAAAGCCCTCAGACCACCGGCAGAGTATGCCGTTTTAATAGGCTCCCACGGGTGGCACGGGAGGAGCAATGATGCTCTCCTAGAAGTGCTGGGGGGAGTGAACCTCGAACTTCTGGGCACTCTTGACGTCCACGCGAGGCCCAGGAGGGGTGATTATAACGAACTCCTCAGGCTAACGAACCTGCTGATAAAAAAGGTTAGGGGGGATGAGAATGACTGAGCTTTTAAACAACCGCGAGTACAAGAAGGAACAGCTCAAGAGGCTCCTCCTCAGGATACACGAGGGGGAGAGCGTTGAGAAGCTTAAGGATGAGTTCAGACAGGTTTTAAGTGGCATATCCCCGCTTGAGATACCCCTTATCGAGCAGGAACTCGTGAAGGAGGGAATATCTGCGAAGGACATAGCCAAGATGTGCGACCTCCACGTTGAACTCTTCAGGGAAGCGGTTAAGGGAACCGACGAGCTTGAGGAGAGAGATTTACCCGACGGCCACCCGCTCAAGACCCTCTACCTTGAGAACAAGGAGATAATGAAGGACGCCGAGATGCTCAACCTCTACGCGAGAACGCTCGCCACAACGAAGGACGAGCGCATGAGGAAAGAGATTCTGGGAGTGCTTGAGGAGATAGTGAGCAACCTTCGGAAGGTCGGATTCACCCACTACAACCGCGAGGAGATGCTGACCTTCCCCTACATCGAGCGGAGAGGTTTAACCGCGATAGCCACCGTCCTCTGGACGAAGCACGACGAGATCAGGTTCATGATCAAGTATCTGGCTGAACTTCTCAGAAAGAGGGAAGAAATGCCCTGGGACGAGTTCGTTGAGCGCTTTAAGAACAAGGCAGGTGAAGCGGCCTTCGCCCTCAGCGACATGGTCTTCAGGGAGAACAACATCTACTACCCAACTCTAAAGGCACTCCTCAGCGAGGGCGAGTGGAAAGCCATAAGAATGCAGGAAGATGAGTACGGCTACTACAAGGTGAACCCACCTGAATGGGATCCTGGAGAGGACGTTAAGCCTCTCCATCCATGGGAGATAAACCCCGAGCTGAGCGTTGAGCAGCTTCTCGGTTTGCCGAAGGAAGTCCAGGAAGCCCTAAAAGGCCAGCCCCTTGAGTTTGACAAGAGCGAGCTTAAGAGGGAGGGGGACATAGACCTCGGGACAGGCTACCTCAACATCGAAGAGCTTAGGGCCATCTTCGAGGCCCTACCAGTTGACGTTACTTTCATAGATAAAGATGATCGCGTTCGCTTCTTCTCCCCAGGTGAGAGGATATTCGGCCGCTCTCTCAGCGTCCTCGGAAGGCCGGTTCAGCTCTGCCATCCGCCGAAGAGCGTCCACATCGTCAACAAAATCCTCAGGGCCTTCAAGGAGGGCAGGAAAAAGGAAGCAACCTTCTGGATAAGGCTCGGGCCAAAATACGTTTACATCAGGTACGTTCCCCTCTTCAACGAGAAGGGCGAATACATAGGGACGCTTGAGATGACCATGGACATAGCACCTTACAAAGAGATAAAAGGAGAAAAGCGCCTACTTGACTGGAGGGATTGAAAGTGAGGGGCGACGAGAAGATCTTCAGAAGAAGGGTCGAGCGCTTTCAGGAACTTATGAGGGAGAACGACATCGATGGGGCCGTCATAAGGACGCTCTCCACCTTCATATACTTCACCGGAACCAAGTGGCTACGTCCGAGCCTTCTCATCCCCGCTGAAGGAGAGCCAACTGTGTTCGTCATCAAAGGGGAAGCTGAAGAGTTCAGAAGGAGGAGCTGGATAGAGGACGTGCGCGAGTTCCAGCGCGTTGAAGACTTAATGGCAGGTGTTGTGACTTGGGTGAACGGCAACGGCTTTTCAAGGGTTGGACACGAGTTCAGCGTCGAGAGGGACGCTTACCTTCTCTTTCTCAAGCTCTTCCAGAGGCTCAACCCGATGGTTGAGGTGGTTGACATTCTCGAACTCACAATGAGCCTCAGGATGATAAAGGACCCCTGGGAGATAGAGAACATCAGGAAAGCGGGAAAGATAGCGCAGAAGGGCATGAAGGTTGCCGAAGAGGTCATAAGACCGGGAGTGAGCGAGACAGAGATTGCCGCCGAGGTTTACCGCGAGCTGATGATCAACGGGAGCGAAGAACCCAAGGTCTACGTTTCCACAACCCCTAGGGCGCACGCCGAGCCTTTTAGGGACTTAAAGGTGAAGGAGAACGGGGTTGTCACGGTGGTCATCGGAACCGACTGGAACCACTACTACGCCAACACCGCGAGAACCTTCGTAGTTGGAGAACCCGGAGAGAGGGTCAGGAGGGCAATAGAAGTTAAGGAAAAGGCCCTTCAGATAGCCCTCGAGGAGACCCGCGTTGGGGCAACGTTAAATTCAGTTGAAAAGAAACTCTCGGACTTTTTCAAGGAGAACGGCTTTGGGGACGCCTACCTTGCCGGCTACACCCACGGCGTCGGCCTTCTCATCGAGGAACTCCCGATGCCTACAATAGTGGTTCCGACGAGGGCAACCAAGGTTGCCGAGAACATGGTGCTCAGCATAATTCACACACCGCTGATGATCCCGGAGGGAGCAATAAAGCACGAGGACACCTACCTCGTGAGGAAGGACGGCCTCGAGAGGCTCACGTGAGCTTTTTTAATTCCTTTTTTCAAAAATCCCTCAAGGGATCGTCATGAGGGTAATCCTAACCGGCGGAACTGGCTTCATCGGCGGCTTTCTGAGGGCTGAACTCATCCAAAGGGGACATGAGGTAGTGATCCCAACAAGGAAGGACATAGCCATCCCTGGTGTAAAAACCGTTCGAGTCAGGGGAGAACCCGAGGAATACGGGAGGCTCGTTGAAGAACTCCATCCTGATGCAGTGACAAACCTCATCGGCGTCCTCAGAGGGGATTACCATAAGGCTCACGTGGCCATCCCGAGGGAGATAGCCAGGGCTTGCAACTCATGCAGGTTAATCCAGATGAGCGCCCTCGGTGCCGATGAGGACTCAGAAATCCCCTATTTTCGAACCAAAGCCCTCGGAGAGAAGGAAGTGAGAAAGGTTAAGAGCTACGCGATAGCTAGACCTTCCCTCGTTCTTGGGCCGAACCAGAGGCTCTTCCACGATGCCCTTAAGTGGAGGATCTTCCCAAATCTAAAAACCCCGTCCAGCCGATAGACGTGAGGGATCTAGCGAAGATCATCGGGAAATCCTTGAGGGAGATGAGAACCTCGAAGTGAACCTCTGCGGTGAAAAGGTGATAGCGCTGGGTGAACTCGTGGGTAGGGTCTTATCGTCAGCTGGAAAGCGAGTGCTCCTCGTTCCGGTTCCAGAGGGCCTTCTCCGCCTCGCCGGAAAGTTCAGACCTACTGTTTCGATGGGCCTTAAGCCGAACACCTGCGAGAGTAACGACGCCCTTTCTTTCCTTAAGCCTATCCCGCTTGAGGAGTCAATACACTGGACGGCGGAGGGGTTGCGGTGAGGTACGACCTAGCGAGCTACATCTACGAACCGATAAACACGCTCCTTGAAGTCCCTACTGGAATACGAGATGCAAGAAAAGAGATAATTAAAAAAGCTCGGGGAAAAGTCATTGAGCTTGGTGTTGGGACGGGCTTAAACCTTCCGCTCTATCCAGAGGGCGTTGAGATTGTCGGAATTGACATCAGCGAAAAAATGCTTGAGAAGGCCAGGAAGAAGAGCTCGAAGGCGAAGGTTTCGCTGAGGAAGGCCGATGCGCGAGAGTTGCCTTTTTCTGATGGCTCCTTCGATACTGCAGTTTCTACGTTCTTCCTCTGCGTTGTCCCTGAGAAGGAGAAGGTTATCAAAGAAATTTACAGGGTTCTCAAACCCAGTGGGGTTTTTCCTTGTGATGGAGTGTTCACCCCCGGATAACCTTCTCTTCAGGGGGTTCCTAAAAGGTCTCAGCGCAATAACGAGCAGATTGACAGGAACGGACTTCCGGACGAACGTTAGTAGACTGTTAGAGGAGAACAGCTTTTCGGTCGTTGAGGAGCGGAAGCTCGTGAACGGGGCTGTAATAGTTTTAACGGCCCTTTCTGAGAAGGAGGAGAAAGGCTATCCTGGGGAATAACCAGCGGAGCTTTAACGTTGAGAACCCAGCGCTTTCGAATTCTTTCGCCAGCTCCTCCGGGTAAGGGAACTTCCCGATGGACTCCGCGAGGTACGAGTAGGCCTTTTTATTGCCCGTTATCAAACCCCCAACTAACGGGACTACCCTCTCTGTGTAGAACCACGCGAGCTTTCCGAGAATTGAGGGATTCCGCGAAAACTCCAGAACGGCCAGCACCCCGTCGGGTTTTAGCACCCTGTAAAGCTCTCCTATTGCTTTCCTTCTATCGAAAAAGTTCCTGACGCCGAAGGCAACTGTGATAAAATCAAAGCTCTCATCATCGAAGGGCATCTCCTCTGCGAAGCCGGGAACGAGCCTTGCGAAAGGGACTTTTTTCTTTGCAACTTCGAGCATGTTCTCACTGCAGTCAAGACCGTAGAACTCTGCACAGATGCCTTTCTCATCGAGCTTCTTCTTGAGACAGCGGAGCATGTCCCCGGTTCCGCAGGCGACGTCCAGAACGCTGATTCTGCCCCCTGCGGGAGAAAGAGCTTCCAAGGCCTCCTCACAGGTTCTTCTCCTCCAGCAGCAGTCGAGGTTGAGACTTATCAGTCTGTTGGCTAGGTCATAGCGCTCTGCTATGCTGTTAAACAGCTCCCTTACCAATCTCTTCCCTCCCGATGACTTTCTTAACAATGGCCGGCCTTCCTGATAGGACATAAACCCTGTCGGCGATCCTGAAAAGTTCATCGAGCTGATGAGACACTATCATGAATGCCTTTCCTTTATCCTTCAGCTCCGAGATGAGTGCTAAAAGGGCTTCGATTGAGTCAGAATCAAGACCGGTGAAAGGCTCGTTAAGAACAGTAACGTCTGCATCCATTAGAATCGCCCCCAGGATTGCCACCTTCCTCCTGTTGCCACCGCTCACCTCCTTCGGGTAGAGGCCGAGATACTCCAGGGGGCGGTCAGGGGGACTGTTCACCTTGATATTGAGACCTACTACAAGATCATCGACGGAAAGACTGGCAGGCTCTTTGGAGCTTCTTTTGCCCTTCCAGCTTACTACCTTGGAAAACCCTTCTGGGTGAAGCTTGACAGTGCCGGAACGCTAGTTGGAAGGGCCTTCCAGATAGTTGATGATGTTTTGGATTATTTCCCAGGAACTGGAAAGGACCGCTTCAAGGACCTCCTGAATGGAAAAACAACACTTCCGCTCATCCTTTACACGGAGAGGTACGGCTCTTCATTTGTTGAAAAAACTCTCAAAGATCCTACTGAGGATAACCTTCTCGAACTGTTTGGGAGAATGAAAAATGCGGGAGTCTTCAGGGAAGCAGTTACTATCGCCAAGGGCTTCATCGAGAAGGCCATTAAGACCATTTTATCCCTCCCCTTCGACTCAAAACCCGTTGTCGAGCTCGTTTCGGAGTACTTCGATGAGGTTTTCTTAAAGTTTGAAAACCCCTCGTCTTAGCCTATCATCTTTCACCCATTGTGCACAATCGCCCAAGATGGTTCCGCATATAGACGAAAAAGCTTAAAAAGGTTCGTTAGACAAACCTAATGGATTTTTGGCTCACGCGGGGGGAAGGCAATGATAGGTCTTCTGGCATCACTGGCTTACCTCATTCCGCTCACTGGTGGATTGATCCTTTTTAAGTTAGATGAAAGGAAAGCAGATGCCGTCATGCTCGCATCGTTTATTTCGGCTTTAGTTGCCCAGCTCGGTGTTGCCTACCTCTTCCTGACGGAGCATCATGAGGTGATCCACATCCCCTACATCACCACAGAAAGGCTCGGCGAGGCCTACGGCATAATAATAGACCCCATGAGCGTTTTAATCGGCACAGTGGTTTCTTTAGCTGGATTCATATTCATGTTCTACGGCGTTGAATACATGAGCGAGAGAAACGTCGGTCATCCCGGTGGGAAGGGGAGGGGTCTCTTCTACGCCTGGATGACGCTCTTCGAGGGTGCAACGCTTGGATTCATCTACTCCTCCACCTTCCTCGGCCTGCTCATTTTCTTCGAGCTTATGGGGCTCGCCTGTTGGGGAGTTGTGAGCTACTACAACACTCCTGAGGCAAGGCGGGCTGGCTTCAAGGCCTTCATAATTCCAAACGTTGGGGCGATGATCGGGTTCTACACGGCCATCGGAATAGGCATAACCCAGCTTCACGACCTCAGTCTGTTCTCGCTTGCTCACGTTGCCCCCTCAATAAAGCCCTGGCTGTTCATTGCTCTACTCTTCGCGGGATACACAAAGAGCGCCCAGTTCCCGACCTACTCGTGGATCCCGGACGCTATGGAGGCTCCAACTCCTGCTTCGGCCTTTCTTCACGGCGCGGCGATGGTTGAGATGGGGGTTTACCTCGTCGCTAGGGTTCTCCAGTTCATCGGCGATCTTCCAATCTGGATTTTCTACTTCATGGCAATTATGGTCTCCCTAACCCTCCTCATCCCGATACTCAACTATCCCGTACAGAAGGACGCAAAGAGGCTTTTGGCATATTCAACAGTGGCTGAAGCTGGCGTAATGTTCGTTGGGCTGACCTTCGCCGCTTTAGGTCTTGACGTAGGATTAAAGGCGGCGATGTTCCAGCTCACAACCCACGCGTTCATAAAGGGCCTCGCCTTCCTCACCGCTGGAACGTTCACATACTCACTCGGAACTCTCGACCTCAGGAGAATAAGCGGGCTTAAGGATATACTTCCTGTTAACGGCTTTTCCTGGGCCCTCGCCCTCCTTGGCCTCGCCGGCCTTCCGCCAATGGGGATAGCCTTTAGCAAGGCCGAGCTTCTAACAGATCTTGTTGCGCTCAAAATTACCGGTCTGGCCTGGCTCCCCATAATCATGGTCCTCACAGACTCGGTGGTATTTCTCTGGGTCGGGATGAAGTGGATAGGAAGGAACGTCTTCGGAAAGCCGAGCGTGAAAAAGGCTCCAACTCACTGGATAATCAACGCCTCTCTGATAGCACTCATAATCCTGACCCTGATTTCAGCGATACTCGCCTACCCGCTCGTTGAGGAGATAACCTTCTATGGGGTGGGAGCATGATAGCGCTCACCGATGCCTCAATAATCTCGCTGGCGCTGGCATTCTTCGCTCTCGGTGCGGTTGCACCCTTATTTAAGCGAAACTTCAGGGTGAGCCTGCCCCCGGCCATGATTGGCTCTCTCTTGACTCTTCTCGCCGGTGCCTACGGGATCTCCCGCGAGATTGAGGGGGAGATACTGTTTGGTCTCCTTAAGACTGAGGTCAAAATAGAGTCCCTGAACGGCTTTTTCATGGCGTTTCTGGGTTTAGTGGGCCTTTTCGTGTCCCTCTACTTCCTTCACTACGACATGAAGCCGAGGCATTTGACCTTTGCCGTAGCCTACAACGGCACTCTGGCTTCCGCGTTTCTCTTCCTCGCCGCAGACAACCTTGAAAAGCTCACGCTCTCCTACGAGCTTATAGCTGTGTTCACCCTTGCACTATTCCTATCCACTGTTCCTAAAAAAGGAAGAATAACGGCGAGAAACTACATTGTCCTGACTCAGGTCTTCGGCATAATTCCCCTCCTGATAGCGACCAGCCTTGCCTATTCTGCTGTTGGCAGCGTCCACGGGCTTACCTTCGAAGCCCTTCGGAAGAACCTTGGGGGGCTTCCCGTCGGAGTCTGGTTGCTCTATGTCCTCTACCTCTTCCCTGCCCTCGTTCGTTCAGGCGTCTTCCCATTCCACACATGGGTTCCGAGAGTTTATCAGAGGCTCCCCTCACCTCTCGTTCCGGTCTTCATAGCACTCGAAGGAACCGGCGTTTACCTCTCGCTGAGGATATTTTTCGAGACGCTTCCTCGCTCACAGGTGGTTGGGTATGTTATAGCTTTTCTGGGAACAGTTTCAGTATTTGCCACCCTCTACTCCTTCAAGGAGATCCGCCTGAAGACAAAGTTCGCCTACCACAGTGTGATGGACGTTGGTGTCTCTTACTTTGCCCTCGGTTCTGCCCTCGTTCTGAGTGGAGAGCTGGGAACTATCGCATTAGTCGGTGCCATCCTGCACACCCTCTATCAGGCATTATACAAGAGCGCCATCTTCTTCGGGCTTGGTGCGATAGATCACTACGGAGAGGAGCCAAACATCTGCTCCCTCAGGAAGCTCCTCAAGGGCCACGTCATAACCCTCCTGATCTCGCTTTCTGCCTTTTCAATGGCTGGGGTTCCGCCACTGGCGGCATTCGTGAGCAAGTGGCTGATCTACGAGGCCTCCTTTGGAACTGCCAACGTCTATCTCTGGGCAATGGGCCTTACAATATCTTTCCTTGGCCTCTTCCCTCTCGCCTCAATACTCCAGGTCAGACGCATCAACAGGCTTCTCTGCAAAAGGGAAGTAGAGAGGGGTGAGATACCCCTTTATATAAGGTCTGTCACTGGTATCGTTGCCCTGCTGGGTTTTCTGGTGGCGGTGTTCCCGCTCATAGTATTTCCATGGATACAGCATATGGTCAGGGAGCTTACCGGCTTTGAGATTGAAAGCCTGTCAAAAACATTCTTTGCAAGCCCGGGTATGGCCATAGCAGTTGGCCTGCTCATATTTTCAACGTATGTCGGCTGGAGAGTTGGCAAGATACCCACCGACAGGGTCAGCGAGCTTCTCCTGATATTCTATAACATGGGGGACATACTCCGCTTCACAGCCGACTTCTTCCTGAGCGAGGGCAAGAAAGCTTACCTGAGGTACGTTCTTCCCGTTATCAAGGTCGTTCCAAAGCACGAACTTCCGCTGATTAGGGACTACGACGATGCGCTTGACTATCCTGTTAGACACCTCGATGAGGCAATGTTCATGCCTTTGATAAGGCTCTTTGAGAAACTCGCCCGGTGGGGTGAAGAAAGAAGCCCCGATATGAACGCGCTTATAAGCGGGTTTGCCGTGGCTTTAGCCCTGTTGATAATCCTTCTGGGGGTGGTATCTTGAACATCGTTGACGTTTTTCGAGAAGTGCTGTACTTTTCAGCGGTCATCTATACCCTCGCCTTCGTCCTCTACGGAATAAGGGCGATAAAGGGGCCGACCACCGCCGACATAATCCTCGCGGTTGACTGTCTCTCCTTCGACATGGCGGCGTTCATGGTGATATTGGGAATATACTTCAAGTCCATCATGCTCGCGAGCGGCGCGATAATTCTAGCACTATGGGCTTTCATGCTGGACATCTACTATACCAAGTACGTCCTCTACGGGGAGGTGGAGGTATGATAGACCAGATCATCTTCATCATCGGCTCAATCGCGATACTCCTTGGAGCTATCTACGACCTGATAGCGGCTATAGGACTTCTCCGCTTTGGAGACTTTTATATGAGAACACACGCAGCGACAGTCGGCACCATAGGCGGCGCCGCCCTGCCAGTCTTTGGAGCGGGATTGGTTGCCCTCGTCTACCATCCCCTCGGCGAGCAGAGATTCTTCATGGCAGGGATAGCCTTCACCGTCGGAATCCTTATCCTGATCATAGCCCCCACTGGTTCACACTCACTCGTCTCAGCGGTCTATTTTGGTAAGATAGGCAAGAAGCCGAAGCTCGTGGTGGACCACCTTGAGGAGGACCTGCCGGAGAGGAGCGACGTTGCCGAGCTGGTGAGGGAACACGAAGAAGTCCCCGGTGAGGAGGAAGAGCCGAAGTTCACCTTCAGGAGGGTCTGACATGCAGGAGTTCCACCTCGTAATCCTGGCAATAGTGGTTTCATTCGGCTTCGTGTTCAGCTATCTGGCCATGAAGGAGCACGACCTGCTTAAGGCCCTCGCTCTCAGCTCCGTCCAGTCAACGTTCTTCGCCCTCGGCTTCTACATCCTGGCCGCTCCGGACATAGTCCTTGCTTACCTTGCTATAGCGGTTGGAGCTTATACTGCCCTCATCATCCTCGCGATAAGCAAGACCGAGAGGTACGAGGTGGGAGAATGAAGCGAGATGTTTACGTTGCGGTTTCCTTCCTGCTGGCGTTCCTTGTAATCTCCTACGCGGTAACGGTAAAGGACGTCCTCGGGATAGCCCAGAACCCGCTCCGCCCTCTCGGGGAATTCTACCTGAGCCACGCCTTCGCCCATGAAGGGCCCACAAGCCACAGCCCTGAGGTAGTAACTGCCATAGTCTGGAACTACCGTGGGTTCGATACGCTATTTGAGACCTTCGTCTTTTTCCTGGCCATTATGGGCGCCCTGAGCGTCCTTAGGCTCACCAAGGAGCAGGAGAAGGAGGTTCGCGAGCTTGAGGCAAGGGAACCCCACAGGCAGATGGACTTGATCGTTAGGGCAACGGTGAAGCTCGTCGTTATAATGATAGTCTCAATCTCGGCCTCAATAGCCCTTCACGGTCACTTAACTCCCGGAGGTGGCTTCCAGGGTGGTTCGGCCATGGCGGTTGCTTCACTGCTCCTCTTCGCGGCCTTCAGCAAGTTCACGCTGGAGAGAAAGGGCTTAACGTTGAGGCATACTGTCTCAGCCTACGCCCTTGGCCTGGCGCTCATTCTAACGACGGTCATTGTCCCGGTTTTCCTCTACGGCGGAAAGGTTCTCGAAATAAATCTCCTTCCGGAAGAGATCGGCCTCTTCAACCTCGACGTTGGAGAATACACGGCAGTTACCTTCGGGTTCCTGACGGTGTTCTTAGTCCTTGGGGTCTCTGAGTGGATATTCAAGAACGTCCTCAGGAGGGAGGTCCAGTGATAGCGAGCTTCCTCATTTTCTACATCACGATAACGCTCTTCGCAATGACCCTCCTTGGGGTCTACGGCGTTGCTACCAGATCTAACCTCATCAAGAAGATCATTATGCTCAACGTGATGGGCGATGCGATAAACATGCTCTTTATCCTCATCGGCTATCGCCTCGTCTACCCAGTCTTTCCGCCGATATACGAGAAGCACCTGACGGTTGAAGAGTTCCTGAGCAGGGCGGTTGATCCCGTTCCGCAGGCGTTGGTGCTAACTGCCGTCGTCATTGGAATGGCCATGAACATACTCCTGGCGACCTATGCAATCCAGTTCTACCGCCTCCATGGAACCATAGATGCCCGTGACATGGCCGAAATCATGAGGGGGGAGCGAGAATGAAGGTAAGGTTCTCCCCGGCGACGTTCCTGATAGCGATCGCAGTTTATCTGTTCTACACGGGTTCGGTCAGCGAGTACGATTTAATAACAGGGAGCATCGTCGCCCTCATAATCTCCCTCACCGTTGGCCACTGGCTCATAGAGAACGATGCCAAGTTCTTCTCACCAAGAAGGTGGTTTTATGCGGTAATCTACGCCCTAAGGTACTTTTTCATAGAGGAGACAAAGACACACATAGACGTTGCCAAGAGGGTCTTCACACTCAAGGCCAACCCCGGGATAGTTAGAATCCCCCTTGAGGTTGAAAACGACTACGGGAAGGTTCTCGTGGCCAACTCGATAACCAACACTCCCGGGACGGTTGTTGTTGATATAAGCGACGACGGGAAGTGGCTCTACGTCCACTGGATCGACGTGAGCACGCTCGATGAGAAGGAGATCAAGGAGAGCGTAGTTGCTTACTTCGAGGACTATGCGAAGAAAATATTCGACTGAGGTGAGAGCATGGAGGTTGGGATAGTCCCAGTCATACCGCTTGGCTTTGCATTCTTCCTCCCGTTCATAGCCTTTGCAACTGGAAAGAACAGAAAAGTCGTGATAGCCTACGCCCTAACCGCCCAAACTGTGGCTTTCCTCGCTGGAATCAAGCTCTTCAAGATGGCCTACTCATCGAATGAGCCCTTAGTTTACGCTTTCGGGAACTGGATAGCACCGATAGGCATAGTTTTTGAGGTTGACAGGCTCTCTGCGACGCTGGTTCTGACCGCTACGTTTGGCTTCTTGATGGCGGGAATATACTCGGCCAGGTTCATCAGGGAGCATGGTTTAGAGTTCTTCTACACCTTCCTTTTAGGCCTTGAGGCTGGAACTCTGGGAGCCTTCATGACGGGGGATGCCTTCAACCTCTTCGTCATGCTCGAGGTCCTCGGCGCTTCCGCCTACGCCATAGTTGGCTTCTACCGGAACAGGAGCGAGAGCATCGAGGGAGCCTTCAAGTACGGGATAAGCGGTGCCGTGGCTACGAGCCTCTACTTCTTGGCTCTCGGCTTCCTCTACGCATCCCTTGGAACCGTTAACATGGCCGATCTGAGCGCCAAATTCCATGGGATAGACTTTCCGATAACGGTGAAGGTCTTCGGCGACCCAACTCTAGCCCTTGGAATTTTCTTTGCACTGACGATATCGATGGTTCTCGTAAAGAGCGCCATCTTTCCGGGCCACTACTGGCTTCCGGATGCCTACCAGGGCGCACCAATACCCGTAGGTGCAGTACTCAGCGGCTTCGTTGAGGTCGTTGGAATATACGCCCTCATGAGGTTCCTTTACACAGTCTTCCAGGGTGTTTCCTTCTCGGGCTGGCTCTCGCTGGTCTTCTTCACGCTCGGAACCGCGACGGCCTTCCTCGGCTCGCTGATGATGCTGGTTCAGAGGGACGTCAAGAGGGTCATAGCCTACTCGACGATACTCCACATGGGCTACCTTTTCATGACGCTCGGTGTTGGGACAGAGCTTGCTGTTTTAGCCATAAACTTCCACATAGTGAACCACGCCATAGCAAAGATGCTCCTCTTCTTTACCGTTGGGGCCTTCATTTACAGGACTGGAAAGACGAAGATAGACGAGCTATCCGGCGTTGGGAAGAAGATGCCCGTAACGACCTTTCTCTTCGGAATAGCCACGCTCAGCCTCGTTGGGGTTCCTCCGCTGAACGTCTTCTTCAGCAAGATGCTGATCTTCGACGCGCTGATGCAGAAGAGTGTCTGGCTTGCTTCAGTAGTCATTATCACGAGCGCCATAGCGGCCTGGGCCTACTTTAAGCTCTTCATAACTCTGTGGCGTGGAAAGCCCGTCGAGGGGCACGGTCATCACGGAGAGAATGAGCATGAGGAAGAAAAACACAATTTGGGAATCGAAGGCGGCGAGGTCTGGACTCTTACTTCTGTAAACCTCATACTCGGCCTGCTTGTGGTGCTCTTCGGCATCCTCGCACCTGTGTTGATAGACAGCTACTTCCACGGGGCAGCGGTTCAGGCGATGGATTACAAGAGCTACATCGAGGCCGTGAGGAAGCTGGCGGAGACTGTTCTTCTAAATGCGTAAGCTTTTCTCTCATCTTTTCCAGATTTATCAGTGGTCTTGAACTACTGAAAACTGGAAAGAGCATCAGGTGAAGTACAGAACGGCCAACGTTAGAACATAGAGAAGCATTACGCTCCTGAAGACGCTCCAGCCGAGTCTTTTGATATCTTCTATTTTCGAAACGTAGTTATTCTCCTTAAGGTTCTTCACCAGCCTGACCGTCGGCTCGATGAGGGCTATAATCAAACTAAGGATTATATGTAAGAACACCAAAAATTGGTAGCCAGGCTATTAAGGGATACTCCTTCGGGAACTTCCTGAAGGCCAGCCTCGTCTCGACATAGGCGGCCCCAATAGCTTCGTAATATGCCAGAACCAGCCAGAAGACGAAGACCTTATCGGTGAAGGGTCTCCCCGAAACGGCCGGGGCAAAAAGAGCTGGAACCGCCGGCAGAAGGTTCCCGAGGGCGTAGGTGACCGGATGCTTCCAGCCTTTAGCTCGGGAGAAAGCGAGGTGGAGGGTGAAGAGAACAATAACTACCGTCAGGGGAGTGATGAGAGGGTTATCGAGGGCTGGCCTGAAAACATCGGTGCCGAACCAGTATACCGCGGGAAGAATGTAGGCCAAGACGTTTAGACCGAGGCTCAGAGCAATTCCACTCATTTTCCAGGCGCGGTAGGAGTCAAAGGCGAAATCAAAGGTAAAGAACGTTACCAGTGCGACGGCAAGCCCGATAATCCAGCCACGCCAGTCCGCGTGTGAGAGGATTAGCCCGCCTATCATTGAAAGGATTATAGTCCCCCCGCCCCGGGTTCTCTTGGAACCTTGAAGATCTTCATCACAATGCCCCCTTTTGTGTTTTAACTATGTGGGTTATAGAAACGAACCTAAAAACCTTTGCTGGGCAAATCTGAGAACAAGTTGGTACTATCATTAGAGCAAAGAACTTATAAATCGTGCTACTGTTCCTCAAACTGGTGATACACATGAAGATCCTTGTGTCCGGAAAAGGTGGCTGTGGGAAGAGCACAATCAGCGCCATGCTCGGTAAATACCTCGCTGAGAAGGGCTACCGCGTCCTCATCATAGACGCTGACGAGTCTAACCCAGGTCTCTACAGAATGCTTGGCCTTCCAAAGGTCAAGACTTTAGCAGAACACCTCGGTGGGAAGAAGCGGGCCAAGATACTCATGGCGGCTGAAGGTAAAGGAGAACTCGACGAGGAGCTGTTCAACTGGACGCTCGATGATATCCCGGATGAAATCCTGGCCAAAAAGGGCAACCTGGCAGTTTTAACCATCGGTAAAATCGAGGAGGCCGAGGAGGGCTGTGCCTGCCCATACGGCTTTCTTGCTAGAAAGCTCCTCGAGGGGATAAAGCTACAGGAGAACGAGGTAATTATTGTTGATACAGAGGCAGGAATAGAGCACTTCGGTAGGGGAGTTGACAAGCACGTTGATGTCGTCGTTGATGTGGCCGAGCCATCACTTGAGTCCATTGAACTGTCGAAGAAAATAGCCGGCCTAAGCGAGAGCCTCGGCCTTAAACACATCCTCGTCCTCAACAAGGCCCTTCCAGGAGTCGAGGAAAAACTGCCGGTTAAGCCCGACGTCATCATACCCTTCGACCAGAGCTTCATCGTTGACAGCCTCAACGGTAAAGAGGTTGAGCCTATAGACCAGATTGAGACACTCTGGAAGTCAATAGCCGGACGAATTCATTTGTTTTCGCCTTGACGCTCTGACATTTTCTTCCAAAATTTTTACATGTAGTTGCCTATTTTGATGCAAACTTCTTCGGATTTTTGGCCTTTCAGGTGCAATAATGGTTCCATCCACTCCTTGTTTCGACAAGTGGCTATTTAGCTTTCGCTTTTTGGCTAATTAGCCACTCCTAACTCTTTTTCGTTTTTTGCCGATTATCACTTTGACGAACGCCGAAAGAACTTTAAGGAATACAACCCTCAAGCGGGAGAGGTGACACACCAGTGCAGGTCGGGGAGGGATTCCTTGAGGAAAAGTACATCCCACTGCAGTCTTTTAGAGAGGAACACCGGAAATCAATCGAGAACCTTGAAGAGTTCTGGGCGGAGCAGGCCAAGGTAATTGACTGGTTCAAGACATGGGATAGGGTCCTAGACGACTCAAACGCCCCCTTCTTCCGCTGGTTCGTCGGGGGCCAGCTCAACGCCAGCTACAACGCCCTCGACAGGCACATCAAAGCCGGAAAGAGGAACAGGGCGGCAATAATCTGGGAGAGCGAGAAGGGAGAAACGAGGACGCTCACATACTACGAGCTCTACCGCGAGGTGAACCGCTTCGCATCGGTTCTCAAGAACCTCGGCGTTGGGAAGGGCGACAGGGTAGTCATCTACATGCCTCTCGTCCCAGAGGTTGTAATAGCGATGTTAGCGAGTGCGAGGATCGGGGCAATCCACAGCGTTGTATTCTCCGGATTCTCCGCTGAGGCATTAGCCACGAGGATAAACGACGCCAAGGCGAAAGTTGTCATAACCGCCGACTACCTCTACAGGCGTGGAAAGGCCCTGAACCTCAAGGAGATAGTCGACAGGGCTTTACTGGAAACTCCGAGCGTCGAGAGCGTTGTGGTTCTTAAGCGCTCTGAGAACGATGTCAACATGGTCGAGGGGAGGGACTACTACTGGCAGAACCTCCTTGAAGGTGCCGAGAGTACGTTGAGCCAGTCCCGGTCGAGAGCAACCACCCGCTCTTTATCCTCTACACGAGCGGAACGACCGGAAAACCGAAGGGTATCATTCACTCAACGGGAGGATACCTCGTTTATGTCGCCAAGACGATGCAGTGGGCTTGGGGAATAACGGAGAGCGACCTCTTCTGGAACACGGCCGACGTCGGCTGGATCACCGGGCATAGCTACCTCGTCTACGGCCCGTTAACTCTTGGCCTGACCGTTATGATGTACGAGGGAGCTTTGAACTACCCCAAGCCCGACAAGCCCTGGGAGCTGATAGAGAAGCACGGGGTTACGATATTCTACACGGCTCCAACGGCGATAAGGATGCTCATGCGCTACGGAGACGAGTGGGTGAAGAAGCACGACCTATCATCCCTCCGCCTGCTCGGTTCCGTTGGCGAGCCGATCAACCCTGGGGCCTGGAAGTGGTACTACGAGGTCGTCGGTGGGAGGCGCTGCCCGATAATAGACACCTGGTGGCAGACCGAAACCGGCGGCTACATGATCTACCCCTCCGCCGGAATACAGCTCCCACCGCTCAAGCCCGGTTCAGCCGCCTTTCCTGGCCTTGGAGTTGATGCGGATGTTTTCACATCGGAAGGCAAGCCAGCGAAGCCAGGAGAGAGGGGCTACCTCGTCATCAAGAAGCCCTGGCCAGGGATGCTCCTCGGTATCTGGGGCAACGATGAGCGCTACATAAGAACCTACTGGAAGCGCTTCAGCAAGCCTGAAGAGGGAGTCTGGATATACTACCCGGCCGACTACGCAATGAAAGACGAGGACGGCTACTTCTGGATATTCGGCAGGGCCGACGAGGTCCTCAACGTCTCCGGCCACAGGATTGGAACGGCAGAGATCGAGCACGCGCTAGTCCTCCACCCGGCGGTTGCGGAGGCGGCTGTGATAGGCAGGCCCGACGAGATAAAGGGCGAGGTTCCGGTGGCCTTCGTCATACTGAAGGCAAGCTACGCCCCAACCGACAGGCTGAAGAAGGAGCTCATAGACTACGTCAGGGAGGTGCTCGGCCCGATAGCGGCCCCAGCTGAGGTCTTCTTCGTCAACAAACTGCCAAAGACGAGGAGCGGAAAGATAATGCGCAGGGTTTTAAAGGCACTTGCAACCGGAAAGGGCCTCGGCGACCTCTCAACCCTCGAAGACGAGGCAAGTGTGGAAGAGGTAAAGAATACCCTGGAAGGCTTCGAGATGCACTGACTTTTCTGGTCTCTTCTTTGTTTATATAAAAGAAGTCAGAAAAGCACGCCGTACTTATAGAATATCTGGCATGTTCCCTCGTAGGACACCATGCACGGTCCGACTGGGTGCCTCGGTGTGCAGGTCTTTCCAAAGTGCGGGCAGTCCGTTGGCATCGCCAGGCCCCTCAGCACGGCACCGCAGAGACATCCCTTCTCTAGGTCTGGCAGGTTCTTAGGAACCTCGACCTTGTAGAAGTTCCTTATCTCGAACTCCCTCCACTCATCTCTAACTTCGAGGCCTGTTCCAGGAAATACTCCGAGGGCGCGCCACTTGGCATCGACGACCTTGAAGTACTTGTTGATCAACTGCTGGGCAACGACGTTGCCCTCATACTTGACGGCCCTCTTGTACTCGTTCACGACCCTCGCGTCCCCTTCCTTGTACATCCTAATGAGGAGAAGTATCGCCATGAGGACGTCGTTCGGCTCGAAGCCAGCAACGACCTGCGGGATTCCGTACTTCTCACTGAGAAACTCCCAGCCCTTCACGCCGATTATCGTCGAGACGTGGCCGGCATCGATGAGGGCATCTATCCTGCTCTTCTGCTTTATCAGGACTTCGATTCCCTGTGGGGTGAGCCTGTGAACCGAGTAAATCTTGAAGTTCTCAAGCCCCTCTTGAGCGACGGCGTTGAGCATCCCGGCCGCCGGGGCCGTAGTCGTCTCAAAACCCGGTGAGAAGTGGACTACCGTCTTGTCCGGGTTCTCCTTTGCTATTCTGTAGGTGTCAAAGATACCATAGACTATTCTGACGTCAAAGCCCTCGCTCTTTAAATCAGCGAAGCTTCCCATCGGTGTCGGAATCTTGTACATGTCCCCGAAGGTTGTCAGGATTATCTCCTCGCCTTCTTCCCGGGCTTTCCTCATTATAAGCTGCATCGCCACGATGTCCTCAACGGGCGTTATGCAGACTGGACAGCCCGGCCCGCTGACTACTTTGACGTTCTCCGGGAGGAGCGATCTAATCCCGTGCCTCGTTATCGTGTCCTCGTGGGTTCCGCAGACGTGCATTATCCTGATTTCGCCGTCGAGGGTCTTTGCTTCCTCCTTTATCTTCTCGACGAGCTTCTGGGCTATCGCCCTATCCCTGTAAGGGGCAACGACCTTTTCAACATCGCTCATATTCAATCACCCGGATAGTAGTAGCCGCCCATAGCGTCGGGCTCTACCTTAAAGACCTCTTCCCAGGCGTTCAGTATCTCTTTGGCGGTTTCTTCGTCAACTCTCTCGATTATGAAGCCCGTATGAATGAGCACGTACTCACCGGGCTTAACGTCCGGCATCAGGTCTATCCTCGCCTCTCTCTTAACACCGCCGAAGTCCACCCAGGCGGTTCCCTTTGAGGGGTCAACTTCAATTACCTTTGCTATGGTCGCGAGACACATCTTTCCCACCGTCCTCAACTTTGAAAGAAGGTTATTTAGCCTTTCTAAAACCTCAGGTTTGAAACCGTGAAGGTGAGCTCAAGCCGGGACGAGCGGTGGTAGGAGCACCTCGCCAGCGTCTCCTCGGCCTCTTCTCTACTGGTCTTCTCAAGGACTATGCCGTAGTATATCTTCACGTAGTCACCTGGCTTCACGTCCCTGATGAAGTCCAGCTTGGCCTCTTTCAGCTTGCCCTCAACGTCAACTATGGCCTTTCCGTCCCTTACCTCAACCACTTTCCCCGCCAGCATCAGGGCCATGGTTATCAACCAAAGGTTGAAGAAAATTATTTATATTCCTTTTCCTGACTGGTCAGTCAGGTGGTTCCCATGGAGGACATGATGAAGCAGATGGTAAAGGGAGTGAAGAGCAAGTACTCCTTTGAGGAAACTATCAAAAAGATGAAGGAGAAAGTTGAAGGGCTCGGCTGGAAAGTAATTGGGGAATACGACTTCAAGGATAAACTTGGAATAGGATTTGCTGTTCTTGAGGTATGCAATAAGGATTTCGCAGCGAAGGCAGTGGGCAAACCCGAAAACCGCTGGATTTCTGCGATGATGCCCTGCAGGTTCTCTGTCATCGAGATGCCCGACGGGATATACGTCTTCGGGATGAACATGGGGCTCTTTTCCCAGATGGTTTCTGGGGAGCTTGGGGAGCTTCTCAAAGAAGTCGCCAAGATAGACGAGGAAATAATGTCAGCGGTTCTGTAATGATCCTCCGTGTTCTCTATATGCCTTCTTCCGTTATGACATTTTCTCAACCTTCAGCGAAAAAGTTTAAATTATTAAGACTACACATAAATGGTTAGTATGACTGGATAGTCAGAGGTGCGGGCGGTGGCAACCAAGTCTCCGGGGAAGACCAGAGAAAAGATAGTCTCCGCGGCGATGGAGCTGTTCGCGAAGAAGGGCTTCGACAGGACGACTGTAGACGAGATAGTGGCCAAAGCGGGCGTTGCCAAGGGGACGTTCTATCTCTACTTTAAGAGCAAGGACGACCTGATAAAGGAGCTTGCCTTTGAGGTAATGCCCATAATGGCCATGCCTTCCCTTAACGACCCGTATATAACCGTTTCCTATCCAACGCTCGGGGATTACCTTCTCCGGCTTGGAAAGGAGTTCCTCGATTTTTATTCCAAAGAATACCGGGCCGAGATCCTTTTCCATATGCTCTCTGTAAGAGCAAGGTATAAGTCCATCAATGATATTTACAAACAGTCCTGCTCCGAGCTTTTGAGGGAGGGGGCAAGGCGGGTTACTGCCTACGCTAAAGTTGGTTACGAAGATGCCTTAATAGCATTTCAGATGTTTATCGGCTCCCTAATGCACTATCTCCACGCGAGGGACTGCCTGGGGTTTTCTGAAAGCCATTACCTAAAGAAGGTCGTTGGGGCCGTTCTCAACCACCTGAGACTCTCTGTCAGCGTTTAATTTAGCTTTTTAACACTTAGGAATAATTTAACCCTTTTGTTTGCCAGATTTCTCGCCGATTTCAGAAAACTATTTAAGGTTTTGGCGATTAGTGCAAATGACTAGTCAGTCATATATCGGTGGTGATACCTATGGCAGAGAAGTTAGTGCCTGTTGTGTGCCCGTGGTGTTCAGTGGGGTGCAGGTTCTACGCGGTCAGCGTGAACGGCTACATCAGGAGGATTGAGTTCGACTACGACCATCCAACAATAGCAAACAGAGGAAAGCTCTGTCCAAAGGGAGTTGCTTCCTACCAGTTCATTAACAGCCCGAAGAGGCTCAAGAAACCGCTCAAGCGCGTTGGAGAGAAGGGCGAAGGCAAATTCGAGGAGATAAGCTGGGAAGAAGCCTACAGGATAATAGCCGAGAAAATCAAGGAAATAAAGGAGACCTACGGACCGGAGGCAATAGCCTTCCTTGGAAGCGAGAAGATAACCCTCGAGGAGAACTACCTCGTCCACAAGCTCTCCAAAGCGATTGGAACCAACCACCTCGACTTCCCTGGAAGATACTGCCAGTACTCGAACAGCCCTGCAAGAACGAAGGTCTTTGGAAGCGCCGCTGCCACAAACCCGTTCGAGGACGTAGCCAAGGCAGAGCTGATAGTGATCTGGGGTCACAACCCAGCCGAGACAGCCCCAGTTCTCTTTGGGCAGTACATTGAAAAGGCCATTCTTGACAACGGTGCTGAAATGATAGTCATTGACCCGCGCTCAACGAGGGGACACAAGTACGCCTCACTCCATCTCAAGCCCTATCCTGGAACTGATCTCGCGGTTGCACTGGCGCTGCTCAACGTTGTCATAACCGAGGAGCTCTACGACAAGGAGTTCGTCCAGGAGAGGACCGCAGGCTTCGAGAAGCTTAAGGAGAGCGTCAAGGACTACACTCCGGAGTGGGCCGAGAAGATAAGCGGCGTCCCCGCTGAGGACATAAGAAAGGCCGCCAGGATGATAGCTAACAAAAGAACTGCCTTCCTCGTCAACGAGGGTGTTAACCAGCACGTTAACGGATTCAATCTCGCCCTTGCGATAGCCGACCTCATCGCGATAACGGGTAACATCGGGAAGGAAGGCGTCTGGAGCGGCGTATTTCCGGGAGCCCAGTGCGGCTTCTGTGCCGCCATGAGCGGTATTGCACCCAACAAGCTCCCAACTGGAGGTCTTGTAACCGACGAGGCCGCAAGGGCCGAACTCGAGAGGCTCTGGGGCTTCAAGATACCCGACTGGGTCGGTCTTGACCTCACCAACATGGTTCGCGAAATAGGGAAGAAGATACGCATGATGTACATCATCGGTGGAAACATCGCCAAGTCAATGCCCAACAGCGGCTGGGTCAGGGAGCAGCTGAAGAAGCTCGACTTCCTTGTTGTTCAGGACATCTTCCTAACTGAGACTGCTAAGTACGCCGATATAGTCCTTCCGGCCGCGGCCTGGTTCGAGAAGACTGGAACCGCTATCAGCGCCGAGAGGCGCGTGCAGAGGACTTACAAGGCCGCCGAAGCCCCAGGAGAGGCCAAGCCCGACTGGCTCATCATAGTTGAGCTTGCCAAGGAACTCGGCCTCGGCGAGTACTTCAAGTACTCCCACCCGGACGAGATACTGAGGGAGATAAACAGCGTCATCCCGCTCTTCAAGGGCGCAACTCCAGAGTACCTCGCCGAGCACCCTGAGGGTTGCTTCCTCCCGTGCAGTGAGCCAGGGGAGGGGACTAAGATACTCTTCAAGAAGGGCTTCAAGACACCAGACGGAAAAGCCCAGCTCCAGCCGGTAGAGTGGATGGAGCCTCCCGAGATGCCGGACGAGGAGTACCCGCTCTGGCTCACCAACTTCAGGCTCGTTGGCCACTGGCACACCAACACCATGAGCGAGGAGAGCCCGAGCCTCAAGAAGCGCTGGCCAGAGGAATACGTCATGATACACCCGAAGGACGCCAGGGAGCTTGGAATCAAAACAGGCGACCTCGTAAAGGTCGAGACCAGGCGCGGAAGCATTCTTGTCAGAGCAGAGGTTACTGAGCACGTCAGGGAAGGCGTGATAGCAATGCCCTGGCACTGGCAGGCCAACTTCCTCACGCTGGACGAGATACACCCGATGACGAAGATGGCCGAGCTGAAGGCCGTCGCGGCCAGGGTGAAGAAGGTGGAGGAGTGAGGTGGTTGAAATGGCCCACAAGAAGATTTTCCTCGACTATAAGCGCTGCATTGGCTGTAAGGCCTGTGAAGTTGCCTGTGAAATGACCCACGGCGAGGCCAGGATAAAGGTCTTCGAGTTCCCTGACCTCTTCACAGTTCCCTTCAACTGCCGCCACTGTGAGAAGGCCCCCTGTCTGAACGTCTGTCCGACCGGAGCCCTCTTCAGGGACGAGGACGGTGCAGTTGCCTTCGACCCGCTCAAGTGTATCGGCTGTCTCATGTGTGCCGTTGCCTGTCCGTTTGGAGTTCCAAAGCTCGACGAGGAGAACAAGATCATGGACAAGTGCGACCTCTGTGCCGACAGGAGGGCGGAGGGCCTCCTTCCAGCTTGTGTGTCAGCCTGTCCAACTGAGGCCCTTAAGTACGGCGAGATAGATGAGATACTCTG
This sequence comes from Thermococcus peptonophilus, assembly GCF_001592435.1. Taxonomy (NCBI): domain Archaea; kingdom Methanobacteriati; phylum Methanobacteriota; class Thermococci; order Thermococcales; family Thermococcaceae; genus Thermococcus; species Thermococcus peptonophilus. The sequence goes on from NZ_CP014750.1 coordinate 1,744,172, forward strand.
GGAGAGGGAAGGAAAGGTCGTGGCCAACCTCAAGAGCGCAGCCGAGAAGGGGGAGGGTGAGCCGGCCCTCCTCCTCTGACCATTATTTTTTTGCAGGAAAACCAAAGGTTGAAAACCAAGGGGTGATGGAAGGTGATAGAACTGTTCCTGGCATCGGCGCTCCTGCCCTTCATCCTCGTGCTGGCTTGGAAGACGGAGGGTAAATCAGCGGACACCTTTGCTTCAGTTATCCTGGGACTCTCATTCCTCATAAACGCGGCTGGAACTTACGAGTTCTTTGCTGGTGATACCAGCAAGGTTTATCATGCCGCCTACGTCTCCGCCGGAAACCTCGGCGAGGTCTTTGGCGCAACGGCCGACGTCGCTTCAGTTCTCATGGGATTCTTCTCAATACTAATAGCGTTCCTTCTGGCGGTTTACTCGGCCCAGTACTTCAGCCAGAAAAACAGGGCCTTCCCGATGGGTTCAGGAAAGGGCAGGTTCTACGGGCTCCTCGGCCTTCTTACCGGCGCAACTATGGTGTTCATCTACGCAACGAACCTCGTCCAGTTCGCAGTTGCCCTCGAGATAATGGCGATAGCGATCCTTTACCTAGTGAACTTCTACGGAAACGCCAAGACGGACGCCCTCAAGGCCTTCCTCGTCCTGAACCTTGGCGTCCTCCTCATCCTCGGGGCCGTTGCAGTGCTCGGCGGCGGACAGGAGCTCGATAAAATGACCGCGAACAACACGGCATTACTTCTCGTCATGTTCGCCTCCTTTGCCATGAGTTCGCAGCTGCTCTTCTACTCCTGGCTTCCAGATTCAACTGCCTCACCAGTTCCAGCAAGTGCCTACGTTCACTCCGCCTCGATAGTCCCGCTCGGAAGCTTCATGCTCTTCAGGGTCATACAGTACATGAAGCCCGACGACTCGACCTTCTGGGTTCTTGGAGGGCTAACCGTTGCACTGATATTCCTGATGATGATATACTACCCGCTCCAGCGCGACGCCAAAAAGCTCGTTGCCTACTCGACCATAGCCCAGACCGGAGTTTCGTACATAACCCTCGCCTATGCACTCCTCGGGCACACCGTTGGACTGCAGATAGCGCTCTACCAGGTGGTCAACCACGCGGTGGTTAAGGCCCTCGCATTCGCCTCAGTCGGCGGCCTCGCCTACTCCCTCGGTACGACTAACATGAAACTCATAAGGGGAATGAGAAAAGCCGTTCCTTGGACGAGCATCTCCTGGTTTGCGGGATTCTTAGGGCTGGCTGGCGTTATGCCTCTCGGCCTCTTCTTCAGTAAGGCATTCACGATCATGAGCACCAGGCACGCCAAGGGAATCGCTTCATGGCTCTTTCCGGCAACCATTCTCTTCGATGCAGCGATATTCCTTGTGGTTGTCCTGCTGTGGTTCAGGGAGAGCTTTTTCGGAGAACCAAGCGACGAAGCTGAGAAGGAACCGGGTCTCATGGTCGCAGTAATGATAGTGCTGATACTCATAGGCATCGTGGCGCCGTGGGTTACGCTTGACATAGTTCAGAAGATAGCCTTCATGGGGTGATGTGAGATGATGCTCGAATACGCGCTCGGAGCTTTCATCCTCGGCGGCCTTATAGGGCTTATCCGCGACTATAAAGCCTCCGTAAAGGCGTCGAGCTTCATGGCGTTCCTCGGCTCACTCGTCCTGCTCTGGCAGAGCTACGATGTTTACAAGAACGGAACGGTCACCGGAGAGCTCTTCAGAATATCCATAAAGATAGACCCGCTGTCTGCGGTCTTTTTGCTCATAATCGGCATCGTCGGAACCGCGGCTTCGCTCTATGCCATAAGCTACATGGACGTCTTTGAAAACAAGGGCAAGGGATGGGTCTATGCGATAGCCTACAACACCCTCCTAGCGAGCATGGCCCTTGTTGTCACAGTTGACAGCATGGAGTACTTTGTCATGAGCTGGGAGCTCATGACCATTAGCTCATTTATACTGGTATTCTTCAGTGAGGAAGCGAGGGACACGATAGCGAGCGTGAAGTACTACATAACCATGCACTTCCTCGACACAATACCGCTCTTCCTGGCCCTCGGTACTGCTTACTCCCTTGTTGGAAACTTTGAAGAGCTGACGTTCGAGACCATCTCACAAGCCCTTGCAACGGCCCCGGAGCACACCAGAATTGTTATGTACGCTCTCCTCACAATTGCCTTCATGACGAAGGCCGGGATAGTTCCCTTCCACTTCTGGGTTCCAGAGGCTTACAGGGCGGCACCGAGCAGCGTCTCGGCAGTTATGGCCGGCATAATGGAGAAGGTTGCACTCTACGGCCTGATAGCCCTCGTCTGGCGCATGATAGGTGCCAACACCGCTCTGGGCCTCTTCGTCGCTGTAATAGGCGCTATAACCCTCACAGTTGGTACTCTCTACGCCCTCAGGGAGACCAACGCGAAGAGGCTTTTAGCCTACCACAGCATCGGTCAGATGGGCTACATCTGGCTTGGGGTTGGCATCGGCATGGCCCTCATCCCGAAGGGAGGGGCACTTGCAGCTGTCGGTGCGCTTGGAGCCTTCGCTGGCGTATTCCACGCCCTCAACCACGCCATATTCAAGAGCTCGCTCTTCCTCTCAGCTGGAGCGGTTGAGTATAGAACCGGAACGGTTGACCTCGACGTCCTCGGGGGCCTCGGAAAGTACATGAAGTGGACTGCTTTAGCTGCTCTCTTCGCCTCGCTGGCAATAAGCGGCGTTCCACCATTCAACGGTTTCATAAGCAAGTGGCTCATCTACGTTGCGGGCTACTACTCCCAGAGCTACATCCTCGCCCTTGGAGCTGTCCTGGCGGCCTTCATAAGTGCCGCAACGCTCGCCTCTTTCGTCAAGTTCTACGGCTCCCAGTTCGGCGGCGAGATGGGGCGCTACAAGAACGTTAGGGAAGTTCCGGGGGTAATGGTCGTCGGCCAGTGGATACTCGCGGCTCTGACCCTGATAATAGGCATCGTTCCAGGTACAGTCTCGGACATGCTCAACGAGGGAATAAAAGCGGGTTTCACGATGGGAGCACCCATAGAGGATGGCCTCTATAGGATCGGCTTCCAGTCGGTGCTCTTCAGCCCGGTGCTCTTCGTCATTGTCCTCGGTGTTCTGGCCTTTGGACTCTACCTGACGTTCAAGCCCGAGTACGGCAAGGAGGCCAAGCCATGGGACTGCGGTTCAACGCAGATAGACGAAGACGAGTACAGAGTGAACGCCGAAGGGCTCTATCTCTGGTACGAGGAGAAAATAGGCTCGTTCTACCGCTTCGGCGACTGGTTCTACCGCGTGGGTGAGGAGGCGATCCACTACATCGTCAGGGGCTACCTCTGGATGGCGAGCTACTTCACCAAGATCGTTGACACGCCGTACACCAAGGTCGAAACCCTCGACGACCTCAGGGAGCGCGAGATAATGTACATTGATGAAGAAATATTTAGACCTCTCGTCAGGTTCCTCAGGATAGCTAGGGACGTAGTTCCGGGAATAAGGCTTGGAACCTTCGTCGTCATAGCACTGATAGTCGTAGGGGCGATAATAGGAATACTTGTCGCACTGTGAGGTGATGAAAATGGAGTTCGACGTAACGAGACTCGTGTTTGCCGCCATCGGAATCCTCATAATATTCATCCTGCCACCTTACCTCGACGGTATAGCGAGGAGGGTCAAAGCAAGGCTCCAGTACAGGCGCGGACCGCCGCTGGCCCAGACCTGGTACGACCTCCTGAAGCTCTTCAACCTCCCATCGGTCAAGCCAACAAGCAGTAAGCTCTTCACATGGGCTCCCTACCTGGCACTCGCATCAGCGATAACCGCCGCCCTGCTCCTGCCCTACGGCAACGTCGTCCCAGTGGACTTCGGCTTCAACCTGGTGGTGTTCTTTTATGTGATACTGATGGTCAGCGTCTTCCTCATCCTCGGTGGTCTCACCGTCCAGAACGCCTTCAGCCACATAGGTTCGGCGAGGGAGATGAAGATAGTCCTCACAGTTGAGCCGCTGATAGCCATCCTCTACGGAGTAATGGCCTACAACGCCGGCTCACTCAACATCGCTGACATCATAGCGAACCTTCACCTCACACCGTCGCTCATACTGACCTACATCCTTCTCGCTTACGCCCTCTACGTCGAGAGCGGCTTCGTTCCCTTCGACGTGGCAGAGGCCGAGCAGGAAGTCATCGGCGGACCACTTGGGGAATACAGCGGCAGGCTCCTCGGAGTGTTCTACTACGCAATCCACATCAAGCGCTTCGCCCTGCTGTGGTTCTTCGTCAGCGTCCTCGTCATGCCATGGGTTGGACCGATAAACACAGCAGTCAAGGCCGCAGAAGTGCTCGCGCTCCAGTTCCTGCTGACGGTGTCGTTCTACCCGATAATAGCGGCGATAGAGGCCACCAACGCAAGGCTTAGGATAGACCACGTAGTTAAGATGAACACGAGGATGTTCTTTGCCGGAATTATAATCCTTGCTATGGCTTTCATGGGGTGGTGAATATGGTGACGACCAAGGATTTGGAAGCTAACTTTGAATTCGAATGCAAGGCATGTGAAAACGGCCGTTGCGCGAAGGCCGACGTTGAGAAGATACTATCCGAGAGGGAGGGCCTCAAAGACTTCTATGAGGCCTTCAAGGACCACATAAAAGAGTGCAAGAGGATGAGCTACGGCCAGTACATGTTCACAATCGACCGCGAAGTCCTGCCTGAAGCGGTGCTCTGGTGGCACAACCACCCGAAGTTCAAGGAGACCCACCTCTCAACGGCCGTTGGAACCGACGAGAGGCCGCTCAACGGCCACTTCGTCTACATGCCCTTCCTCAACGTCCAGGTTGAGCCATTCAACATGGACAAGAACTACTGGGTCTTCCTCAGGGCATACATGCCCGCCGACGACCCGAGCTTCCCGAGCGTCGCAGCCAAGCTCCCAGCCGCGCTGTGGATAGAGAGGGAAGTAAAAGACCTCCTTGGATTCAACCCAGTCGGCCATCCCGACCCGAGGAGGCTCATCCTTCCGGAGGACTGGCCTGAAGGCGTTTACCCGCTCAGGAAGGACATGGACTACAGGCACTCCCCGATGACCGAACCAAAGGTTGAGTTCAAGGAGAAGCCTGAAGGAACGACCCTCGTCCCGATGGGTCCGGTTCATGCCGGAATTGAAGAGCCGGCCCACTTCAGGCTCTTCGTCAAGGGTGAGGAGATCGTCGACGTTGACTACCGCGGATTCTACTCCCACAGGGGAATAGAGAAGACCGGCGAGGGCAGGCTGACCTACAACCAGGTGCTCTTCCTGGCGGAGAGGATCTGCGGTATCTGTGGCTACCAGCACTCGGTCAGCTACGCTATGGCCGTCGAGAGGCTTGCTGACGTTGAAATACCGGACAGGGCCCGCTACATCAGAACCCTGCTCCTCGAGCTGGAGAGGATTCACAACCACCTTCTCTGGGTAGGTATAGCGGCGCACCTCGTTGGTTTCGACACCGGCTTCATGCACGCCTGGCGCATCCGTGAGCCGGTCATGTGGCTGGTGGAGAGACTAACGGGCAACAGAAAGCAGTACGGTATGAACATCGTCGGCGGCGTCAGGAGGGATCTCCTCGACTACCGCAAAGAGGAAGTCCTCAAGGTTGTGAAGCAGATACGCGAGGAGACCAAGAAGTTCCTCGATGTAGCACTCAACACCAACACCTTCATCAAGCGTGCAGAGGGCGTCGGAATACTGCCCTACAAGGTTGCCAAGGCCTACTCCGTCCTCGGACCGACTGCAAGGGCCAGCGGAAGGAAGATCGACGTTAGGAAGGACCAGGCTGTAAAGACCGCCACAGCCTACAACGAGGTTGACTTCAAGGTTCCGGTGTACAAGGAGGGCGACGTTCTCGCCAGAGTTCTTGTGAGGATGGACGAGCTCTTCGAGAGCATCTGGATAGTCGAACAGCTCATCGACCAGATGCCCGGTGGAGATATCTTCACACCGATAGGAAGCCTGCCCGAGTATGAGGAAGCCCTCGGATTCACCGAGGCCCACCGCGGTGAGGTCGTCCACTACGTCATGACCGGCGAGAAGAACAAGGTCTACCGCTGGAAGGTCAGGGCACCGACTTACAACAACCTGCCGGCAGTTCCGGAGATGCTCAAAGGCTACCATGTTGCCGATGCACCGCTCATCATAGCGAGCATTGACCCGTGCTATTCCTGTACGGAAAGGGTCCAGTTCGTGGACGTCAACACAGGTAGGGTGAAGGTTCTGACCGAGGCCGAGTTCAACGAGCTCTCTATCAAGTACAAGGGGGTGTTCTGATGGCCGAGAGCGCCCCGTACAGCGAGAGACTGAAGAAGTGGGACCGCTTCGAGGCCGAGAAGTTCGAAAAGAAGGCCCCCGTCACCACCCCCTATCCTTTTATTGACATCGAGAAGCCGCCGGAATTCCGCGGAATTCCGCACATCAACCCCGAAAAGTGCATTGGCTGTGGAGCCTGCGTTAACGCCTGTCCGCCCGATGCCCTCATAATGGAGTGGGACAAGGAGCATGGAGTGAAGAGGCTCACCTACAACGCCGCCCGCTGTATCCGCTGTGCCCGCTGTATCGAGGTCTGTCCGACGGGTGCCATGGAGCCGACGACTCGGTTTGAGGTCGCGACTGACAACAAGGAAGACCTCGTCGAGGTGGTTGAGCATAAGTTAGCGTACTGCGAAGAGTGCGGCGAATACCTTGACTTCACCGAGAGGCAGATAGAGTACGTCAGGAACATCCTGCCGAAGGACGTCTTCGATATGTACGCCCTTGAGGACAGGATAAAGCTGACGCAGGAGGAGAAGATGAGGAGAACAGTCGTCAAGCTCAGGGAAACAGAGGGCAACGTCTATCCCGCTTTCATGCTCGTGGAGAGAACATCCGAAAAGACCCCCAAGTCGGAAGGGGGTGAGGAGTGATGGGGAAGCAGAAGCTCAAGTCCGTTTGGGTCTATCACGTTGATGCCGGCTCCTGTAACGGCTGTGATATTGAAGTTCTCGATGTCCTGAGCCCATACTACGACCTTGAGAGGCTGGGTGTCAAGGTTGTTCCGAATCCAAGGCACGCGGATGCTCTGTTCATAACTGGCCCGCTGACAAGGCAGACGAGGATAGCTCTCAAGAAGGCCTACGAAGCGATGCCGCCCAAGCCGAGGATCGTCGTTGCCATCGGAACCTGTGCTTCAAGCGGTGGTATCTTCTACAACAGCTATGCTCTCTACAACACTTCACCACAGAGGGGACGCGACAGGCTCAGGAGCGGCGGACCTGAGATGATAGTGCCGATAGACATGTACATTCCAGGCTGTCCGCCTTCACCTGAGGAGATCCTCTACGGGGTAGCCCAGCTCCTCGGTATCAAGGAGAAGAAGATGAAAGGCGAATACTGGATAGCCCTACCACCTGAGGCAGAACCATCAAAAGAGAACGAGATAAAGTTCAAAATACCTGAGAGACCGATACCGCTCCGCTACTGGCTGACGCTGAGGGAAGAGCTCAGGAGGGTCGTCGGCTACTACGACCGCGACGCAGTCCTCGAGGACTTCATGAAGCTGGTTGACAGGGCATACAAGGAAGCCCCAGACAACCCGAAGGAGAAGCTCCACGACCTCATAACCGGCTACGCCCTGAGGGAGAAGGACTCAAGGGTAAACGTGGCAATGCGCTTCCTTGAAAACGAGTTCTGGCGCTTGGTTGACGAGTACCGCGAGTGGGGAGAGAGCCTGAAGAGGAAGTACTCGGTAACCGCGGGTGTCTAAAGTGCCGTGGAAGCTCTACCGCTTCAAGTACGAGGACTACCCGGAGTACTCCGCCAGGATAACAGGGCACTACGCAGGAGATCTGCTCATCATAGAGGAAGAGGGAGAACTCAGCGAGGAGGCAGTGAGACTCATAAAAGAAGCTCTTGGTATCAACGAAAACGCCAGGAAGTTCGACATCGAGGTCAGGGACATCATGAAGATTCCGGTGGAGGATTTGCCAGACAAGGACAGGAAGACCCTCCTCGAAGCGGCGAGCAAGCTCGACTCGGAGAGCAAGCTCCACGTTGAGTACCGCTACCAGCCGAGCTTCGATTAGCTTTATATTTCCCTACCTTCCAAAATCTCTTTTGGGGGTGGAATCGTGGGAATAAAGGAGGCAAAAGAGGAGCTTGTGAAGCTCATAAGGGACTTTTACGGGGACAACTTGCTCTCGATAATCTTCTACGGGAGACACCTTAAAGACCCGGACTTTCCCGAGATAGACGTGGTAGTGATAATCGACAGGCCCTACGACCCAGTCAAACTGAACAGAATCGCTGACTTCGTCGAGAACATCAGGGATCCAATAGAGGAGAAGTACGGCTACCACGTCTCCTTCGAGCTATACACGAGAGAGGAAGCTGAAAACTTCCACTCCGGCTACCTCGACGTTGTCGTCAACTACGAGGTGGCCTACGACAGGGAGGACTACTTCCAGAACCTTATGAAGGAGATGCTAGATCCGAAGAAGGCCATGGACTACGTGAAGTACATCAGCACGATCGAGTATATTCCCGTGGACAGGGAGGAGAAGGAATGATAGGGGCCGTCTTAGCCGGCGGAAGGGGCAGGCGCTTCGGCGGGGATAAACTTCTCTTCAGGATCAACGGAAAGCCCCTCCTTCTTTACACCCTTGAGAAACTAGAGCGGGCAGAGAAAATAGATGAGATAGTCTTAGTGGCTTCGAAGGAAAACGCGGAGAAGCTTGAGGGTTTTGGGTATGAGGTTTTAATTGATGGGCTGATGGTGGGGCCGATGGGTGGTATTTACACCGCTCTGAGCCTCGGCGACGCCTTTGTCGTTGCTGGAGACATGCCTCTCCTCGTCCCGGAGTTCATAGACTTCATCGTCGAGCGCTTTGAAGAGACCAAAAAACTAGCCTGCGTGCCGAGGTGGGGCAATGGCTACTTAGAGCCACTCCACGCCGCTTACTCAAGCTCTTTCAGGGGTTTTTTGGAGGAGCGGATAAAATCCGGAAACTACGCGATAAACCGGGCTATAAGAGAGAGCGACGCCTGCTATATCGAGATTGAAAAACTGCCAGAAAACTGGAGGGAGAGCTTCTTCAACGTGAACACGAGAGAGGATTTAGGAAGGCTCAGCCCTCTAATATTTTAGCGAGTAACTGGGCCAACCTCTCCGCCCGCTCCCTTATCAGCTCGCTTGGCTCCTCAAAAAGACCCGTCGAACCGGGCTGACAGCCGATAAGGGCGAAGTCCGCTTTTATGAAATTCTTCATGTACTGGGTCACGAACTTGAGCGGAAGACCGTGGGTCGAGACCGCCTCTCCGAGAGTCCCCTCTGGATCGGCTATGATGAACTCCCCTACTTCTCCCTTGAAGTCCACGGCATCGACGAAGACGACAAGATCCGGCTCAAAACCCGCTATCTTGCTCGTGTAGTTCTCGGGCACTTCGCCGCAGTTGATAATGAGAACATCCTGGTTTTTCACCAGCCCCTTCAGCCTCTCAGCAACGAGGACGCCGAAGGCGTCGTCGCCCCTTATGTCGTTGCCGATACCGCATATCACTATTCTCTTTTTCCCGGAGAAGATTTCCTCAAGGGCGTTCATTTTAATCACCAAAATAAAAGGGAAAATCAAAGCTTCCCCGCCAGCTCCCGTATCTTCTCCGCGAACTCCGTCTTCAGGAGCTCATCAACGTTTCCGACCTTCGCGTCGAGGTTGGGATAGAACGGTATGCCGACCAGGTATGGAACCTTGAACTCTTCAGCAAGCCTTTCAACGTCCATCTCCTCGTCGAGCTTCATGTTCTCAACGACGCCGATGACCTTGTGTCCTTCTTCTTTGAGGAGTTCTATCAACTTCCTCACGACGTTCAGGGAAAGCTTTGATGGTGTTGCAACGACGAGGAACTCGCCCCTCTTGAGGAAGCGGAGGACATCCAAGAGCTGGTCGCCGAGCCCAGGTGGCATATCGATGACGAGGTAGTCCAGCTCGTCCCAGCGGGTTATCGTGAGGAGCTCGATGAGAGCGTCGCTTATCTCTTTCCCGCGGAGGGGAGTGGGTCGGTCTTCGGTGTAATAAGCTATCGTCATGAACTTTATCCCGTGAACAGTCGGCGGGACAACACCTTTGTCCTCCTCCGGGAACTCCTTCGGCTCAAAGCCGAGGATGACGTGGTCGCTGGCCCCGTGGAAGTCGAGGTCGAGGAGGCCGACCTTGTAACCCCTTTCCGCCAGAACAAGCGCAAGGGTCGTTGATACAAGTGACTTTCCAACGCCTCCCTTACCGCTGACAACAGGGATGATGCGCTTAACATTCTCAAGCCTTGCGTTTATCGCTATCTCTCTCGGGTCTATCGCGTTCATGCTCCTCCCTCCTTCTCAATTTTTATGCCTGCTACATACACTCCCCTTCCCTTAACGACCTCGAAGTCGTGGCTTCCGCACTTCGGACAGGCAAGGAAGGCGTGAACGACCTCGGGAATGAAGTGTATGTCCTCCTTGATCCTCTCGTCGAACTTGTCCTTTACCTCCTTGAGCTTCCACTCGTGGCCACAGTTCCTGCACCTGAAGACAGCCTCTTCCTCAACGAACTCTATTTCAGTTCCTTCTGCGATCGTTCCCGCGAAGAGCTGCTCCATCGCGAACTTCACGATTTCGGCATCCACATCCTGCAGTTCGCCGAGAACGACCCTGACGGCCTTTACTCTGCTCGCCCCTTCTTTCTGGGCATAATCGAGAACTGTCCTTACTATCGCATCGGCAAGCGCCCACTCGTGCATGGTATCACCGAGTTCATATCGGAGTGCTACCTTAAAAAGGATTTAGTTGAGAACTATGGGTTTAAATCGCAAAAGGCTTTTGAACTGAGATTTAGAAATTGAAAATGGGATAAAAATGGCCCACCGTCATTACCACGAGGAGCTGAAGGGTAGGATGTTGTTTTCCTTCGCTCTCAACATTGTGATAACCTTAGCCGAGGTTATCGGCGGTATCCTCTCCGGAAGCCTTGCCCTCCTCAGCGACTCCCTCCACAACTTCAGCGACTCGATGAGCATTCTAGCGAGCTATCTGGCCATAAAGATAGGCGAGCGGGAAAAGAACGAGAAGTACACCTTCGGCTACAAGCGGGCTGAAATTCTGGTAGCGTTCGTTAATTCCGCCGTTCTGGTTGGTGTTGCGCTCTTCCTTCTCGTTGAAGCATACAGGCGCTTTAAGAACCCGGAGCCGATAGACGGCCCTCTGATGCTCGGCGTTGCCCTAATCGGCCTCCTTGCCAACTTAGTCTCCGTTCTCCTCCTCCACGAGCACGCCCACGAGAGTATGAACGTCCGCTCCGCTTATCTCCACCTCCTGAGCGACACGCTCTCTTCCGTTGCAGTCGTGGTCGGCGGCGTTGCAATAATATGGTGGAGCATCCTCTGGATAGATCCCCTCATCACGGTTCTAATCTCGCTGTATATCTTCAAAGAGGGCTACGCGATACTGAAAGAGAGCATTGAGGTGCTCATGGAAGCGGCGCCGGATTTGGATCTTGAGGAGATAAAGCGTGAAATCGAGAGTATTCCTGGCATCAGGAACGCACACCACTTCCACGTCTGGAGAATTGGGGAGAAGGAAATCCACTTCGAATGCCACGTTGAGGTTGACGACATGCCGATAAGCGAGGCGCAGAAGTTCATAGACGAGATTGAGGAAAAGCTTAAACGCTTTGGAATAACTCACGTAACGGTTCAGCTTGAAGCTGGTCGGTGTGAAGATAAAAACACGATCTGTGGTGAGAAAAGTGATTAGGGTAGCAGTCCCAACTTCAGAGGGTGGACTTGAAGACAAAGTGCATGAGAGCCTCGTGAGGGCGGAGACTTTCACGCTTGTGGATTTGGAGAGCGGGGAAGTAAAAAACGTGGAGATCGTTGAGAACCCTTACCGAAAAGAGCCCTACGGAGCTGGTTCCAAGGTGGCCCTGTTTCTGGTCAACCTGGGTGTGAACGTACTGCTGACTCCTATGGACTGCCCGAAGGGAAAGGCGATACTCGACGCTGGTGGAGTCAGGATAATCAAAGTTGGGGCAGGAAAAAGAGTAGAGGAAGTCCTCGGGAGCCTTCAAACTTAAGGTTTGCTGTTGACGTTAAGCTTCATTCCGACCTTTTCGGCTATTGCGAGGGCGACCTTAAGGACATCTTCATCACTTATGTCGAGGGTCGGCTGCTTTGCCATTCCGAAGTCCGTGACGGTGAAGCTGTAGTCCACTTTTATTCCGGCCTTCTCCATAACCTTGGTGGCGCACTTCATCGGGCATCCGTCTATGACGATCACTCTCCTCGCCCTTTTTCCTATGTCGAGGTGCATCTCTGAGCCGGCAGCAACCGCGGTGGTACAGCAGAGCCTCGCGTTTTGGCCCGCTTTGGTCAGCAGAACACCAACCTCGTGGCCTATCTTTCCAACGCTCGCCGCTCCTGAGCAGGTGAATATGATGTCCAGGTTCTCCGCTTCCTTATGGCAGCTCGGAAGGAACTTCGGGAGCTTCTCCATATCAACGTTCTCGGCCATTTCAATCACCTCAATTTATGCAAATCATATTCATTTAAAATCTTTTTCATATGTATTGGTTTCCAACCAAGAGTTCTGGGCAGAACTGTCCAGAAAATTTTAAATTTCTTTCATATGAGATTCTCTTGATGCCTATGCTGTGTTTGAGGGATGTAACCTATGAAGTGAACGGCAGGAGGATAATAGAGCGAGTTAACATGCGCTTCAAGGAGGATATGACCTATTCAATCCTCGGTCCCAACGGGGCAGGAAAGTCCACTCTCGCTCACATCTTAATGGGAGTAGTCAAACCCACCGAGGGCAAAGTCCTGCTCGATGAGAGGGACATAACCCAACTGGGCGTGACTGAGAGGGCAAAGCTGGGGATCACATTGCTCTGGCAGGAGCCGGCGCGCTACGACGGGATAACCGTTAAGGAATATCTTACCCTCGGAGGGAAGATTAAAGCAGATAAAAACGAGATCAGGGAAGTTCTCGACCTCGTTGGACTTCCGTACGAGCTTTACGCTCACCGCTTCGTTGATAAGAGCCTGAGCGGCGGCGAGAGAAAGAGAATAGAACTTGCATCCCTGCTCCTTCTAAAGCCGAGGTATGCAATACTCGACGAGCCTGACTCTGGACTCGACATAACCGCAGGAGAACTTATTGAGGACGTTCTGGAGTACTTCAGAAAGGTGGGGACTACGGTAATTCTCATCACCCACCACGAGGAAATAGCCGCCAAGACCGACTTCGCGTACTTCGTCTGCGCTGGCGGGCTCCTCAAGAAGGGGTTCTCTCGTGAGGTTGTTGAGTACTATAAAAAGACCTGCGGAAGATGCTTTCTGACGGGGATGATGGAGGATGGCGATAAAGGTTGACCGCGTTAAGGAGTACGAGGCCCTACTTGAGGTTTATGAAAAGGAAGGCCTCGATACATCTCTCTTCGGTGACAGGATAGCGGCGATAATCATAAGCGGAGACAGGATCATCGGTCTCAACAACGTCCCTGGGGTTCAGATAAAGGGAGAGGAGATAGAGAACGGCGTTAAAGCGGATGTCGAGATATCAGACAATGTTGAACTCCCGTTTCCAATACACCTCTGCACAGGCTACCTGAGGAGCGAGGGTTATCAGAGGGTTATCTTCAACATCAAGGTTGGCAGGAACTCGAAGGTGAAGTTCACCTCGCACTGCATCTTTCCCTATGCGAGGGACTTCACCCACGAGGCACTGACGATCATAAAAGCAGACGAGAACTCCCAGGTCTCTTATGAAGATGAACACATTCATGGAGAGGGCGTGAGGATGATAAGCAAGACCGAGGTCGAGCTCGGTAAGAACGCCCGCTACACCGGAAAGTTCTCCCTCACGAAGCACAGGGCAAGGGAGCTGAAGCTTGAGATGGTGGCCAGGCTCGGCGAGAGGGCTGTCCTTGAGCTTGAGTCAAAGGTCAAGGCTGTCAAGGATGACTCTGTTGAAGTAAAGGAGGTCGCCTACCTTGAGGGAGCACATTCGAGGGCAAACCTCAAGAGCACTGTTATAGCCTTCGATGAAGCGAGGGCGAACGTCGTGAACGAGGCCTACGGCCTCGGGGACTACGCGAAGGGACATATAGAGTGCCACGAGATAGTCAAGGGGAACGCCGATGTTCAGACCGTCCCGCTTCTGAGGGTGAAGAACGACAAGGCCGAGCTCACCCACGAGGCCTCGATAGGCAGGATAAACGAGGCCCAACTAATGCAACTGATGGCGAAGGGATTAACGGAGGAAGAAGCAGCGGAGCTGATAATAAAGGGACTGCTAGGTGGATGAAGGATAACTGAAAAGACAAAGAGATTCAGAGGCGGTAGGCCTTAACTCCCTGACCTGTTGAGACGGAGGAGAGGAGCTTCTCCCCGGTTACCTCAACGGCCCGGTAGTAGCTCGGTATGTAAAGTGCAGGCCTCCTCAGGACGACGCTCTCATCTACCCAGCTGACCTCGCTGATACCCTTGGGCTTTCCTTCTTTCACAAGTTGCTCCCACAGGCGCTTGTTGATAATGCATCCTGGGTCATCGCCAAGAAGGTCGAGGGTGTAGTGGTATGCCCTCGCACGGCAACCGCCGCAGATGTTTCTGTACGGACAATTCCTGCACTGGCCCGTGAAGTTGTCCCTATCCCTCAGCAGGTTGAATATTCTGCTGTTCTCCCAGATGTCCTTGAAGCTCCTGGTTCTTACGTTCCCAACCGGCAGTGGCAGGAAGACGCATGGGACTACTGTCCCGTCGGGCTCTATTCCCGCGTATATTCTGCCGGCGCCGCAACCACCGATGAACTCCGCAAGGGTTCTGACGGCGTTGTTCTCGCCGATGTAGAAGTGGGCGGGGGTGACATTCTTTCCTCCGCTCTCGAGGAGCGTAACCCTTGCGTACTGTGGCGCGGTAGTTAGTATCTCCAGCTTTCTCTTCTTCATCTGGTGGTAGACCTCCTTCATGAACTCCTCGCGCTCTTCGGGTGACAGGTCAACCTTCACCATTTCCTCGGCCCTTCCAGTTGGTACAAGGTTGAAGAATATGACGCGCTTTACGCCGATGTTCTCAGCTAAGTCAAGAATGTCGTCTATCTCCTGGTACGTCTCCTTGTCCATAACCACTGCCATTCCGTGGCTGATCCCCAGCTCAACAGCGTTCTCAAGGGCCTTCACCGCGTGCTCCCAAGCCCCTGGAATCCCGCGGAACTCGTCGTGCTTCTCCGGCTTTGCAGAATCAACGCTCACCTCAACGTACTTCAGACCGAGGTCGATAGCTTTCTTGAGCTTCTCCTTGTCCGCGAAAGTCCAGCCATTCGTAGCCACTGAAGTGTGGATGCCTCTATCTGCCAGCTCCTTGACGATGCGGTAGAAGTCAGGGTGGATTGTGGGTTCTCCGCCGCTGAGGGCAACTGCAGCTACTCCTGCCTTGTCTAGCTGGTCGACAAGGTTCAGCTTCTCCTCCAGCGAGAGCTCGCTCGGAAGGGGTCTGTCGGCCCTCTGATAGCAGTGCTTGCAGCGGAAGTTGCACATGTTTGTGAAGTTCCAGACTATGAGGAAGGGCCCTGCCAGCTTCTGAGGAACCGTTACTCCGTACTTCGCTATGCCCTCGAGGACGACCCAGATGCCGCGCCTTATGTGCGGGTCCCTCAAAAGGGCCTCCTTTACTGCCTCTTCGTCGCCCCTCGCGAGCTTTATGCCCAGCTTGAGGAGAACCTTGAGGACATCAGCCTGGAAGCGTATCATCATCGGCTCGTTGAGGCTCTCACCAGCGTAGACACTTAGTGCCCAGTAGAGGGCAGGCAGTTCCCTGCCGTTTATTTCATAGCGTTTGAGCATAGGTCTCAGCAATGCCCTAGAGAGTGGGTTTCCGAGTATCAATTTGAACGCTGTAAGCGCTGTGCTCAGCTGGTTTCCTTCGCTTTTTTCTGGCTCCTCCACTACCCCTGGGGCGTTCATTGCCTTCGGAAACGGTTCTCTAATGACATCGGCGACCATTTTCTCTGGAGAGGTTTCATCCTTCCTCATTTTCACCACCCAATAGAAAATCAATAACATTCACGTATAAATTTTTCGTAATGTTAGTTTTTTCTAACATTTTTGATATGTTAAAAATAACCGAAAAATTTAAATATTGAAAGGTGAACCCCACAATGAAAACCCCCGGAGGTGATCAAAATGGCATCCGCGAAAACTGGCCTCTGGACCGCCCTGCTGGGTGCTTTACTAATACTAATAGACGGTATAGTCGTCCTGGCCAACAAGACCTTCTACGGCTGGCACTACGGAAGCTACACGACAGTGGGCTGGGTGGAGATAATTCTCAGCCTCCTCATTATGGGTCTGGCAGCATACTACAAGAAGAATAAGTCGGCAGTCGGCTGGGGCATCGTCATCCTAGCTCTTATTACGATGCCATTCGATGGCGGCTTCTGGACCATCGGCGCGTGGATTGCTCTGATCGGCGGTGCCATCATAGCCACCGCCAAGGAGTGATTTCTTCGATTTTCGAACTCCTTTCATTTTTCTTTTTGGTAAGGGTTTTATAGGGGATGTTCTAGAATTTTAATCTGTGGGGGGACGAAGATGCCAGTGAATGCGAGGGATAAAACAAAGTTCATAGAAATAGTTGAGAGGATGCTCACCAGATGGGGCTATGGGTCAACAGAGGCCAGGGTCTATGCTGTTCTTCTCTTCCACGGAGAGCCTATGACGATTTCCGAACTGGCAAAGGAGACTGGACTCAGCAGGTCCTCAATCTCAATAGCCCTCAGCAAGCTTACGAGGGAGTATTTTGTCACCTGCAAGAGGAGGGGCAGGATAAAATACTTTACAGCAGTGCCGATATTCCTTGAGAAGTTCCTGAAGATACCCAAGGACACGCTCGAGAGGGAAATAAAGCCGCTAAAGTCCATTGTGGAAAAGCTCATGGATGAAGCTGATGAAGGACGGAAGCGCCAGCTTGAGGACGTCAAGAAGGAACTCGACGTTCTCGAGTGCATGCTCAAAAAGATAATAGAGCTGGAAGAGAAAGAGAGTGAGTGCATTAGCTCTTCCCGCTCTTCTTAGGACCGGCCATTTTTATTATAGTTGCCAGCCAGATTGCCAGAAGTGACCAGAGAAGGAGAAAGCCGAAGAGGGACATGAGCTTCAGTCCAAACGTGTCTCCTAAGTCTTTTGTGGCGTTCACGAAGGCTCCCAGGGGAAAGACAAAGGCCCACCACGCACCGCTGTATGGGAGGCTCAAGTTCTTGATGTAGTGGAGGGTCATGGCGGTTGCCATTACCAGCCACCAGAAGCCGAGCCCCCAGAGGAAGAATGCGAACGCCATGAAAGGTTCTTTTGGTATTGGTATCGTAGAGTTCTCTATCAGAGCGAAGAGAGCTGTTATGCTCGCCCCAATGGGGCCGAGGTTCATCCAGATAAGGGGGGCCATCTGGGGAGGCATGAGTTCGTGCCTGATAAAGCGCAGTGTGACAACTGCGTAGAGCACCAGGTAGAGGAAGAAGCCCGCTCCCCAGCCGAGGTAGTTAACGATGACGGTTAATTCCTGAGTGTATCCCGTCGTCGTTCTCATGAAAGCCGCTCCAAAGGGGATTATCACCAGGGCGACGGGCGGTATGTACCAGGCGGGGGAGAGATGCCTGAGGTCAACTTCCCCAGCTATGAACACCTCGTAGGACATCCAGAACGCGAATATGAACGTCAAAACCAGCCCCCAGATCCACAGATACCATGCAAGTGTCTGGTTTTTCAGTATCGCCAACGCCTGCGCGGAGAGAACTATGGTGGCAGCCCCGCTTGTACCGTAAAAGTGACCCTTGGAAGGGTGCCTGAGGTCTTCCAGGGCTTCCTTCTGGTAGAGCACCCACCTCAAAAGCCAAGGAATTAGCAGGACGAAGTACAGGATGAAGTTTAAGTAAGTCAGCCCAATTCCAACTTCCCGCAACCAGCTTAAGTATCCGGCATAATGGTAGGATGCTATGGCCACTGCTCCTGTCCCCATGACGCTGGCAAAGGCTGCCGGGTTGAATTCCCTCAGCTTTTCCATGAACTTCCCTCCATTTGTTTTTTCTTTCATCCAGCAGATTTTAGGGAGCTTAAAAAAGTTACCCCACAAAGACAATTTCATATTTCAAAAACTTTTTAAATGAGCATCAGTTCATTCGGCATGACAACAAAAATGAGGTGGGCCTAATGGACTACATAACAATCGGCATCATAGCGTTCATCCTGAGCGTTGTGTTCTCGATCGGCGGAGTCGGAAGCGCGATAGCTATAGTCCCGACTATGACGTGGCTCGGAATATCGCTCATGGTGGCGAAGCCCACTGGCCTTTTCATAAACACCCTCTCGATGCTCTCGGCAACGATTAAGAACATCAAGCACGGCAAGCTCGACCACCGCTTTGGCCTGCCTATACTGGTCATGGCAACGGTTTTTGCCCCACTCGGAGCCTACTCCGGGAAGTTCATGCCCAAAGAGTACGTTCTCTGGGTCTTCATAGCATTCCTCCTGTACTCCGGCACGATGATGATCTTCTTCAGACCGAGACCGAGGGACGGGAGTGGAAACCACATCGTTGAGGGCTCGCTCATCGGAGGTCTGGCGGGGTTCCTTGGCGGACTTCTCGGCGTCGGCGGTGGGGGTATAATAAGCCCTACCCTCATAATGCTAGGATACGAGCCCAAGAAGGTTGCAGCTACAACAGCTTTGGTTGTCTTTTTCTCATCGCTGAGCGGCTTCCTCACGTACTGGGGTATGGGTGCTCTCGACTGGAAGCTCCTCGGAGTTGTTTCCATCTCGGCGATAGCGGGCGGCTGGCTCGGAACACACCTAATGCACTTCAAGATGAGCTCGGAGCAAGTGAAGAAAATAATCGGCGTGATCCTCTACCTGATAGCGCTGAAGATGATTTTCAAGGTTCTTTGAGTTCCTAAAGATGGAAAAGTCAATGCTTGCAGTGCCCTTTCTCCTCTTTTTCGCTCTTTATCTTCTCCTTCCAGTAGGGATCAACTTCGAGAACCTGCTCGATGAAGGCCCTAACCACATCTCCGACCTTTCCGTAGGCGCCTGTCACTACCGTTATTCCAAACTGGTTGAAATACTCCATCGCCTTTCTCCCCATTCCGTAGACAATGACAACTTCTGCACCGTGCCCCTTTATGAAGTTTGGTAAATCGCCGGGACCGTGCTCCTCGAAGGGAACCGGAACTACCTCAACGCCCTTTATCTCGTTGTCTTCCACGTCCACAAATGCGAAGTACCTAGCCCTTCCAAAGTGTCCGCTCATCGGGCTTTCCAATCCAAGGTCTTCATCAACCGGAAGTGCGATCCTCATGGTACCACCATATTTATGAAAGTTTCTTCAGATATAAATCTTGTGCATATGCACGCAGTCACTCCCTTGAATATCTCCCCTGTTACGAGGTCTATCCCAATTCTCCTGACTTTCAGCTTCCAGAGCTTCTCAGGTGCTCTTCCACCTTCTTCTCCATAACGTTCCATCTCGATCATTTCCGCGTTCTCAAGGGCCGAAAGGTGGTAGTAAAGCGTTGAGAGGGGGCATGTTCAAACCCCTCTCCGAGAGTGCTTGATAGATTTCGTTCGTTCCATTAACGCATTCACTCAGGCTTTTGATGATACTCCTCGTCAGGCTCTTCGCCTGGATAAAGGCAAAGACATATACAGGTTAAAGTAGATGAGAACATTGCAGGTGAATGACGATGGGGACTTCCAAATTGTGTATAATTGTCTGTGCCAACTCCCTTTCGGAATTGGTCGTCAGGGAGGCCCTTAAGGAGCTTGGTAATGATGTTGCGCTCTGTCCCCTGAGCATGGATGCCACCGGAGTTGAGAACGTCAAAGATGCCATTACCAAGGCTAAGTACGTGATGGTGGTGGACTCCTGCTCGGATGAGTGCGGCAAAAAACGTGCTGAAGCCCTCAGAATACACTATGATGAACACCTCAACCTCGAAGAGGAGCTTGGCATTAAAATGCCCTGCTATAGAAACCCTGCCATTGAAGTCGTGGACGATGTTGGGCTGGCCGCGGCCCACCTGGTAGAGAGGGTTAAAGAGGTTCTTGAGAAGCTCTAATCTCATCTTTTACCCAATTCTGTCCAGCAATGCTTTTAAATGATTAGGCCACCCTAAAATATGAAATTGAATTAAAATGAAAAACTTGCCAAATGAGGTGATACTCATGTTCCGGAAGGTGTTGTTCCCAACGGACTTCAGTGAAGGTGCAGAAGAAGCCGCCAAGAGGTTCGAAAGGGTTAATGAAATGCCAGTAGGGGAAGTCATCCTGCTCCACGTCATAGACGAAGGAGCCATTGAAGACCTAATGAACGGCTACTCCCTTCTCTACGAGAACGAGGAGCTTGAGCTGAAGGAGGTCGAGGAGAAGCTGAAGATGAAGGCCATGGAAAGGCTCCAGTCCAAGGTGGAGGACGTTAAAAGGATCTTCAAGACGGAGAAGGTCAAGCCCGTTGTTAGGTTCGGAATCCCGTGGGAGGAGATAGTTAGAGTTGCCGAGGAGGAGGACGTCTCGCTCATACTTCTTCCAACCCATGGAAAGCTCGGCTTCTCAAAGGAGCTCCTCGGCTCCACCGCAATGCGCGTTGTCAAAAAGACCCTCAGACCGGTTCTGCTCCTAAAGCCAAAGTGCAAATTAGGAGGTGAGGAAGAATGAACTGGTTAAAACTTAAGAACCACCTCGACAAGTACCTCCCCGTTTACGTTACGCTTGCCATGATAGCGGGCTTTTACGTCGGAACGCACGCGGACGTTGAGAAGTACAAAAGCACGCTCAAGACGCTCAACATGCTCGTCGTTATTAGCATGATCTACCCGATGATGATAAACCTGCGCCTTGGAGAACTGAAGAACAGCGCGAAGCTCGGAAAGCAACTGACCATAGCTCTCACGATGGGTCTCATTATCTCTCCGCTCATCATGTATGGTGCAATATGGCTCACGGAGCTGTTCCACCCCCTTAACCACCAGCTGGCCCTCGGTCTTCTCCTGGCTGTGGTAGTCCCCTGCTCCTCGATGAGCATAGCCTACACCGGCTTCACAAAGGGCAACATAGAGCTCGCAACGATCGTCGTCGCCCTCAGCTTCACGCTGGCTATAGTCACTGTCCCAGGATGGCTCAAGATATTCGCCTCAAGCTACCACGTCAGCATCTCAGTCTGGCTCCTAATCAAGACAATCATAATAGTCGTCATAACCCCTATGATACTCGGCGTCCTGACGAGGTGGTACCTCATCAAAAAGCTCGGAACGGAGGGCTTCCTTAGGATAAAGCCTGCCTTTCCAGCGATCTCACTTCTCGGCATGTACACAATAGTCTTCCTCATCTTCATGGAGAAGGCCAAGCTCATAGCCAGCAAACCTAGCATAGTTGGATTGGCCCTCATCCCTCTGGTAATCTACTACACCACGGCGCTCCTCTTCATGACTCTCGTTGACAGGGCCGCTGGGATACCCTACAGGGACCACATGGCGATAACCTTCACATCAGTCGGAAAGAACGAGGGGACTGCAATGGCAATAGCACTCGCCGCTGGCACTGGGCTTATGGCAATAGCCCCAGCGGTCACTCCAATCGTCCAGATACCCTTCTTGGTTGGCTACGTCAAGATGTGGAGAAAGATAGCCAGCCTCTGGAACTGCAAAGTCCTTCATGAGGAAGCCGAGCCCGTCCCATGAGTTTCTTTCCAAATCTTTTTACTCCCTCAGTGAAATGTTTGACAGGGGATGGATAAAAATGGAAAATGCTATCGAGGTTGTTGGCCTCACCAAATACTACGGTTCCTTTCTCGCCGTTGACGGTGTTAGCTTTTCTGTCAAGACTAACGAGATCTTCGGCTTCCTCGGGCCCAACGGGGCGGGAAAAACCACAACGATAAGGATGCTCACGGGGTTTTAAAGCCCAGCGGGGGTAGCGTTAGAGTTCTCGACTACAACATACTGAACGAGGGCGAGAAGATAAAGGCGAGGGAGAGAATAGGGATAGTGCCCGAGACTGCCAACCCGTACGTGGATTTGACGGCCATGCAAAACCTAAGGCTCATGGGCGAGCTCTACGGGATGTCCAAAAGAGAGATAGAGAAGCGCTCGGTTAAACTCCTTAAGCTCTTTGACCTCTACGAGAAAAGAAACATCAAGGTGCGGGGCTTTTCAAAGGGGATGAGACAGCGGCTCATATTAGCAATGGCAATGATAGCCGATCCCGAACTATACTTCCTCGATGAGCCGACGAGCGGGCTCGACGTTATCAGTGCTAGGATGATAAAGGAGATAATTAGGGCGGAAAAGAAGAACGGGAAGACTGTCTTCATCACGAGCCACAACATGGCAGATGTCAACGAGCTCTGTGATAGGGTGGCGATAATAAGAAGGGGAAAGCTGATAGCGATAGACACGCCGGAGAGGCTCAAAACCCTGAGCAAAAAGCACGTCTCAGTCGAGATCAGCTTTGACCCGATGCCCAAAGAGATCTCAGTTTCCAGTGCATCAAGGGTCGAGAGAAAGGGCGACAAGCTGAGAATACATACAGATGATCCGGACGCGACGATAAAGGAACTCGTCCGCTACGCTGAGGAAAAGGGACTGAGGATAGTGAGCCTGAAAACGTTCACCCCTTCCCTTGAGGACGTTTTCGTGGAGCTGGTAGGTGGTAAGGATGAACGCGATTGACCAGTTCAGGCGCTCCTTCGCTATAGCAAAGAAGGACATGCTCATATTCTACCTCAAGGGGCCGGTCGTGATAATGGGGCTTCTCTTCCCGTTCTTCCTGTTCCTTGCATTTCTCATCGGAAGGAACCTGGGCGGGGAGACGCTCTTCGCTGGCCTGGTCGGAATGACCGTCTTCTTCACCTCAACTGCAGTCGGACCAACAATAGTCCCCTGGGAGTGCAGGGGGAGAACCTTTGAGAGGCTAATAACCGCCCCGGTCTCTCTAACCACCGTCCTCCTAGGTGACTTTCAGGCTTCGTTCTACTTCGGGCTCGGCGTTTCTCTGGCCGTCTCAGTACCGACGATGCTCTACCTCGGGATACACCCGGGGTTTGCCCTCTTCCTTGGGAGCACCCTCCTCGCTTTAGCCTGTTTCTCCGCGATGGCCATCCTGATGTCCTCTTACCCGCCGACGGATGTTCCGGCGGATGTCATGATGCTCTCCTCTCTCGTCAAGTTCTCGCTCCTCTTCATAAGCGGGATCTTCGTCCCCCTAGATAAGCTGCCAGCCTACGGAAGAGCAATCTCCTTGGTGTCACCGCTCACCTACTACGTTGATGCTGTGAAGCACTCCCTCGGTGAGGGCTACCTTCCGGTCTGGATTGATCTGATGATGCTGGCCATCTTTGCGGTGGCCTTCTTCCTGAGCGGCTCGTGGGTGCACAACAGGGTGCTTGAGAGGAGGTTCACGTGAAGCGCTTCATTTTTTATGCTGTTGCCTTCACCTTTTCCCACACCTCCCTTATGAAGGACTTCGTGTCACTCATTGACTCTATCTTAACCGGCCTCCTGCTCCTGACGAGGTACTCTACGGCTCCAGCGTACTGGAGGGCGTACTTCCCGACGAGCTGTGCCCCGTTAAGCCTGCCGTTTTCTATGAAGAGCTTCGCTATGTGTGAGCCGTGCCATATCTCCTTTCTCGCCCCGGTGAAAGTCCCAATTGAGGCGAAGACCTTGTCGAAGATCGTTATGACGTTCATGTTTATCGATCCACGGTAGTGCTTCTCGATTCCCATCATGTTGTAGCCGGCAACCCTGCCCTGTTCCCTCGCGAGGGGCCAGATGGCGAAGATACCGTAGTTCCCTGTTATTAGATCCCTCGTCTCCGCGCAGTCCCCGGCGGCGTAAACATCTTTGACGTTGGTCTCCATCCTCTCGTTGGTCAGAATCCCGCCGTGCTCTCCGAGCTTGATCCTACCGTCGAGGAAGCTCATGTTGGGCCTGACGCCGAGGGCGGCAACTATAAGGTCGGCGTAGACAACCCCACATGGCGCCTTTATGCCCTCCGCGGGGTCCCCTATGAGCTCTATGCTCTTCTCGAAGAGAACCTTGACTCCGTTGAGTATCATGACGTCCCTTATGATGTCGGAGATGTCCTCGTCGAAGAGCCTCCTTAGAATCCTTGAGCGGCAGATGATTATCGGATCAGCCCCGATTCTCTTCAGTGCTATTGCGGTTTCAACGGCTACTGGGCCGGCCCCGATTATGATGACCCTCCCCCTGACCTTCCTCAGCCTGTCTGCGTCTTCTATGCTCCTCACTCCGATAACGTTTCCCCTCCTAAACTGTGGGATTATTTTCGGCTCAGCTCCTGTTGAGATCAAAAGCCTGTCGTACTCTATCTCCTCACCGTTGTCGAGGACGACCTTCTTCCTCTCTGTGTCAACCTTCACGACCTCCCTCCCCATGAGGTACTCTATCCCGCTGGAGCGGATGAAGTGCCAGTTCCAGATAAACAGCTCGTTCCTATTCACGGTCCCCTCGATGTAGTACGGCAAAGCCGCTGGCGAATAGGGGAGAACCTTCTCGCGGTTTATCACTATCACTTCATCCTCAGAGTTAGCGCTTATCGTCTCAGCCGCGGCGGTTCCAGCACCGCCGGCACCTATAATGACGTGCCTCATACCAGATCACCCAATCCAAGTTTTTCAATCGTTTCAGGCTTGGGAACGCCATTCTCGTCCCAGCCCCTCAGGGAGTAATAAACCCGCTTCATCCCCTCCAGCTTCTCCCTGTCCAGCTTCGGCTCGTCCCTGAAGAGCCTTGGAGAGAGGTCGTCCTTTCTGTCTCCGTGTTTGAGGGTAAAGAGCCTTTCAAGGGTTCTCGTCCTCTCCGCCACAGTCATGAGCTCCTGCTCGGTTATCTTCTCCCCGGTTACCGCCTCGTAGGCCTTTGCCCACAGCTTCAGCGGTGTGGTGAGGAGCGCTATCACGCAGACGCCGAGAGAATCGGCTATGATGTGGAGGTTCTCCCAGAGGACTGCAAAGCGGACTTTGCTCTCCGAGTAGCTCCATGGGTAGGCTGCCTCAACGTCTCCAACGAACCTGGTCGCCATCATCTCGGCCTGCTCCTTCTTTATATAATAGTAGAACTCTGGGAAGCCGTAGAGAGCGCGGTTGACGCTTCCTGAATCGGCCACAGCCGAGATGAGCGCGGAACCAACGAAGGGCCTTACGTCGCTGCTCCAGGACTCCATTCCTCCTTTAACGTAAACGGCAGGAACGCCGAAGTGCTCGCTGGCCCTCTTGATGCCTTCAGCTAAGATATCACCCTCTCCCTGTCTAGTTACTATTTTCTCTATCATCTCAAGGACTTCCTCAGTTCCTAGCTCCACGAGACCAAGGCGCGAGGCGTAGGCAACGACCGCGACGGTGCTCATCATGTCAAGCCCCTCGCTCTGGCACTTCCTGTAAATCCGCCAGGCGAGCTCAGGATCCTCCGTTTTAAGCGTGAACGTTGCCGCTGGAAAAGTCCCCTGGCAGAGGTTTATCGGCAGGGTTTCCCCGTCGTACTTCACCAGTCCCCAGCACCGTAGCGGGCAGGAGAAGCAACTTGCCCTGCCAACCGTGTGCTCCTCAAACCACTCCCTGGCCTTCATAGCGGCCTCTTCCGCCTTCTCCCATTCCCTCTCGTAGTCCCCGAAGTAGGGCATCCTCAGCTTCAGTATCGTCGGGATGAAGTTCACGTGCCAGTCCTTGAAGCGGAGGAACTCGCCACTGCTTATTATGCTCTCCTGAATCTCCTCAAAGACGGACATCAGCTCAACGGGGTTGTAGGGTTTAGTCCCCTCCGTTCCGTGGACGAGGATGGCCTTGAGCTTTTTGGCACCCATGACGGTGCCGAGACCTCCCCTCGAGGCGAGGTTCCTGTGGGAGAAAGAAATCCCTGCGAACTTCACCCCGTTTTCACCGGCCCTGCCTATGCATGCAACCCTAAGGTCAGGGTGGCCGTGAGTGAGGGCCTCTATCGTGTCAAAAACGTTGAGCCCCCAGAGCTCTTCGGCGCTCTCTATCGAGACCTCCCCGTTCTCTATCCTTAGGTAAACAGGCTTCTCGCTCTTTCCGGTTATCACGATTCCGTCGTAGCCCGCAAACTTCAGGGCAGAGGGGAACTCTCCACCTGTACTGCTTCCCCCTATCAGTCCCGTTACGGGAGAAACTGCCACCACGTCCATCCTTGAGCCCGAGGGCACGAACGAGGTCAGCGGCCCGGTCATGAAGACCAGCGCATCGGGGTTTTCGTAAAGTATCCTTGTGGCAATCCCCCTGCCGCCGAGGAAGTCCTTGGCGTACTTCTCGGTCGGCTCCGTTCTGAGAGTCTTCGAGCCTAAATCAACGAAGAGGATTTTTCCAGTGTATCCGAACATAACCATCACCACTCAAGTTCATACTTTCTCAGTGTCTCCTCAGTTGGAATACCTCTCTCGTCCCAGCCCCTCAGCTTATAGTATTCGTCCTTCATCCTCTCGAACTTCTCCCGGTCGAGTTTGACCCCCTTCCATGGGCCAGAGCGGATTACACTCTCAAAGAGCCTGGGTGAGAGGGTGTCCTCCTCCCTGTTAACGCCCCTCCTGACGTTGAACATCCTCTCAAGAGTCCTTATCTTCTCGGCGTAGAAGTGGAGCTTCTCGGGGCTCATTTCTATCCCCGTTGCCGCTGTGAAGGCTTCGGCCCACAGTTCAAGGGGGATTGAGAGCATCGGCGTGTCGCAGACACCGAGGGAGTCAGCTATGATGTGCTCGTTCTCGAAGTAGGCGACCAGTTTTGCCTTCCCCTTATAGTTGGTTGGCTCTGCGGCGCTTTCATCACCAACTATCTCCCTCGCCACTTTCTTGGCCTTCTCGGGTTTTGTGTAGTAGGATGAAGCTGGGAAGCCGTGTATTGCCCTGCTTATACTCCCGCTCTCCGAGACCGCTCCAGCTAAGGCTACTCCGCGGAACGGCCTTACGTCGCTGCTCCAGGACTCCATCCCACCTTTGACGTAAACGGCTGGAACGCCAAAGTGCTCGCTTGCCCTCTTCACACCTTCCGCGAGCACGTTCCCTGGACCCTCGCGGTTCACTATCTCATCTATAAGCCAAAGTATATCTTCAGTTCCGAGCTTCACGAGACCAAGGCGGGAAGCGTAGGCTATCACAGCCGCTGTACCCATTATATCCATCCCTTCCCTCTGGAGCCTCAGGTAGACCTTCCAGGCGAGTTCTGGATCCTTTATCTTGAGGATGAAGAGTATAGCCGGAAAAGTGCCCTGGCAGGCCACCATTGGAGCCTCTTCGTCCTTGTACTCGACCCAGGCCCAGCACCTCAGCGGGCAGGAGAAGCAGCTGTTTGGCCTTAGCGTGGCCATCTCTTCGAAGAACCTCTTAGCGTTCCTGACGGCTTCTTCTGCTTCTTCCCAGTAGTCCTCCTCGTAGTCGCCGAAATAGGGCCTCCTCGCTTTCAGCAGGGAGAGCGCGATGTTTGCGTGCCAGTTCTCGTACTTCTTGAAGGCCGGGCTCTCCCTTATCCTCTTCTGGATTTCGAAGTTAACTTCCATGAGCCTCTTCGTGTCCCTCACTTTAACCCCCTTCGTCCCCGCGACTGCTATCGCCTTGAGGTTCTTGCTCCCCATTACTGCCCCAAGTCCGCCTCTAGCCGCTAAATTGCGCTTCGAGAAGCTTATCCCCGCTGTTTTAACGAGATTGGCGCCCGCCTTTCCGATGCACGCGACCTGGACGTCCTCCCTTCCGAGCTTCTTTACGCAGTCAACGGTATCGTATACGTCGTACTCCCAGCAGGCCTCTGCATCGTGGAAGGTAACTTCGTCGTCTATGATGCGTATGCACGTTGGCTCCTTGCTCCTCCCGGTTATAACGATCCCATCGTAGCCGGCAAACTTGAGGGCCGCGCCGAAATCTCCTCCTGCACTGCTCCCACCGAGCAGGTTAGTCACGGGCGAGAGCGATACGATGTCTATCCTAGAACTTGACGGGGCAACACCAGTGAGCGGGCCGGTCATCATCACCAGTACGTTCTCGGGGTCAAGGGCGTCTGCATCCGGTGGAATTAGGTCGTAGGCAATCTTGGTGGCTATCCCCCTGCCCCCCAAGAAGTCAGCTGCATACTTGTCAGTGGGGATCGTCTTGATGAGGCGGGTACTCAAGTCCACAAAGAGGATTTTTCCAGCGTAGCCGAACATTTCAATCCGCCTCCCCGTAGAGGATTCTAACCCCCCTCTTCCTCGCCTCGGGGACGGCGTCGTCCGGAACGAGCTCTATGACGTTCATTGGACAGTATTTGACGCACTGGGGGTCTCCGCCGCAGAGGTCGCAGCGTATCATCTGGTGGTTGATGTAGTCGTAGAGAACTCCTCCTATGGGACATACGAGGGTGCACATCTTGCAGCGGATGCACTTCTCGTCGTCAACTATCCTGATGCCCCCCTGCATGTGGATTGCTTCCATCGGGCAGACTAGTTCGCAGGGAGCGTCCTCGCACTGGAGGCACATTATCGGAAACTTCTCTCCCTTGTAGCCGAGCACGTGAATCCTCGAGAGATCGGGGTTTACAACTCCCTCGTGGCTGAGAGAACAGACCATCTCGCAGGTGCGGCACCCTATGCACTTGTCCTCATGAACTATCAGGTATGGCAACTCTCATCACCGATATTATTTTAAAAAAATTTCATATAAAAGACTTTTCAAACATAAACCTGAGGTTGTGGACAAAAGTGGGAAGTCTAAAACTCGAACCGCTCTCTGAGGGGCCTTATTAGCGCCTCAGCCATGAAGAGAGCGCTCACAACGAGAACTGCGGCAATTATAAAAGTCCTCCTAACGCCAACGAGTTCTATGGAAAGGCTCCCAAGGAGGGGGGCATAGAGCCCTCTTATCCCGCAGGTCGTCAGGTGGAGCGCCGAGAGATCCTCTGTCCTGTAGTCAGGGATTCCCATCGAGAAGGCCTGCCAGCCTATTGAGATGGCTGAACCTCCAATGGCACAGAGGGCACTCGCGAGGTAAACGTACCAGGCTGAAGTGCTCGCGAAGTAGACCATTGCCATGGCACCAATGGCAATGAAGCCAAGCTGAAAGACCCTTATGACGTGGGAAGGCCGAGTGATAACCCTTCCCCACAGCTCGGAGAAGAGTACGTACGTAAGGCTGTTTATCGCCATGGCGATTCCGATTACAGTGTTGGAGAGGTTAAGGACTCTAACCTCGAGGATTGGAATCGCAGGAATCATCATCAGCATTCCGGTTCCTGCTATCATAAACATCGCTACCATGCCCAGAATCAGCTTATCCCTGTAGGGTAGCTCGCTCTCCTCCTCTACCTCTCCCCTAAGGTCCGGAAAGGGGAGCCTTGAGAGTGCCGCAATAAGAAGCAGGCCTGCAGCTAAGATGAAGGCGAGCCTGTGGCTCTCCACGTCCATTATGTAGCCCGCGACTCCAACGGCTATGGTATAGACTATTGTATAGGTTGCCTCGGCGTGACCCAGAACCCTGATGTCCATATAGACTCGCTCGACTATTAGAGGGTAGAGAACTGGAAGACAAAGAGAAAGAATGTTAAAGCGCTCTGGGAGAACGCGGACAGCAGAAGGAAGATGGAAGCCAAGAGCAGGGAAGTTACTATGAGCCTTTTTGCACCGGTTTTTCGCGAGGCTCTGGCCCATAGGGGGGAGAAGAGATTCGAGACGTAGGCGCTGCTCCCGAGGAGGCCCACCATGAACGGAGAGGCACCCATTCTTGTGATTATCACCTCGAAGAAGGCTTCGGCAAGTCCTTCGGCACCTCCGAGAGATCCCTGGCTGAGGAACTCGAACTTAAGGAGCTTCCTTGCCTCGTCGTTCATAGACCTTCCCTCAGCAGTAAACTGCCGGCGAACCTTCCCCTCCAGCTAAGCTCTACTTTAGTCCCAAAGGGGCCCCTCCAGACGCTCTCGACCTCAAGCTCATCAACCGGTGCCATGAACTTGAGCTTTCCGACCTTCTTTCCGTCCACGAAGACAACGACTTTTCCTCCCCTCTCGACGAGCTCTGCCCTGCTTAGAAGCTCTTTAACTTTCTCCCGCACTTCCGGGGTGACCTCCTCCCTCGCTTTTTTACCGCAGCCCATCCTGAGCATTTTGGTCACTGACACTAATTATTCACTGCTCATAATTAACTTTTTCCAATTAACAACTCTTAGACGGCAATAACTGATACCAAAAAGTGTAGAATGTTGTGATGTAACTTACTTATTTCCTCTGCTGGATTCTCAAATCTTCTAACCAACTTCACTCAAGCCTGACTATCTCCACCTCTCCCCTTATCTTCTCCGCCCCAACGGTGTTGAAGACCGTCCCGTACTTCTCGGCCAGTTCCTTCACGCGCATGATCTTCTTCTCGTCCTCGTTAGTGAAGACTGTGATCTTGTAGGTTATCTCCTTCAGCTGAGGTTCGTCAAGTCCGCGCCAGCCCTTGACCTCGACCTCAAAGCCTTTCACGTCGAGGCGCATCTTCTTGATCAGCCTGCCCCAGTTGACGGTTAAACAGCCGCCGATCGCAGCTAAGAGGTACTCCGTCGGGTTAGGGCCTTTGTTGTAGCCGTCCGTGTTCGTGTCTATGTAAAAGGTAAACTCCCTCACCTTCGCTTCACTTCCGACGTTGCCGTCCCACTTCAGGTGTGCCGAGTACTCAAGGCGCTCCATTCTCATCCCCCGCTGAGAACCGGCATGAGCTTTACCTCGTCGGTATCTTCAACCTCAGCGTCCCCCCTCGCCGGCTTTCCGTTTATCATTATGATTTTGTCTTTGAACTCGTCGTACCTCGGAATAAGCTCCCTGAGAAGCTCATCCACCTTTTTCTTTCCATCAAGCTTTACCTCAAGCTCCCTCGCGCCGGCAAGGTGAGCAAAGGCTCCCATCAGCTTTATACGCACCATTTCCATCACCACCAAGAGTTAGGCCCAGAACGATAAAAATTTGTCGAAGGTAAAGGAAAGAAAAGGAGATCACTCGAGCTTGGTAACCTTCTCCAGCTCCGGAATGACCTCTTCGAGGCCGAGCTTTTGGAGGGTCTCCTTCTTCGGGATTCCGCGCTCGTCCCAGCCCCTGAGCCTGTAGTACTCGCTGAGAAGTTCATCGTACTTCTTCTCGTCGAGGTGCTGGCCCTTGTACGGGCCGCTCTTGAGGCCCTCGATGAACCATCTTCTCGGCGGGTAGTCCATCTTCCTGTCCCAGTTGCCGTTGAACTCCCTGACCCAGTAGGCCCTTATGAGTGCGTAGAGCCTGTCGGCAGCGGCGTAGAGATCGTCCCAGGTGTACTTGACGCCGGTGATGGCCTCGAGGAGCTTCGGATAATAGTTGATGTCGAGACCGACCTCGACCCACGGAAGTCTGCACGCGGTGAGCATCTCAAAGAGGCCACCCCTGAGGCGCTGGAGCTCTATCACCTTAGCAGCCTTCTCCGGAGTGTAAGTTATCTTATACTCGACCTTCTTGGCCTTCTCGCCCTCTATTGGAGCGGTTCCGATCTCCCAGGCTATGACCCAGGCCTCCTTGTGGTGGGCACCTATTGAGCTGGTTCCATAAGCGAGTGCCATCGCCGGGTAGATGAAGCAGTTGTAACCGCTTACCTCAAGGCCCTTCACGTGCATGGCGAAGTCGTGGGTGCCGAGCTTCTCGGCCATGGCCTTAACGCCCTCTGCCGCGAGGTTTCCAAGCTCTCCCCTGCGGTAAGCGATGTCGAGGGCGAGCTGCTTGGCACCCTTGAAGTCGCCGAAGGTCGGACCGTCCTTGAGGATGCCCTTCTCAACGGCCTCCATTACATGGGCTATTGAGCCGCCGAGGCTGATGGTGTCCATACCCATGTCGTCCGCTATCCTGTTGAGGACCGAGACCTCATTGAGCTTTCCGAGCCCCAGGTTAGAACCGAGCAGTGCAACGTTCTCGTAGTCGAGCTCGCTCTCCTGACCTTCAGCGTCGAGCACGACGTTTCCACAGGGCATGTTACAGTAGGGGCAGCCACGCTGCTTGACCTTCATTCCCTCCATTGTGTAGCCGTCTATTGAGCGGGCGAACTCAAAGCTTCCATCGCTGAAGTTCCTGGTTGGAAGGGCTGAGTTCTCGTTCGTCCACTCGACGGCCGCCATCGTACCCTGTCTCTTCCAGAAGGGATAGCCCGGCGAGTTCAGGATTGCGTTGTATGCTTCCTGACTCAGCTCCCTGAGCTTCTCCTTGTCAGCGACGGGTATCTCTTTGGTTCCCTTTATGACGACGGCCTTGAGGTTCTTGCTTCCCATGACTGCACCCATACCGGGCCTTCCGGCGGCCCTGCCCTCCTGAGAGATCACAACGGCGTACTTGACGAGGTTTTCTCCGGCAGGGCCGATGCTGAGGACACCGACGTTCTTGCCGTGTATCTTCTTAAGCTCCCTCTCGGTCTCGAAGGTCCCCTTGCCCCAGAGGCCCTCAGCGCTCAGGATGCTCACGTTGTCGTCCTCGATGTAGATGTAGACCGGCTTCTTGGCCTTGCCCTCGACGACTAGGGCATCATATCCGGCTTTCCTGAGGTGAACGGTCGCCATGGTTCCAAGGTTTCCGTCACCGTAGCCACCGGTGAGCGGGCTCTTGGCAGCGACAACCATCTTACCTCCGCTCGGTGTTGGGAGACCGTTGAACGGGCCAGATGCAAAAACGAGCTTGTTCTCGGGCCCAAGTGGATCAACGTTCTTGGCCTCGTTCCAGAGAATCCATGCGGCCAGACCCCTGCCGCCAATGAACTTCTTCGCGACTTCCTTTGGGTACTCCTGCACTTGGACCTTGTTGTTGGTAAGATCAACCCTGAGGATTCTTCCCCACCATCCTTTCATAGAAACCACCACATTAGATCAAGACGCCATCCTATAAAAGCTTTGAGTTTCCTAAAGGCCTTAACAGCCCCGTTGCCCGAAAATGGGTGGGTTTAACACGGAGGCCTTAATTATACCCCCGAATATGCTCGGTTTTTTTCGAAAATTTTGAGTGCTTTTTGGGCTTTTGCTGCATAATTTATGGCACTGAAGTACGTCCAATGGCCTATGTTTAGAAATGTTCGAGAATTCTCAACTGAATACGCCTCTCATGCTCGTTTGTATAAATCTAATGTGCTAGGGGAGGCAAGAATGCACTCCTGGGACCAAGTAGCTGGAAGAAGTAAATAAGGGAAAACAGCAGATGTTCATAGCTCGGCTTCACCGAGCAGTTCGAGCATCTCGAGGAGACGCGGGTCCTTCACTTTCTCAATGGCTTTCTTAACTTCCTCTTCCTCAATCTTACCGTCCTTGAAGAGTGCCAGGGCTTTGACAGCCTCAAAGAAGTCTCTCCACTCCGGGAACGCCTCTATGAAGATGTCTACGTTCAGGTAAACAGTCTCGAAGTCGTCATCGAGGAAGAGCTGCCAGAGAACATCCATAAGCGCCCCGAAGGCTATGTCCTCGTAGTCAGTACCCCTGCCATAAACCAGGGCGTACAGGCACTCTTGAAGTGCCGCCTCGTAATCTTCGTACTCCTCGAAGATCTCCTCAAAGCTTAGGTGGGCCTCGACGAGGAGCTCCCTCTCCTCGAGTATCTTCGGCAGGACACCTGCGATTATGGCTTTACCCCTGTACGTGTCCCCGGCCTCGAAGGTTACGTAACCCCTGTATATTCTGAGCCTGAGGAGCTCCCTTTCGTCTCCCATCTTCTCGTAAAGTTCCTCCGCCTTCTCGATGAGTTCCAGGGCCTTTTCATACTCCTGAATCTCCTCGTGTATCATGGCCATGCTGTAGTATATTCTCGCGGCGTGCTCGATGTTGCCCTTGGCAACCTCCTCCTCAAGAAGCCCCCTGAACAGCTCCAGACTCTTTTCAAGCTCTCCTATGAGGTAGTACAGGTCAGCAAGGTGGAATTTAAGCTCGAATTCATCCTTCTCCTTTGCGAGCTTCTCGAACTCGCTTATCTTATCGATTCCCAGTATCTCGTGGTAGTAGTAGAGCACCAGCTTGTATAGCTCCCAGTCCTTGCACTCCTTGGCGATCTCCTCGGCCTTTTCAAGGACTTCTTTGAGCTGTTCATCGCTCAGGTCGTCCACCCTGTAGTAGAGAACCCTCTTGAGTTCCCCACAGTTTTTTTCCTGGATGGCTTTCATCAGCTCTTCCATGTTTTTCACCATATCTGGTTAGCCCTCAGAATATTTAACGCTTTGGCTTAGGTTTTTAACCCTTGGCCGAAACTATAGACCATGCTTGAGGTCTTCTTCCTCGGTACAGGCGGCATAATGCCAACTCGCGAAAGGAACGTCCCCGCTATAGCCCTACGTTACAGGGGCGGGATAATACTCTTCGACGCTGGAGAAGGCACGATAAGACAGATGAACACGGCGAAGCTCAGTCCGATGAAAGTGGACAAGATTTTTATCACCCACTTTCATGGAGATCACTACCTTGGAATTCCCGCGCTGATCCAGACCATGAACCTATGGGACAGGCGGAAGCCGCTCCATATCTACGGGCCTAAGTACACCTTCCAGTTTGTCCAGAACCTTCTGAACAGCGGCTTTTTCAGGCCGGGC
Organism: Thermococcus peptonophilus; assembly: GCF_001592435.1. Lineage (NCBI taxonomy): Archaea > Methanobacteriati > Methanobacteriota > Thermococci > Thermococcales > Thermococcaceae > Thermococcus > Thermococcus peptonophilus. The sequence goes on from NZ_CP014750.1 coordinate 1,778,787, forward strand.
TTTGATATCCACGTCCACGAGCTTGGGGAGACGAGGCTGAAGTTCGGAGACTATGAGGTGTGGAGCTTCAAGGTCGAGCACGGCATCCCTGCCCTCGGATACGTCTTCAAGGAGAAAGACAGAAGGGGGAAGTTCTTGAAGGAGAAACTGAGGGAGTACGGGCTTGAAGAGGGGCCGATACTTGGGAAGCTTGAGAGAGAGGGTAAAATCCAATGGAACGGCCGGATAATCCGGCTTGAAGACGTTACAGGCCCAAGAAGGAAAGGTTTAAAGGTCGTTTACACTGGGGACACAGAGCCATGCGAGAGGGTGAAACTCTTCTCAGAGCGGGCTGACCTCCTTATCCATGAGGCGACTTATCTGAATCCTGGAGACAGGGGTGAGAGCTACCACTCTACCGTTGAGGAGGCCTGCGACACGGCAAGGAGAGCTAAGGTGAAGCTACTTGCACTATTCCACAGGGCCTTCCGCTACAGTTATGAAGACTACGTCAAAGAAGCCCTCAAAATATGCGAAAGCCTCGGGGTTAGCGCTGTGGTTCCGAAGGACTTCGACGTAATAACCTTCAAATCGGGCACGTGGGAGCTTAGAAACCTTCTGGAGGAGAGAGGATGAACTATCTGCGCTACGTTAAAATAATAGGGACGATGCACGTTTCACCAAAGAGCAGGGACGAGGTTTTCAGGACGATATTAGCGGAAAGACCGCACGCCGTTGCCGTCGAGCTTGACCGGACACGGTTTATCGGAATGCAGCAGAAAATCGAAATGACCCTTTCTGACTCCCTCAGACTAGGAAGAAAGGGCATGATAAACTACGTCCTTGCCAGGGTCGAGGAGAAGCTCGGCGAGACCTTTGGAATGGCTCCGGGCGAGGAGATGAAGGCAGCTATAGAGGCCGCCCGAGCCATCGGGGTACCTCTCTACCTCATAGACGAGGACATAGGCCTTATTCTCGCCAAGATATCCCGTGCACCGGCGAGGGAGAAGTTCCTCATGGGGCTGGAATCCCTGGGGGTTTTCCTTCCCATCAAGGCGGCTGACATCGGCGACCCTTTTGAGGAATACCGGTGGATGATGCTGGAGTTCAGGAGGAGGTATCCATACCTCTACCGCGTCCTAGTGGAGGAGCGGAACGAGGTGATGGCCAGAAACCTTATGATGATCGTCGATTCACTGCTCGCTGGGGGAGTAAAACGTCCGAAGGTTGTGGCGGTGGTGGGTCTAGGACACAAGCCCGGGATAGAACGCATTCTGAACAGGGGAAAGTCTTAACCCGTTACTTTTATATTCTGAAACGTCAAGAACCTTTGGAGGGCCAGCCATGAAGGAGAGGCTTGAGAAGATGCTCAACGTTGAGATAATCAGAATCGAAGAGGCCGGCGACAAGATAGTTGTCTATGTTCCCGCTGATAAGGTCAGGATTGCCGTCGGGAGCGGCGGTGCCGCTGTAAAGGCCGCCGAGCTCGTCATCGGCAAGAAGATCGAGGTCAAGCCTGCAGAGTGATATCACTCAGGGTGATAAAGAGGCTAAAGGTTAAATACCCACACTCCCTTTTTTTAGCGGTGATACCATGGAGTACAAGCGTCCTATTGGCCTTGATATTGACCTTGAGACTGGGGTAATTCCCGGCGCTAAAAAGCTCGTCAGGAGGCTCAGCGACCTCAAGGGCTACTTCCTCGATGAAGAAGCCTACAATGAGCTCCTCAAGGAAGACCCAGTTGTCTATGAGGTCTACGCAATCGAGCAGGAGGAGAAGGAGGGTGATCTGAACTTCGCCACCACCGTCCTCTACCCAGGTAAGGTCGGGAAGGAGTTCTTCTTTACCAAGGGCCACTTCCACGCGAAGGCTGACAGGGCTGAGATATACTACGGCATCAAGGGAAAGGGTGGAATGCTTCTCCAGACTCCAGAGGGAGAAGCAGAGTGGATTCCAATGGGGCCCGGAACCGTGGTCTACGTCCCGCCCTACTGGGCACACAGGACGGTGAACACTGGAAACGAGCCGTTCATCTTCCTTGCGATATACCCGTCCGACGCCGGCCATGACTACGGCTCTATTAAGGAGAAGGGCTTCTCGAAGATAGTCATTGAGGAAGACGGGGAAGTCAAGGTCGTCGACAACCCGCGCTGGAAGGAGTAGCCCGAAACTCTTATTAGCCTTGTCTCTTTTTTCACTCTTGGTGATACATGTGGGGTGGGACGGACTTTACGCTTCTGCATTCGAGAGGGTTCGCGATAACATCGGTAGGGTTGGAAACGTACTTCTGGCATACAACACCAATATCGACGCGATAAAGTACCTTGAGAGGGAAGACCTTGAAAGGAGGATCGAAGCGGTCGGCAGGGAAGAAGTCCTCCCTTATTCAGAGGAGCTTCCAAAGAGGATAGAGAGCGTCCCTCAGCTTTTAGGCTCAATACTTTGGAGCGTCAGGAGGAGTAAGGCCGCTGAGCTCTTCGTCGAAAGCTGTTCAACGCGCTTTTACATGAAGCGCTGGGGCTGGGACGAGCTGAGGATGGGCGGTCAGGTGGGGATAATGGCGAACCTCCTCGGTGGTGTTTACGGTGTCCCGGTCATAGCCCACGTTCCGCAGCTCTCACGTCTCCAGGCGGAACTCTTCAAGGATGGCCCTATTTACGTGCCGAAGGTTGAGGGCGGGAAGCTTAAACTCGTCCACCCGAAGGAGTTTAAGGCCGACGAAGAGAACTGCATCCACTACATCTACGAGTTCCCCCGCGGGTTCAGAGTTTTTGACTTCGAGGCGCCGAGGGAGAACAGATTCATAGGATCTGCCGACGACTACAACACCAACGTTGTTATAAGGCCAGAGTTTGAGGAGCATTTTGGGGAGATATCTGAAAAGGCCGAGCTGGCGATAATAAGCGGACTTCAGGCCCTAACTGAAGGGAACTACCGCGAGCCCTTCGAGACGATAAAGGAGCACCTTGACGTCCTCGAGGGGAAGGGCATTCCCGCCCACCTTGAGTTCGCCTTCACTCCCGACGAGACCGTGAGAAAGGAAATCCTTGGAGTTCTCGGCAAGTTCTGGAGCGTTGGTCTAAATGAGGTCGAGCTGGCCTCGATAATGGAAGTTATGGGTGAGAAGACCCTCGCTGAAAAGCTCCTTGCCCACGACCCAGTTGATCCAATAGCGGTCACGGAGGCCATGCTTAAGCTCGCCGAGAAGACGGGAGTAAGGAGAATACACTTCCACACCTACGGATACTACCTGGCTTTAACCGACTACCGCGGCGAGTTTGTTAGGGATGCTCTCCTCTTCGCGGCGTTAGCCGCGGCTGCGAAGGCCAAACTGGGCGATGTTAGAAACATAGACGATATCACGAAAGCGATGGACGTTTCGGTGAACGAGAAGGCAAAGGGCGTTGAGGAGATCCTGGCAAAGACATACGGCGTGAAAGACGGCATTGCGGAGGTAAACGACTATCAGCTTTCCTTCGTCCCAACAAAGATCGTCGCCAAACCGAAGAGCACCGTTGGAATTGGGGACACCATATCAAGCTCGGCCTTTGTTGGAGAATTCGCCATGGAGTAGTCCAAAACATTTATGCTCTGTTGAACAGACCATACCTGTGGAGGGACTACCTATGGGAAAGCTCTTTGGAACGTTTGGCGTTAGAGGGATAGCGAACGAGGAGATAACGCCAGAGTTCGCCCTTAAAATCGGCATGGCCTTCGGGACGCTCCTCAAGAGGGAAGGCAGAGAACGGCCACTAGTCGTTGTCGGCAGGGATACGAGAGTAAGCGGGGAGATGCTCAAGGACGCCCTCATCAGCGGGCTTTTGAGCACCGGCTGTGACGTCATAGACGTCGGAATAGCCCCGACCCCGGCAATCCAGTGGGCTACTAATCACTTCAATGCCGACGGTGGAGCGGTCATAACCGCCTCTCACAACCCGCCCGAGTACAACGGCATAAAGCTCCTCGAACCGAACGGCATGGGGTTGAAGAAGGAAAGGGAAGCCATCGTTGAGGAACTGTTCTTCAAGGAGGACTTCCACAGGGCCAAGTGGGACGAGATAGGTGAACTGAGGAAGGAGGACATAATCAAGCCCTACATCGAGGCGATAAAGAACAGGGTAGATGTGGAGGCGATAAAGAAGAGGCGACCCTTCGTCGTCGTTGACACCTCCAACGGCGCTGGCAGTCTAACCCTGCCCTATCTATTGAGAGAGCTCGGCTGTAAGGTTGTTTCCGTTAACGCTCATCCAGACGGCCACTTCCCTGCTAGGAATCCCGAACCGAACGAGGAGAACCTCAAGGGTTTCATGGAGATCGTTAAAGCTCTTGGAGCTGACTTCGGCGTTGCCCAGGATGGAGACGCTGACAGGGCGGTTTTCATCGACGAGAACGGCCGCTTCATCCAGGGCGATAAGACCTTTGCACTCGTTGCCGACGCAGTCCTTAGGGAGAAGGGCGGTGGACTGCTTGTGACAACAATAGCGACTTCTAACCTCCTCGACGACATAGCGAAGAGGAACGGCGCGAAGGTCATGCGCACTAAGGTGGGAGACCTCATAGTTGCCAGAGCTCTTCTCGAAAACAACGGCACCATAGGCGGCGAGGAGAACGGCGGCGTTATCTTTCCTGACTTCGTGCTCGGCAGGGACGGGGCGATGACCACAGCGAAGATAGTCGAGATATTCGCCAAAAGCGGCAAGAAGTTCAGCGAGCTGATAGACGAGCTGCCAAAGTACTACCAGTTCAAGACGAAGAGGCACGTTGAGGGTGACAGGAAGGCTATAGTTGCCAAAGTGGCAGAGCTTGCAGAGAAGAAAGGCTACAAGATAGACACCACCGACGGGACTAAGATAATCTTCGACGACGGCTGGGTTCTCGTGAGGGCAAGCGGGACAGAGCCAATAATCAGGATCTTCAGCGAGGCCAAGAGCGAGGAAAAGGCAAAGGAGTACCTTGAGCTTGGGATTAGGTTGCTTGAAGAAGCGCTTAAGGGTTAAATCTCTTCCACCTTTTTATTATATCAGCGGCCTCTTCCACGCTCATCGGGATTTCATCTATTTCCAAGAGATGAAAGAGCCTTACTATCTCGGGCACGTCGAGGTTGGCCCGCTCTATCAGTTCAGGCCTTGAAAACAGTTCTTTCGGTGTCCCTTCGAAGAGGAGGGACTTATCGAGCACGTATACTCTGTCCGCTAGTCTTATAAGCCTCAGATCATGAGTAACGACGACTACTGTTTTTCCCTCAGCCTTCCACCCTCGTATCATGTCGATGACAAAGTTCCTGTTCTTTAGGTCAAGGTCGCGCGTCGGCTCATCGAGAAGGAGAACCTCTGGATCCATGCTCAGAACCGCCGCTATTGAGGCCTTCTTTTTCTCCCCTCCGCTCAGGCTGTAGGGGTGCCTGCCGGAAAGGTGCTCTATGCCGAGCAGTTTCAGTGCCCCAACTGCCCTCTCTATTCCTTCTCTTCTGCCCCAGAGGTGAATAGGCCCAAATGCAACATCGTCCAGGACGGTTGCACTGAAGAGCATAACATCTGGGCTCTGGAAGAGAAAGCCGACTTTCCTCCGGAATTCCCTGTCAGTCATTGTCTTCTCCCTTATCGGTTTGCCCTCGAAAAGAACTTCCCCTTCGGTTGGCATGATAAGCGCGTCCATTATCTTCAGGAGCGTTGTCTTTCCGGCCCCGTTGGGGCCTACGATAGCCAGCGTCTCCCCCCTTTTGACTTCCATGTTTATTCCCTTTAATGCCCATTCGCCGGTAGGATAGCGGTATGAGACATTTCTAAGCTCGTAAACCCTCATGGTAGGCCCACCTTGGTAGCTATCACCCCAAAGAGCAGTAAAAACGCTGTGAGGGATATGATCAGGTAGTCCACGGCCTCTATCTTAAAGCCCTCGACCGGCGGAACCTCGTTTTTATAGCCCCTTGAGAGCATCGCGTAGTACACCTCCTCCCCAAGGGCGCTGGCCTTTATGAAGGTTGCTCCTATGTGCTTTCCGGCCTCCTTCCAGCTCTCAACCATACCTAGGTCTCCTGCGAGCCTGGCTCTCCTCGCGTGCATGGAATCCAGGAGGAGCTTTGAGAGGAGGAAAGTGTAGCGATAGGCGAGTGTCGCTATGGTTATCACCATTCCGGGAACCTTGAAGCTCGAGAGTGCCGAGAGAACCTCATTCCACCTGCTCGTCATCGTAAAAAGGACTGCATAGGACACCGCCGTTGCAACCCTGAGCGTGAATAGAACCGCCCATCTGAGTCCTTCCCATGTAAGAGTTATGTCAGTATGGGGAATTGTTAGAAGCGGCTTCCCTGGTACCATAAACATAGAGGGAGCTGCAATTATCCCCGTGAAAATCGGTACGAAGACCCAAACGCGCTTGACGAAGTCCCCAAGTTTCACCTTGGAAAAGTATGAAAGAAGAAGAGGAACAGTATAGAAAACCAAGAGGGCTGTGAAAGACCTGAGGAAGACCACCGTCGAGACCAAAACAAAGAGAGAAAAGAACCTCACCCTCGGATCGGCTTTCTGCAAAAGACCGTCTTCCCTGGCGTATCTCTCTGAGAACACTGCCTCCGTCGTGAACTGGAGCACTTCCTTTGCCGTCTCCTCGAGGAGCCCCATAAGCGATCACCGAATATTAAAAATCAAGAGGCTAAGCCTTTTCCAGCCACGAACTTGACGAGTATGTAGTAGAACCCCAGTACAAGGGCTACGCCGACGACCGCCGAGAGTATGTATCCCATAGACGCGTGTAGCTTGTCCTCCCATCCAGGGACGTTGTAGTCGGGAAGTATGGCGTGGTTCCACGCGTCTGCAAGCTTTTCCATTCCCGGGAGCTTCTGACCAACCATGTGCTCTACTCTTGCTACGTCCCACTCGCCCCAGGCATCGTCGTAGTTCCAGACTAGGAGTATCCCTACTGGGGAGAGGATTATCAAAACGGCCACCAAGCTCAGAAACGCCTTGGTAACCCTGTCCATTTCCATCACCTCGTCCCAGCGATCGCCCGCATACCAAAGAGGTCGGGTCTGCTCCTCTTAACGTACCACACGACCGCAGCAGTTACCACGGCAGCCGCTGGTCCTGCAGTTACAAGGTGGGCTATCGCCATAGCTGGGACGGAGACACTCAGAGGATATGGGGAGTAACCGGGCTGAAGAAGGGGCTGAACACCAAGCTCGATTCCGGCTGCTATAGCGGCTGCTACTATGCCAACGTAAGCCCCTATACCCGCTGAAAGCACCTCGCTTATTCCTGCCTTTGTCAGGGCCTTGTAAGTGTAGTAGCCGACGAAGGGAAGGACAACTCCCATGTTGAAGACGTTGGCGGCGTAGCTTGTTATTCCACCATCGCCAAAGAAGAGGGCCTGTATAAGGAGGACTATCGTTAAGGCCACAGTTGCCGCCCATGGGTCAATGAGTATTGCTATTATTGTGCCTCCTACGATGTGTGCCGTTGTTCCCCCAGGAACCGGCAGGTTGTACATCATTACCAGAAATGCCAAGGCCGTTAAGACTCCCAACAGCGGCACCTGCGCAGGTTTTAGTTTCTTCAGCCACTTAAAGGCTTTGTACCATATTGGAACCATCACAGCGTAGAAAAACGCACAGGTGTATGGGCCCAGGTATCCATCGGGGATGTGCAATGCCAACACCTCCCAATTATTGGTGTATTATGTATCATCAATTTCTAAGATAGTGTTACCATATAAAAGTCTTTTCCAAAGATGTTGATACAAACAAAAGGTTTAGAACCCAAGTATGGGGGATTGGTATTAGAAGAAACAAAAACAAAAATTACATCAGAGGTAGCCCCTATCTTCCTCTTCCTGTGTTGACTGGGGCATTCCCTGCTCCAGCATCGCCCTCTGCATCTCCTGGACTTTCTGAAGTATCTCCTCGGTCTCCTTGGCACGCTCTTCGAGTGCGGTCATGTCGACCTCGATGCCGAGGATTTTAGTGACGGCGCTCAGGACTGCCTTAGCTGCCTTCGGGTCGACGATGTAGCCGAGGCTCTCACCTAGGAGACTTATGCCGTACATCGAGCGGAGCTTGCCCATGCCAAGGAGCAGGCCCGCGGCACCAACAATGGCTCCGCCCTCGTCCTCCCTCCAGATTACCTCAACTGAGCAACCCTCAAGCTTCTTTTTGTAGTATTCTACTAGCTCCTCGTGGGTTACAGCGGCGAGAACTCTCGGCTCGCCCTTCAGCTCCGGCACCTGGTAGCCGCCCATGGTTATTATCTCCCTAACGCCGAGCTCCTGGACGAGGTCTAGCATCTTTCCAACGACTTCGTAGTGGCCGGGACTGTCTGTTGGTGGAACCTGCTGGTCGCCGGTTATTATGATGAGGTCTCTGCCGTCCTCGTCGGGGTTAACCCAGTAGTAGAACTCGTTCTTCATTAGCTCGACTATCGAGCCCTTCTTGATGAGAACCTGGTGCATGAAGTGGGGGGAGTATAGCTCGGCGAACTTGACTGCTCCAAGCTCCTGAATGAGGTGGTCAGCCGCGAGCTTTCCAACGAGGCCTATCCCAGGAAGGCCTTCGATGAATACCGGGTCCCTCAGCTGGGGCCTCTCAAGCAGGTAAATCATCGTTTCCTTCATCTTCAAGACCTCCTACTAATACCAAGGAGTTCACGCTTAAGCCTCCGCCTGTACTCGCCGTACGGGTCTTCCGGCGAGAAGCGCGGGGGGTGAGCTACCTTGGTCTCGCTCCCGCAGACCGGGCAGACTTCCTTCAGCGTGTACCTCCCGCAGTTGGGGCACTTCCTTATCCTGAAGTGCATCAGGAACCCCTCTTCTTAACTTTCTTAATCCTCTTCTCCTTCCTTATCAGCGTCGCCTCTCCGCCCGCTTCCTTGATGACGCGGAGAATCTCCTCGGCTATGTCTTCCAGGACCTCTTCGGCCTTGTAGTAGTCTGGAGCGGTGATGTCGATCCTGTAGCGCGGCGCTCCCTGGTAGGAGAACTTGACCTCGATGTCCTTCTCCTTGTTTGCCCTGTCGCGGGCCTTTATGAGCGCCTCCTTGATTATCTCGATGCCGTTGGGCTTCGGAACGGTTATCTCAAACTCTGCATCTATAGTGACCGTCGGAATCTCGACGTAGGCCTCGATTATCGGCTTTAAAGCCTCAATCCACTCGTCGCTGATGAGTCCCTTAAGGACGTCCATCCCGTTCTGGGCCGCGTCCTCAAAGGCAGCATAAACCTCGCCGTACTCTTCCTCAAGCGGAACCCAGACCTCTCTCCAGGCCGTTTCGAAGTCCTTTCCGAGCTTTTCGGCAGCCATTTTAAGCAGGTTCTCTGCCTTCTGAGCCCTCTTGTACTCCTGGAGCTTTGCCTTCCTCTGCTGCTGGTTAACCCTCTTTAGGCTCAGGTCGATGTGTCCTTTCTCAGGGTCAACGCGGATGACCTTGGCGACTATCTTCTGTCCCTCTTTGAGGTAGTCCCTTATGTTCTTGACCCATGTGGGGGCTACCTCGCTTATGTGCATGAAGCCCTCCTTTCCGGGATACTCGTCAAGGGTGAGAAAGGCTCCGTAAGGGTGAATGTTCTTAACGGTTGCAACCACAAACTCTCCTTCCTCTGGGTACTCTTTAGCCTTCCTTGGCATTTCAATCACCTCAAAGTTTTCTCTCCGAGAAGATTAACGAGAAGAGGTTTTAAAAGTTTGGTGAAAAGGAAAGGAATCACTCAAGAACCTCAAGCACCTTAGCCTTGATGATGCCCTTTCCGCCGGTCGGTTCGACGAGAGTGGCGCCGCAGACCAGGCACCTGACGGGAGTGGCCGGGTGGCTGAAGACTATCTGCTCGTTGCCGCAGTCAATGCACTTAACGCGGAGGAACCTGCTCCTCGGCATCGGAATGAGGTTCTTCGGGAGGGCCATCGCATCACACCTCCACCAGCTCGAACTTCTTCACACGGAAGCCCTGTCCCCTGGTGTGGGCCTTTCCGCAGACGGTGCAGCGGAACCTGAGGTCGAGCTTCTTGACCGGCTTTTCCCTTCCAGCCGGGTTCGGCCTCGGGAAACCTGTGTAACCCTTGAGCTTTCTCCTGAACCTCCTCTGGCCCGCGCTCAGCTCGCTCCTCGGCCTCTTCTTAACCTTCTCGACCTTGTGAATGGTGTGTCTCTTACAAAACGGGCAGTACGTCCTTATCTGCTTCGGGTACTTCATTCCTCTCACCTCCGAGAGAGGCCCGGTGGGTTCCTACTTGCCTTCGGATACCCCCGAGCCATGAGGCATGATCGCCTGCAGGCATCGGTATGGGAAAGGCTTTAAAAAAGTTTTTCCACGGGGAAAAGTTTAAATACAAAATGTTATTAAAATCTCCTGGAGAGCCGGAGGAGGTGAGACCATGAAGCTTGCCGAGGCAGTCACAAACGTGAAAGAAGTCGAAAAGAAGGCCGAAAAGGAATACAAGGCCCTTCTCAAAACCCTGAAGAGCCCGGAGTACGCTGACCTCAGAGTCCTCCTTCTGAGGATGACCGTTGACACCATTCTCCACAGGAGGCTTGCAGAGGCACTCGAGAAGGCCTACAAAGAGGCCATAGAGCTGATCGAAGAGTTCGGATACGTTGACGTGCCTGAGACGCCCGAAACTGCCCCGAGGAACCAGGTGTCCAGCGGTCTCGTCCTGATACCGGGAATTCCGGCCGTTCATGTTGCCCCCTACGGGCTCCTTGGAAGCAGAATCCCGCCTGAGGATGCCCTCGAAGAGTTGCTCAAGAACCTTCCGGATAACGTGGCCATCCCACCCGAGAAGCTCAAGGAAATAAAGAGCAAGCTCGAAAAGCTCAGGGCCCTCTGCGAGAAAATGAGTGAGAACTACAGAATTCTTGAGCAGAACGCGGTTCACCCGGTCGTACAGGCCTTTGCGGAGAGCGCGAGGAAGAACGAGGAGCAGCACAAAGTTGTTGTTGACGGGCTGTTAAAGAGGTATTCGGAGGAGAAATGAGCTTCAGAGGCTCAGGATAAACGACACCACGAACGGAACTACCGCCGTAAGGATGAAGCCGTGGGCAAAGGCAACTAAAGTGGTTTTCCTTCCCCCGAATTTTGTTATTATCGGCAGGGTTGTGTCCATGGTCGTTGCCCCGCCCATGACTACTGCCTTCTCTGGCGGTATCCATTTTATGAGAATCGGATACAAGATTATAGTCAGGATTTCCCTAAGTAGGTTGCTCAAAAATCCTATGGCACCGTAGATTGCCGAGTACTGGGCTATCAGCGGACCAGTTATTGAGTACCACCCACACCCTGCACCTATTGCGAGTCCCCATTTCACGTTTATTCCGAGCATTAACGCCCCGACCGCCCCTCCAAGGAGAGATCCCAAAAGTGTCTCCGTCGGCAGGATGAGGGACTTCTTTCCGAGTTTTTTCAGCTCCTCTGCGTTGAGGCTCATACCCAGATCGACCCCTATGAGGAGTATAAGGAGATCGAGCATAATCTCGTAGGCGTTTCCAAAATCCAGGCCTAGGAAATGTCCAGTGAGCAGTCCAAGGACGAGAGAACCGAGCACAAGGTAGAGGAACCTCAAGTTTTCACCCCCAGAGCCAGCACCAGGCTCCCGAGAATCGTTAGAACCGCGAATACGAGGGAAGAAGCAAGGAGCCACAGGGCACTGACTTCAACGGTTCCAGTTTTTACGCCCAGGAAGAATATCATCAGGAGGAGAGCAACGCTTATGGCCGCGTCAACTTTCACTCTTTTTCCTGCTCTCCTCAGGAGGTAGCCAATTAACAGGCCTCCAAGCAGAAATACAAAGATGTTCATGGTCTTGAGAAACCGACTGCCATTAATAAAATTATCGAAGGGCTCGGAGGGTGTTCACGTCATCATCCTTCCTCAGAATGCTTGCTACTCGTCATTGCCCATGAAAAGTGCAGCCCATACTTTAAAACCCTTCCTGAAAAACGTTCGGTTTTGGAGTACTCAAAATCGTGCCAAGGTTTTTATGATGGATGTCTTAATGGTGGGTGGTGATTCACATGATCAAACCTTCCGAAAGGGCGATGGGCGTTGAGTACGCCATAAGGGATGTCGTCCTCCCGGCGAGAGAGCTTGAGAAAAAGGGCATTGAGGTAATCAGGCTCAACATAGGTGACCCCGGGAAGTACGACTTCCAGCCGCCGGAACACATGAAGGAGGCATACTGTAGGGCCATAAAAGAGGGTCACAACTACTACGGGCCGAGTGAGGGTTTACCTGAGATGAGGGAAGCTGTAGTTCAGCGCGAGAAGAGGAAGAACGGCGTGGACATCACCCCCGATGACGTCCGCGTCACAACTGCCGTCACCGAGGCACTTCAGCTCCTCTTTGGGGCACTTCTCGACCCGGGAGACAACATCTTGGTTCCAAGTCCGAGCTATCCCCCTTACACCGGTCTTGTCAAGTTCTACGGTGGAATTCCAAATGAGTACGAGACAATAGAGGAGAACGGCTGGCAGCCGGATATAGATGATATGAGAAAGCGCATAAACGAGAGGACTAAGGCGATAGCCGTTATCAACCCCAATAACCCCACAGGAGCGCTCTACGAGAAGAAGACCGTGAAAGAAATCCTCGAGCTGGCAGGTGAATACGACCTTCCCGTTATCAGCGACGAGATATACGACCTCATGACCTACGAGGGCAAGCACGTTTCACCGGGCTCGCTCACAAAGGACGTTCCTGTTATAGTTATGAACGGCCTCTCCAAGGTCTACTTCGCCACCGGCTGGCGCCTGGGCTACTTCTACTACATTGACCCCGAAAACAAGCTCGCTGAGGTCAGGGAGGCCGTTGACAAGCTTATGCGCATAAGAATATGCCCGAGCACCCCGGCACAGTTCGCGGCCATAGCCGGCCTAACGGGCCCGATGGACTACCTGGAAGAGTACATGAAGAAACTCAAGGAGAGGAGGGACTACATCTACAAGCGCCTCACCGAGATACCGGGAGTTAGCACCCAGAAGCCGCAGGGAGCGTTCTACATCTTCCCGAGGATAGAGGAGCGCTCCAAGTGGAAGAGCGACAAGGAGTTCGTCCTCGATGTCCTCCACGAGGCCCACGTTCTCTTCGTCCACGGCTCGGGCTTCGGAAGGGCAGGAAACTGGCACTTCCGCATAGTCTTCCTGCCGCCGGTTGAGATACTGGAGAAGGCAATGGACAGGTTCGAAGAGTTCATGAGAAAGAGGATGGCAGAGTGATTTTTCTCTCCCTTTTCATCCGCCAGAGACGACGGGGATTACCTCGACGTAAGCGCCGTCCTCTACTTTTTCTTCCTCTAGGGCGACCTTTCCATTCACCCTCGCTATGGCGCTCTCGGTGTTGAAGCCAACTTCTCTCAGGATGTCTGCTACGGTAACGCCCTTCTGCCACTCTATCTCCTTTTCTATTCCCCTTCCGAGGACCTTGACTTTTATCATCCCCACCACCGGTTCTTGGTTTGGAGATCACAATAAAAGCGTTTCTAGTGGAAAAGAACCGTCCTCTTGAAAACGTCCCTATGGTTTCCAAAGGCCTCGAACATCGCCCCTGAGTAGCTTTCCACCGCCATGTCGAGGAGCCTGTTCAGGTTCGAGTTTATCTCGTCGCTCATGGGCATGTAGAGCGGGGCCGGCTCGTAGTAGTCCATTCCTTTAAGGAGAGACGTTGAGAAGTACCAGAGGGTCTTTTTGATCTTCCTACCCCTCACTGGAGAAAAGCTCGCGTCTCCACCGCCAAAAGCCGCGTGGAGGATGATTATCTTCTCGATTTCTACGCCCCTTCTAAGGGCAATCCTCCTCTCGGAGCTCGATATGTCTACGATCCTGTACCCGCTCCTCGTGGTGTCCTGGTATTCCACCTTTATCCCGTAGATCTCCTCTATCTTCGGGTCGTATACCAGGACGTCGGTGCCCCCTATGACGAAAATCCTTCCGTCCCTTACGTCCACAACGGTGTTCTCTGTGCTCAGGACGGGCAGACCCTCAGAAAGGGCCAAGGCGGAAATCGTGCTCTTTCCGGTGTGAGGATACCCAACAAAGAGAACGGCTTTTCCGTTTTCGTTTATAACGCTGACAGAATCCGTGATGAAAATCCTGCCTTTCCTTGCACCAGCCCTCGCGGTTGCTTGGAGGAGGAAGAACACTGGGGCCTCGTTTTTGTACGCCTGCGGAACTGCGGATTCGAGCTTGTAGTAGTCTTTTGAATTGACATCGTAGAGGGAACTGAAGACCCTGAACTTCTCGCCCTTGAAGCGCTCGATGATTACGTTTGGGCGGGCATCACCACGCAGAACATCTGGAAGATAGCGCCTGGCAAAGGTTGTTTGAAAACCGTCCTCAAAACCGTCGTCAAGCTCCCCCTCGAAGAGTACTCCAACGCCCCCGACGCTGATCATCGCCATCGTTCATCATCTAGGGTGCGGGGTTATAAATCATTCGGAGAATTTTTATACCTCACGGCTAACTTCCTGAGAGGCCTATGGTTACGCTCATCATCGCTGAAAAGCCCAATGTCGCTAGAAAGATAGCCTACGCTTTAGCTGAAGGCAAGCCCGTGAGGAAGACAATCGGCAAGGTTAGCTATTATGAGTTCACGCGGGACGGAAAGAAGGTTATAGTCGCCCCGGCCGTTGGGCATCTCTTCTCCCTTGCTCCAAAAACCAAGACCTACGGCTACCCTGTTTTCGACATCGAGTGGGTTCCCGTCTATGTTGCTGAAAAGGGGAAGAGCTACGCGAAGGACTACATTAAAGCCCTTGCAACCCTCGCCAAGAGGGCTGATGAGTTCGTGGTTGCTTGCGACTACGACACTGAAGGAGAGGTGATAGGTTACACAGCCCTGAAGTACGCCTGCGGCGTTGATCCCTCAAAGGCCAAGCGCATGAAGTTCTCTGCCTTGACCAAGAAGGATCTCCTCAAGGCATGGTACAACATGGAACCGACGATAAACTTCGGGATGGCAGATGCAGGAATAGCCCGCCACGTTCTAGACTGGTACTGGGGCGTGAACCTTTCGAGGGCTTTGACATCTGCCATAAAGCGCGCGAGCGGGAAGTGGATGGTTCTCTCGACCGGTAGGGTTCAGGGGCCTACTCTTAAGTTCCTGGTTGAGAGGGAGAAGGAGATACAGAACTTCGAGCCTAAGCCCTACTGGGTCATAAAGATGCTCCTTGAAAAGAACGGGGAGCAGTACACGGCCGTCTATGAGAAAGAGAAAGTTTGGGACGAGGAAGAGGCCAAAAAGGTAGTGGCGGAGGCCAAGAAGGGACCTGCATTCGTTGAGAAAGTTGAAGTAAAACAGCAGAGGAGAAACCCGCCTGTCCCTTTCGACCTTGGAACCCTCCAGAGGGAGGCCTACTCGGCCTTCGGCTATTCTCCAAAGAAGACTTTAGACATCGCGCAGAAGCTTTATGAGCGCGGGATCTGCTCGTATCCACGCACAAGCTCCCAAAAGCTCCCCAAGAACCTGAACTTCCGCTCGATAATACAGAACTTAGCCAAACTGCCGGAGTACAAGCCCTTCGCCCACGAGCTTTTGGGCAAGGAAAACCTCAAGCCGGTAGAGGGAAAGAAGGACGATCCAGCTCACCCGGCTATATACCCAACGGGCGAGCTTCCAAAGCCAGGTGAGCTGACGAAGGACGAGCAGAACATCTATGACCTTGTCGTCAGGCGCTTTTTGGCGCTCTTCATGGAGCCAGCTGTGAGGGAGAGCATGAAGGTGATAATAAATTCCAACAACCACCGCTTCATCCTGGGCGGTGCGAGGACGCTCAAGGAGGGCTGGCTGAAGGTTTACGGGAAGTACGTCAAGTTTGACGAGGTTATTCTCCCGGCCTTTAAGGAGGGTGAAGCCGTAAAGGTCATCCAGATAAAGCGCGAGAAAAAGAAGACTAAGCCACCGGCTCGCTATTCTCCAGCGGCGGTCATAAAGAAGATGGAAGACCTCGGCATAGGCACAAAGGCCACTCGCGCTCAAATTCTTGAGACCCTTTACAGCAGAGGCTACATCGAGGGCAAGAAGAAGATCAAGGTAACTCCCCTCGGAATGCGTGTTGTTGAGGCCCTCGAAAAGAACGTTCCGGATATAGTCAGCGTTGAACTAACGAGGGCCTTCGAAGAGAAGATGGAGGAAATAATGGCAGGAAAGGCGAACAAAGACCAAGTCATCGAGGAGAGCAAGGAACAGCTGATAAAGATACTCCAGGTCTTCAAAGAAAAGGAGCTGGATATCGGCAAAATGCTCCTTGAGAGCACTGGAACCGGCGTAACGACGAGCAAAGAGGCCGCGAAGAAAGCGGGGGCGGTTAAAGATACCAACGACGAGGAAAAATCCGACGGCAAGGCTGGTGGGGGAACTACTCAAAAAGCCGAGAGGAAGCCCCTCGTCGTGGGTAAGTGCCCGAAGTGCGGCGGCGATCTCGTCATCCGCTACAACAGGAAGACAGGGAAGAGGTTTGTCGGCTGTTCAAACTGGCCGAAGTGTGATGTTACCTATCCAATCCTTCAGCGCGGGCAGGTTATCCCAACTGGAAAGACCTGCTGCAACGGTGCGCCCGTCGTAAAGATACGGGAGAAGGGCAGGGAATACGAGATATGCCTCGACATGAACTGCAAGGACTGGAAAAAGAAAGTGAACTAAAGCGCCGCCATCATGGATATCCCGAGAAGCAACCTGAAGAACCACAGCACTATGAACTCAACGGCTATTGCAATTAGGAAAGCTAGGGTAGCCTTGAACCAGTTGGTATCGAACACTACCTTTATCACCCAGATGTAGGCTATTATGCCAAGTATCCATCCGAGCAGTGGGATCATGAACAGGATTCCTGCCAGAATTCCGCCGCCAACGACGGCCACTATTGACTTCCCAAGGCTCGCTTTTTTAATCCCGGCCAACTCTGCACCAAGGTACAGAACAAAGCCCGCTATAACCAGTGCAATGAGTATGGCAGTTAGACCCACTACTCCCATTGTGAACATTCCAAGACCCATTGGCCCGTGCATGATACCACCCAATATTGTTTGGAGTTCGAGGCCTTAAACCTTTGCTAGATTAGTGCAGTCTAAGGAAAACATTTATCTGGGGAGGCATTACTTCCAAATATGCTGGACGCCGAACGCACGGTTAGGACATTGCTGGCAAACTCCGAGAGTGTTTTAAATGAACTCAGAAAACGGATTGCCGAGAACAACGTTACACTTGCTTTTCTCCTGGACATTCAGTCCCTCTTCGTCCTTGGCCTTGGAGATGCCAGTCTGTACGCTTTCGCATTAAACATGGACGACGTCGTTGAGGAATCCTACAAGTTCTTTCGCGAAGGATACTCTCTGATGAAGAAGAACGGCCTCTTAGTGAGCAACCCTGATCTTGACCTCCAGCTTGGTGTGTTGAAAAATTTAGATATAAAACGTGGTTTTTCACTTGACAGACGGCTTTCAATGCTCGGAAGCCCAAAGGAAATACAGGTGTGGGTGAACAGAATAATTAAGCTTCGCAATGCCCTTCATGGTGTTTTTCCGCGTGACCCTCTTAGGGAGCTTGGCTACGGAATGTCGAAGGATGACCGGAAGTTTCCGCTCCTCTTGAAAGCCGTCAGGAGGATTTATGGGATGAACCCTCCCACCGTTGAGGCTCTATCGAGACTGTTATACCTTGAGATGAAGCTGGGGCTTAAGCCTTCTAAACTGCCCTGTAAAGATGGTCTCTGTGAGGAGATCGCCTCGGTTGGGGACGTTGGGAACTTTGAAGTGGTGAGTTCGGGCGATGTTGAGCTCTACTACCGCTTCAAAGATAAGAAACACCTGGACGCCCCCTGGGGCCGGCTAACGATGGGGGAACCTGTTGAGGTAATCGTTTTCTCAAAGGAAAAGAAGAAGGGGTTCAGGCTGGTTAAAGAAGCTCCTTGAGGAGGTTGAGCCTCCTCTTGCTCATCAGAACCTTCGGGTGCTTCAGGAGGGTTTTTATGACTTCAACGTAGTCACCAGCAGCTATCTTCTCCGCGTCGGCGCCGCTGAGTAACTGGATGAACAGATCGAGGTCTTCATCAGTAAGCTTCTCCGTAACGCGCCTGACCTTGAGGACTTTTTCAAGTCTCTTTCCATCGGTCTCCCACCACTCCCTGGTGTAGTTCTGGAGGAGGGAGATGTTTTCCTCTTCGAGGGCCTTGACGATCCACTTGCTAGCTATCGTTCCTGCTTCCATTGCCTCGGCCATTCCACCGCCGTGCATCGGGTTTACCTGTCTGGCTGCGTCCCCAACGACGAGAACGTTGTCCTTGACGAGCTCCTTGACGAAGCCCCCAACGGGAACAACGCCGACATTCACCTCGAGGAGCTTCTTTGCGGGAATATTGTTCTCCTTCAGCCACTTGTCGAGGTAGTACTTGGCGGTCTTTGGATTGTCGGAGTTTATGCCTATGCCGACGTTGGCCCTGTCCTCGTCCTTCGGGAAGACCCAGACGTAACCCCTCGGGGCAATCTCGTTGCCGAACCAGAGATGGATTAAATCCGGGTCAAAGCCCTCTATGAGCATCTCGTACTCGTAGCTTGAGTCGAATTCGTGAGGTGGAGCGTAGGTGTTTATTCCGGCTTTCCTCGCTATGGTGCTCTCAACGCCGTCAGCCGCTACGATAATGTCAGCGTGAATCTCAACAGGCTCATCCTCGTGCTTGGCCTTGATTCCGACTATCTTGCCGTCCTTTTTTATGACGTCAAGGGCCTCAGTCCTCGCGAGGACGTCCGCACCGGCCTTAGCGGCGTAGTAAGCGAGCATCTTGTCAAAGACCTTCCTCTCAAGGATGACCCCACTGACTTCCTTGTAGCGCATTTCAAGCTCGTAGCCGCTGGGGGAGTAGAGCTTGGCTCCGTAGATCTCGCGGTTGATAAATCTCTTGTCGTAGGGGATGTCGTACTTATCAAAGACCTTAATGCTTATTCCCTCGGCGCACTGCTTGGGAGTGCCTATCGCCCACTTCTTGTCGATGAGAAGGACTGAGAAGCCAGCTTTAGCGACGTTTCTCGCAACTATGGGGCCAGCGATACCAGAACCGACCACAACAACGTCGTACTTCCAGGTCATTCGCTCACCTCCAGGGGTTCAGCGCTTAAAGCTCCAACGGGGCAGGCATTGATGCATATCCTGCAGCTTATGCACTTGTCCTGGATGAACTCCCAGCCGGTTGAATGCACCTCTATCGCGAGTGTCGGGCAGACGCCGGCACAACCGCCGCAGAGATAGCATTTATCTTCGTTCACAACCACTTTAATCTTCTCCGGCATCGGTTTCACCGCCCAGCTTCGCCTTCAGTCTTTCCTCATCAACCTCAATTACGCTGTCTTTTATTCTTAACGGTACGAATCTGTCCAGCTCCTCGGCCTTCTGCAGGACTTCCCTCTCCTTCAGGTTAAGCCTGTCTGAGAGCTCGTCAACTGTTGCCCTTCCGTTCAGGAGAACGTAGTGGAGAATTGCCAGCTGGGTCATGTCGCCGATCTCTTTGAGGTACGTGTCCTTTATTGATTTCATAAGCCTGTCCCTTCTGCTTTCGATAGCTCTAAGGGCTTCAAGAACTTTCTCAAGCTCTTTAGTAGCTCTCATGAACAGGTCTATCATCTCAAGGAGGTTTTCGGGGCTCTCCTTCAGCAGATCGAGGTTTATCTCTATCTCCCCACCATGTTCATCGCCTAGGTCAAGGCCGCGGTACCAGAAGATGTTTGGTGTTATCGTGGCGACGTACGTTTTTGAAATGTCGATGTTGTAGTACTTTCTCGCCGGGCCGATGAACGGGCCCTCTCTTTCGTAAGACTTCAAAATTCCCTCACGTTCCATGATTTTAAGGTGCTTTGCGACTGCCGTCGAGGAAACGCTCACCTTGCTGCTAAGAAAGCTGAAGTAGCACTCAGTACAGGTGAGGTGGCTTAGTAAATCTCTCCTAACTTTGTTCCCGAGTATGTAAAAGATGTCCGGTTCAGACATGCCCAACACCTGCCCAAATCTGTGACGTAAGGTTTATATAGTGAACATTCAACCTTAGGTTGCAAACCTGGGGATTCCAGGCTGAAGATGACTTCACACGGTTGGTTATAAACCTTTAGATGGAGGTGTTTGATATGGGACTCATTAGCGATGCCGACAAGAAGGTAATTAAGGAGGAGTTCTTCTCAAAGATGACTAACCCGGTTAAGCTCATCGTTTTCGTCGGGAAGGAGCACTGCCAGTACTGCGACCAGCTCAAGCAGCTCGTCCAGGAGCTTTCCGAGCTGAGCGACAAGCTGAGCTACGAGGTCGTTGACTTCGACACGGAGGAAGGCAAGAAGCTGGCCGAGCAGTACAGGATAGACCGTGCTCCAGCCACCACCATAACCCAGGACGGCAGGGATATGGGTGTTCGCTTCTTTGGCCTTCCAGCCGGCCATGAGTTCGGCGCCTTCCTTGAGGACATCGTTGATGTCAGCAACGGCACGACCGACCTCGCACCCGACACCAAGGAGGCAATTCACGGCGTTGATAAGGACGTCAGGATACTCGTCTTCGTCACACCCACCTGCCCGTACTGCCCTCTCGCCGTCAGGATGGCCCACAAGTTCGCCATCGAGAACACCCTGGCTGGAAAGGGCAAGATACTCGGCGATATGGTCGAGGCAATCGAGTACCCCGAGTGGGCCGATCAGTACAGCGTCATGGCAGTTCCGAAGATAGTCATCCAGGTGGACGGCGAGGACAAGATCCAGTTCGAGGGCGCTTATCCAGAAAAGATGTTCCTCGAGAAGCTCCTCGCTGCCCTCGAATGATTTTCCTATTTTTCTACTATGTATATTTTAGTCCATCATGGGACTCAAAACGGCCTCACAAGGGTTCTTAAACTTTACGCAACCGATATAAACCTTTTTCCTCCAGATACCACTCGAAAAGCTTATATATGGGAAGCATCAGGTGGTGGGTAGTGAATCGTTCTGTAAAAAACGTTAAGGGGGCAATTCTCGGTGGCGGCGAAAAAAGAGTTTAACATATTCGATCACGTGTTAGTTCCTGAGCATAGAGTCCTCAGCGAAGAGGAAAAAGAGGAGCTTCTCAGGAGGTACAGGATAAGGATATCCCAGCTTCCACAGATAAAAGCCTCTGATCCTGCCGTCGTTGCTCTCGGCGCAAAGCCAGGTGACGTTATCGAGATCAAAAGAAAGAGTCCCACGGCGGGCTATTACTACTACTACCGCCTTGTTGTGGAGGACTGATTTTGGGGTGAGACGTTATGAGCAGGGGAGTTACCGTAACCGAGCCCACTCTAACTCCTGATGAGCTCTGGCTTGTTATGGAGTCCTACTGGAAGGAGAAGGGATTCGTCAGGCAGCATCTGGATTCGTACAACGCTTTCATCGATCACGGCCTTCAGGATGTCGTAAACGAGTTCGGGGAAGTTGTTCCTGACATACCGAACTTCAAGGTCAAGTTCGGAAAGATCCGCGTGGGACAGCCCGAATTCCAGGAGGCTCAGGGGCAGAGGAGACCCCTCTACCCGATGGACGCCAGGATAAGAAACCTAACCTATTCTGCTCCGCTGTACCTTGAGATGATACCCGTCGTGAACGGGATTGAGCAGGAGCCCGTTGAGGTCAGGATTGGCGAGCTCCCGATAATGCTCAAGTCCAAAGCCTGCAGGCTCTACGGTCTGAGCGACGAGGAACTTATCAAGCTCGGCGAAGACCCGAAGGACCCGGGAGGATACTTTATCATCAACGGTTCTGAGAGGGTTATAGTTTCTATCGAAGACCTCGCCCCAAACAAGACCCTCGTTGAGAGGGATGAGAGGCAAAACAAGGTCGTTGCCAAGGTCTTCTCATACAGGCACGGCTACAGAGCTCTCATTACCGTTGAGAGGAAGAAGGACGGTATTCTCTACGTCACGATACCGAACGTTCCAAAGCCTGTCAAGTTCGTCTATGTAATGCGCGCCCTCGGTCTTCTCACCGATAAGGAGATCGTCGAGGCAGTCAGCGACGACCCGAGGATACAGCAGGTTCTCTTCGACAACCTCGAGGACGCGAGCGACATAAGCACCCAGGAGGAGGCCCTCGACTACATCGGCAGGCTCTCCCTTCCGGGGCAGCCCAAGGAGTACAGGCTCAGGAGGGCCGAGCACATCATAGACAACAACCTTCTCCCGCACATGGGGGTTGAACCCGAGAACAGGCGCGCCAAGGCTTACTACCTCGGCATGATGGCCCTCAAAGTCCTCGAACTTTCACTCGGTCTACGCGGCGAGGACGACAAAGACCACTACGCCAACAAGAGGCTTAAGCTTGCTGGAGACCTTCTCAAAGACCTCTTCCGTGTCGCCTTTGGCCAGCTAGTCAAGGACATGCAGTACCAGATGACCAAAACCTATCAGAGGAAGGGTGAGAGATACACCTTTGAAAACATCCAGCGCTTTGTCAGGAACTCGATAAGGCCCGACGTCCTGAGCGAGAGGATTGAGCACGCATTAGCTACCGGCTCCTGGCCGGGCGGAAGGACGGGTGTCAGCCAGCTTCTCGACAGGACCAACTACATGTCCACGCTCTCCCACCTCAGGCGCGTCACCTCTCCGCTCAGCAGGGATCAGCCTCACTTCGAGGCCCGTGACCTTCACGGAACCCACTGGGGCAGGATATGTCCGACCGAGACGCCGGAAGGCCCTAACTGTGGTCTCGTTAAGAACCTGGCATTGATGGCCCAGATAACCACTGGAATTCCCGAGGAGGAAGTTAGAGAGTACCTCATGAAGATGGGCATAGTGCCCATAGAGGAGAGAAGGCCCGCCCCTGGTCTGTACCGTGTTTACCTTAACGGTGTCCTCATCGGAACGGTTGAAGACGGCAGAAAGCTCGTTGAGAAGATAAGAGCCGATAGAAGGGCTGGAAAGATAAGCGACGTCATTAACGTTGCCCTCTACGAGGAAGAGGAAGTCAGGGAAGTTTACATAAACAGCGATGACGGTAGGGTTAGAAGGCCCCTCATCGTCGTCGAGAACGGAGAGCCGAAGCTCACAAGGGAGCACGTCGAGGGCATAAAGAACGGCACCCTCACCTGGAGCGACCTCATCAGGAGGGGCGTCATCGAGTACTTGGATGCAGAGGAAGAAGAAAACGCCTACGTGGCAACGTGGCCGTGGGAAGTGACCGAGGAGCACACTCACCTTGAACTCATGCCTGCTGCTATCCTCGGTATTCCAGCTTCACTCGTCCCATATCCGGAGCACAACGCCGCTCCGCGTAACACTTATGGAGCGGGTATGGCCAAGCAGAGCCTTGGCCTCGGCTGGGCCAACTTCAGGATCAGGGTCGACACCCGCGGTCACCTCATGCACTACCCGCAGGTTCCGCTCGTCAACTCGAGGATAATGAAGGCCGTCGGATTCGAGGACAGACCCGCAGGTCAGAACTTCGTAGTGGCGGTTCTCAGCTACCACGGATACAACATGGAGGATGCAGTCATAATCAACAAAGCCTCAATAGAGCGTGGACTGGCTAGGTCAACATTCTTCAGAACCTATGAGGCCGAGGAGAAGCGCTACCTCGGTGGTCAGAAGGACAACTTCGAGGTTCCGTCACCAAACATCCAGGGATATCTCGGTGAGAAGTATTACCGCCACCTCGATGAGGACGGTCTCATCTTCCCCGAGTCAAAGGTCGAGGGTAAGGACGTCCTCGTTGGGAGGACCTCTCCGCCGAGGTTCATTGAGGAGCAGAGCAGCCTCGGCTCAATGGTTCTCCAGGGAAGGAGAGAAACGAGCGTCACCGTCAGGCCGAGCGAGAAGGGTGTGGTTGATAAGGTTATAGTCACCGAGACTGGCGACGGAACGAAGCTTGTCAAGGTCACCGTGAGAGACCTCCGTATCCCGGAGCTGGGTGACAAGTTCGCCTCAAGGCACGGCCAGAAGGGTGTTATAGGACTCATCGTCCCGCAGGAGGACATGCCCTGGACCGAGAGCGGAATCGTTCCAGACCTCATCGTCAACCCGCACGGTATTCCGAGCCGTATGACCGTTGGACAGTTGATTGAGGCCATAGGTGGTAAAGTAGCTGCTCTTAAGGGTAGGCGCGTTGATGGTACAGCCTTCATCGGTGAGCCCGAGGAGAAGCTTAGGAAGGAACTTGAGGAGCTCGGCTTCAAGCACAGCGGAAGGGAGGTCATGTACGACGGCATAACCGGAAGAAGGCTTGAGGCGGACATCTTCATCGGCGTCATCTACTACCAGAGGCTCCACCACATGGTAGCGGACAAGATGCACGCACGCTCACGCGGTCCGGTTCAGGTTCTCACCAAGCAGCCGACCGAGGGAAGGGCCAGGGAAGGTGGTCTCAGGTTCGGTGAGATGGAGAGAGATGTCCTCATCGGCCACGGCGCTGCCATGCTGCTCATCGAGCGTCTCCTTGAGGAGAGCGATAAGACTGAGGTCTGGGTCTGTGAGAACTGCGGACACATCGCACTAGAGGACAAGCGCAGAGGAAAAGTCTACTGTCCTGTCTGTGGTGAGGACGAGAGGATAAGCAAGGTCGAGATGAGCTACGCCTTCAAACTGTTGCTGGATGAGCTGAAGGCGATGGTTATTAGGCCGTCCCTCAGGCTGAAGGATAGGGTGTGAGAGCCATGCAGTCGATGAAAAAGGTCATCGGGAGTATTGAGTTCGGTATCCTCTCACCTCAGGAAATCAGAAAGATGAGTGCCGCCGAGATAACTGTTCCAGATACATACGACGATGACGGTTACCCGATAGAAGGCGGACTGATGGACAAGAGGCTTGGTGTCATAGACCCCGGTCTTCGCTGTGAAACCTGCGGAGCCAGGGCGGGTGAGTGTCCGGGTCACTTCGGCCACATCGAGCTCGCCAGACCGGTTATTCACGTCGGCTTTGCCAAGACCATCCATCGTGTCCTGGAGAGCACGTGCCGCGAGTGTGGAAGGATAAAGCTCACCGATGAGGAGATAGAGGAGTACATGCAGAAGTTCGAGGTAATGGGTGACCGGAAGGGGGCTGTTGACAAGCTCATCAAGGAGATACACAAGAAGGCCAAAGAGAGAATGGTCTGCCCGCACTGTGGAGCACCGCAGTTCCCCATCAAGTTCGAAAGACCGACCATCTACTGGGAGCTTAGGAAGGACGAGGAGGGCAACGAGTACAAGCACAGGATGATGCCGAGCGAGGTCCGCGAGAGGCTCGAAAAGATACCCGACAAGGATCTTCCCTTACTTGGACTCCACCCCGAAAAGTCCAGGCCCGAGTGGATGGTTCTTACAGTCCTTCCAGTCCCGCCCGTTACAATGAGGCCGTCAATTACGCTCGAAAGCGGCATCCGCGCCGAGGACGACCTCACTCACAAGCTGGTAGATATAATCCGTATCAACAACCGCCTCAAGTCCAACATCGAGGCAGGAGCACCCCAGCTGATCATCGAAGACCTCTGGGACCTCCTTCAGTACCACGTCACCACCTACATCAACAACGAAACATCTGGAGTCCCACCTGCGAAGCACAAGAGCGGGAGACCGCTTAAAACCCTTGCCCAGCGTCTCAAAGGTAAGGAGGGCCGCTTCCGTGGAAACCTCAGCGGTAAACGCGTCAACTTCTCCGCCCGTACAGTCATCAGCCCCGACCCGATGATAAGCATCAACGAGGTCGGCGTCCCGCTCGCGGTCGCTATGGAGCTCACTGTTCCCGAGAAGGTTACCGAGTTCAACTATGAGAAGCTCAAGCAGAGGGTTCTTAACGGGCCCGAGAAGTATCCGGGTGCTAACTATGTCATCGATCCCGAGGGAAGGAGAATTCGCCTGATGGAGAGCAACCGCGAGCTCATCGCTGAGAAGCTCGACATCGGCTGGACCGTCGAGAGACACCTTGAGGACGGCGACATCGTCCTGTTCAACCGTCAGCCATCGCTTCACAGGATGTCCATCATGGCCCACCGCGTTAGGGTCATGCCCTACAGAACCTTCCGCCTCAACCTCCCTGTCTGTCCGCCCTACAACGCCGACTTCGACGGTGACGAGATGAACCTCCACGTGCCCCAGACCGAGGAGGCGCAGGCGGAGGCAAAGATACTCATGGAAGTTCAGAACCACATCATCTCTCCGAGGTATGGTGGCCCGCTCATCGCAGGAATCCAGGACCACATTTCGGGTGGCTACCTCCTCACCAGGGAGGGCGCCTACTTCACCCGCTACGAGGTTGAGCAGATGCTCATGTTCGCAGGCATAGAGGTGAGCAAGCTCCCCGAGCCGGACAAGTACGAGAACGGCGAGCCCCTCTGGAGCGGAAAGACGATATTCTCTCTCCTCCTTCCGGATGATCTGACGATCTGGTACAGGAACAAGCTCTGCGACGAACCTGACAGGTGCGAGGCTCTTGAGAAGCTCATCGAGGAGAAGCTCATCCCAGATCCGGAGGAAGTGAGGAAGCTCGCCTACGACGGCTTCGTTTACATCCAGAACGGAAAGCTCCTGAGCGGTGCTGTGGACAAGAAGGCCTACGGAAGGGAGGACGGAAAGCTCCTCGACATCATAGTTAGGGAGTACGGCGTCGAGAGGGCCAGGCAGTTCCTCGACCAGGTTACCAAGCTGACCATCTGGGTAATCACCCACAAGGGCTTCACGACTGCCATTGACGACGAAGACCTTCCGCAGGAAGCCATAGACAGGATACACGAGATAATCCGCGAGGCTGAGGAGAAAGTCCAGAGACTCATAGAGGCCTACCAGAGAGGAGAGCTTGAACCCCTGCCAGGTAAGACCCTTGAGGAGACCCTTGAGAGCAAGATTATGGCAGTTCTCGCCGAGGCCCGTGACAACGCCGGTAAGGTCGCCGAGCGCTATCTCGGTATGAACAATCACGCAGTTATCATGGCCAAGACCGGAGCAAGGGGTAAGATACTCAACATCACCCAGATGGCCGCTATGCTCGGCCAGCAGTCTATCCGTGGAAAGCGTCTCTATCGCGGCTACCGTGGAAGGGTTCTCACCCACTTCAAGCCCGGCGACCTCGGTGCAAGGGCACGGGGGTTCGTCACGAACTCATACAAGAGCGGTCTAACGCCGCAGGAATACTTCTTCCACGCCATGGGTGGTAGGGAAGGTCTCGTTGATACTGCAGTTAGAACCGCCCAGAGCGGTTACATGCAGAGGAGGCTCATAAACGCCCTCCAGGACCTCAAGGTGGACTACGACGGAACGGTAAGAGACCCAACGGGAATCATCGTTCAGTTCAAGTACGGTGAGGACGGCGTTGACCCGATGAAGAGCTGGCAGGGCAAGACCGTTGATGTTGATAGAGTCATTGTAAGAACCCTGCTCAAGATGAGGGGAGGAGGTGAGTGAAATGGTCGCAGAGAAGACAATAAAGACCATGGTCAACAAGGCAGAACTGCCGGATAACATCAAGGAAGAGCTCTACGCCAAGCTCGTCGAGTACAACAAGAAGTACAAGCTCAAGAAGGACGAGGTTCAGGCTATAATAGACGAGACTGTCAAGGAATACCAGAAGGCCCTCATAGAGCCGGGAGAGGCCGTTGGAACGGTGGCAGCTCAGTCCATAGGTGAGCCTTCGACCCAGATGACCCTCAACACATTCCACTACGCAGGTGTTGCTGAGATCAACGTCACCCTCGGTCTTCCGAGAATCATCGAGATTGTTGACGCCAGAAAGAACCCTTCAACGCCGATCATGACCGTTTACCTTGACGAGGAGCACCGCTACGACCGTGAGAAGGCCCTTGAAGTTGCCAGGAGAATTGAAGGAACAACCCTTGAGAATCTAGCTAGGGAGGAGACGATAGACATACTCAACATGGAGTACGTGGTCGAGATCGACCCGGAGAGGCTGGAAAAGGCCGGCCTCGACATGGAGAAGGTTGTAAGGAAGCTCACCGGTTCATTCAAGAGCGCTGAGTTTGAGGCTGAAGGTTACACCCTTGTCGTGAGGCCCAAGAGGGTAACGAAGCTCTCCGACCTGAGAAAGATTGCCGAAAAGGTTAAAAAGCACCGCCTTAAGGGTCTCTCTGGCGTTGGGAAGACCATCATAAGGAAGGAAGGCGACGAGTACGTGATATACACCGAGGGCTCGAACTTCAAGCAGGTCCTTAAGGTTCCGGGCGTTGACCCGACGAGGACGAGGACGAACAACATCTGGGAGATCGCCGATGTGCTCGGCATTGAAGCGGCCAGAAACGCCATCATCGACGAAATCGTCGCCACGATGCGCGAACAGGGTCTTGAGGTTGATGTCAGGCACATCATGCTCGTCGCCGATATGATGACGCTCGACGGCGTCATAAGACCAATTGGAAGGCACGGTATAGTGGGGGAGAAGGCGAGCGTCCTCGCTAGGGCCGCCTTCGAGATAACCACCCAGCACCTGTTTGCCGCGGCTGAGAGGGGAGAGGTAGATCCTCTCAACGGTGTGGTTGAGAACGTCCTCATAGGCCAGCCCGTGCCAGTCGGTACGGGAATCGTCAAGCTGGCCATGAGTCTCCCCCTGAGACCGAAAAGGGAGTAGGGAGGTGTAGTGAATGGTTGACTTTGCTTTCGAACTGAGAAAGGTCCAGGACACTGGGAAGATAGTTATGGGTGCCAAGAAGTCCATCCACCTGGCAAAGGTCGGTGGAGCCAAGCTGATAATAGTAGCCAAGAACGCCAGACCGGACATCAAGGAGGACATCTACTACTACGCCAAACTCAGCGGAATTCCGGTTTACGAGTTCGAGGGCACTAGCGTCGAGCTCGGAACTCTCCTCGGTAGGCCTCACACTGTTTCGGCCCTCGCTGTGATCGATCCGGGCGAGAGCAGGATACTCGCCCTCGCTGGGGGTAAGGAGTGATGCCACTCAAGCTCAACACCGACCAGATTAAGTACATAGCCCTCTTTGAGAGCATGACGGGAGCCACAGTGCTTGACTGCCTCATAGACACTAACAGGAACAGGCTCATATACGTCATTAAGAAGGGTGAGATGGGCCTCGCCCTTGGGAAGAAGGGGGCAAACGTCAAAAGGGTTCAAGGCATGCTCGGGAAGGAGATAGAGCTCATCGAGCACTCAGAGAACCCCGAAGAGTTCCTGAGGAACATTTATAAGAGCCTTGGAGTTAAGGTTAAAAAGGTCCACATCACCGAAAAGAGGGATGGTAAGAAGGTCGCCCTCCTCGATGTCGGCCCGCGTGACAAGCCGAGGGCCATAGGAAGGGGCGGCCAGAACATCAACCTCGTTAAGGAGTTGATGGAGAGACACCACGGCATTGAGGATGTCGTGATAATCTGAGGTGATGATCATGGCTGGTAAGAAGGCCCCGTATGGAGAGTTTGCCGGAAGGAAGCTCAAACTTAAGAGGAAGAAGTTCCGCTGGAGCGACATCCGCTATAAGAGAAGAGTCCTCCGCCTTAAGGAGAAGAGCGACCCGCTCGAAGGTGCTCCGCAGGCCAGAGGTATCGTTCTTGAGAAGATAGCAGTCGAGGCTAAGCAGCCCAACTCGGCTATGCGTAAGGCAGTCAGGGTTCAGCTCATTAAGAACGGTAAGGTCGTTACAGCTTTCACCCCGGGTGACGGTGCTATCAACCACATCGATGAGCACGACGAGGTCATCATAGAGGGCATCGGTGGTCCAAAGGGTGGTTCCATGGGTGATATCCCAGGAATCAGGTACAAGGTCGTCAAGGTGAACCGCGTTAGCCTCAAGGAGCTCGTTAAGGGAAGGAAGGAGAAGCCGAGGAGGTGAAGTGAATGGCCAAGCCGCTTACTGAGAGGTTCTTCATCCCGAAGGAAGTCAAGGTCATGGGCAGGTGGAGCGTTGAGGACGTTACCGTCGAAGATCCATCACTCAAGCCCTACATCAACCTTGACGCCAGGATTCTTCCCCACAGCCACGGAAGGTACGCCAAGAAGCCCTTTGGAAAGGCCAACGTCCACATCGTTGAGAGGCTCATAAACAAGGTTATGAGGAGCGGTGCCAGCCACTACAAGGCCGGCGGTCACTTCATGAGGCGCGAGCACCGCTCGATAATGAGCAAGAAGATGAAGGCCTACGAGGTCGTCAAGGAGGCCTTCATGATCATCGAGAGAAGAACCAAGCAGAACCCAATCCAGGTTCTCATAAGGGCCATCGAGAACTCCGCTCCGAGAGAAGACACGACCACCATCGCCTTCGGTGGAATCCGCTACCACATGTCCGTTGACGTCTCACCGCTCAGGAGGCTCGACATAGCCCTCAAGAACATCGCCCTCGGTGCGAGCATAAAGTGCTACAGGAACAAGACCACCTACGCCCAGGCCCTCGCCGAGGAAATCATTGCCGCCGCCAACAAGGATCCAAAGAGCTTCGCCTACAGCAAGAAGGAAGAGATCGAGAGGATCGCCCAGTCCTCACGCTGAGGGAGGACTTTTCTCAAACTTTCTTTCATTACTTTCAAACACTTTTTAAAATCTCAAGGAGAGTTTCTCTGGTGGTAAGATGATATTCCTGATAGGGTTCTTCGAGGATGAAGTGAAGTTGATAAGGGATGCGTTTAATGGAGTTCCAGTCTATGAGATACCGAGCTACTGCAGGGACTGGGTTCTCAGTGAAGTTGTTGAAAAGGCGAACTCTCTCGAAGGAAGCGGAAACTGGCACGAGAGGAAGTTCTTCCTCATGCACGACCTGAGCAACGATGAAGTCAAGGAAGCGCTGAGAAAGATGAAGTCCCTCGGCTTTAGAGGGGTCATCTACGCGACAACAACGCCCACCTCTCTCACGATGAAGCTCGACGAGCTGATAGAGGAGTGGCTTGAGGAAGATGCTTACTTCCGTCAGCTCAGGAGGATGAAGAGGGGGCCGTATTTGAACATCAGAGGATCTGGTTAGATCTCGAGCAGTACTCCTTCGGCTTTTATCGTTCTTATGAGCTGTCGTTTCTCTTTTTGAATTCATCCGGCTTGAGAAGTATTGGGCTTATTAATTCTCCGTATCTAAGGAGCACATCCGTTACCGGTTCAAATTTTTCTATCAACCTTTCCAAACGGGTTGTAAATCCTAGGTCCCTCGATCCCTTTGAAGTCTCTAACGTTTCTTGTAACAAGAGTGTAACCGTATCTCAGGGCTGTGGCCGCTATTATGGCATCAGGGAGCTTTATGCTTTTCTTCCTCCTCAAATCAATTGCAAGTTCGGCAATATCATCCGTGAGGGGAATTACACGGGCGAAGCTTATGAACTCCCTTGACTTCTCAAAACCCTCTGGAGTGTGGCCCTTCCATCCAAGGAACTCTATCTTGGTAATTATGGAGATGTTAAAGCTCTCCTTTAGAATTTTCTCTATCTTGGGTATCTCATCCTCCGGAATTTCATCGGCGAGGTAGTATATGAGGATGTTGGTATCTATCAGAAATCCCTCTCCCATTCCGACCTCAGCTCCCGGAGGCTCTTTTCGAGGTCTTTTTTTCCTTTGTAAATCCCCCTGTACTTTGAAGGCTCGAATAGTCTTTCTTTTATCTTTTCCCACAGTTCTGGGGGGACTATCACACCCTTTATCCTGCCGTGTTCATCGTAGATGTACTCAACCCCTTCCATACCTCATGCCCAGGAAAATGTTAGCGGAGGCCCTATTTAACCCTTCTCCCCGGTATTATTCCCTCCGGTAGGAGGGAAATGGGCAGGTGGAGGAGCTCGAAAAGAAACTGAAAGGGGATAATGATAAAGAATTCGTTGCAACTCTTGCCATTGGTAGTTTTTATTCTCGGCTTATCCACTCCATTTATCGCTTTTGGTGATTCATCCGGAGGCTTACTTGATATCTTTAGTATGTTTGGATCAATGATTCTGATCCCTCTTGGGCTCTTTTCAACCATAGCAGCGTTGTACGCAATTCAAGCTGACCCTCAGGAGTTCGTGGATGCATACAAGTGGGACTATCCCCAGAAGGAAGAAATCGAAGTCTTGGAGCTAGCGTACAAGAAGGCCCATGAATACCAGAACGAAGCCTTCAAGAACGCCCTCACAGCCTGGCTTGGCCTCGGCTTTTACCTCGGACTTCTTGAGATAGGTCTTGCGGTAGGGGACATAGCAGTTAAGAACTGGTCGTATCTCTGGGCGGTAGTAGGAATCTGCTCAATAGCATCTTTCCTTTCATCGGTTTTATCCTAACTATCATCGCATACCTCCGCAAGCGCTCCATCGAGAAGGCTCTCTTTGCCATCCAGCTCAAGAAAAGCGACAAGGCGGAAATCTCGATTAAACTTTGATCTTTTGCTCTTATTCCTTTATCAAGCTCTTCCCGACCATATTCCCAGGCTTCTCAACGCCGAAGAACTTCAGGACAGTCGGCGCGATATCCGTTAGACTCGGTTCCTCAAGTTCAACGTTCTCAAAGCTCCAGAGTATGAGCGGAACCTTTACTACAGGCTCGTTCATCGAGCCATGCATTCCCTTCACCCAATGGCTGGCTCCCTTAACCCCCCTGCACATCCTGTGGGAGCAGAACCAGTATCCGGGCTTCGCTGAAACTATCAGTTCGCCGCTGTTTGGATTGTCCAAGTGAGGAAGCTCCTCACGGAAAAAGACCTCTTCAACTCCAGGTGCTCTCCTGAGTGCTTCAAAGGCTTCTTCTCTTTGATTAGGGTCTTTGAGGTAAACGTGAGCTCCTCCACCAGAGGAGACCCTTAACACTTCAATCCCCTTCTCCCTAAGGTATGTCTTCAGGTTCACCCAGGTGTGCACCTTTTCCTGCCCGTGGTCTGCGAAGATTATGAAGGCGTACTCGTCATTCAACCTTTCCCAGAGTGTTCTCACGGCGGTATCTACTGTCTCGATAGATTTCATCGCACCTTCACTGAGAGGGCCATGGTCGTGTTGCATCCCGTCTATCGAGGCGAAGTGAACAAGCAGGAGATCTGGTTTGCACTCCTCGTAGAGGTAGAGAGCCGAGTTGAGAACCCATACATCTTTTCTCCAGTCACGTCCGTGTTTCCTGTACATCTCGTTGCTCGCGAAGAAGGGAGGAAAGATTCTAACGTCGGTTCCGCTGAAGGGCGGCATCGTGTAGCCCGAAACTGATGCCGTTCTAACTCCTTTTCCCCTCAGGATGTCAACTATCGTAGGAGCCTTGATGACCTTGTGCGGATTAAACACTACTTCGTATTCATAAAAGTTCACCTTCCTGTCGGCTATCCTGTCGTAGTAGCCGTTCTCTACGACACCGTGGTCCCTTGGCCACACACCTGTCATGACGCTTGTGTGGACTAAATCCGTGAGGGTGGGGAATATCGAATCAACGACCGCGAAGTGCCCGCTCTCGGCGAGCTCGCTCAGGAAGGGCATGTATTTGAGGTTGTAGACCCCGTTCCCGTCGAGGCTTATGAGAGCTAACTTTTTCCTCACTCTTCCTCCTCCTTCTGGGCTTTTTCTATCTTCTCAAGGGTCTTGCTGAGCTTTTCAAGTTCCTCTCTAAGCTTTTTCACTTCCTCAACCATCCTTTTGAGCTCTTTAATATCCTCATCCACCATATAGATCACCGTCAGCCTGACGTGCACTCCTCACCACTCAGTG
This sequence comes from Thermococcus peptonophilus, assembly GCF_001592435.1. Taxonomy (NCBI): domain Archaea; kingdom Methanobacteriati; phylum Methanobacteriota; class Thermococci; order Thermococcales; family Thermococcaceae; genus Thermococcus; species Thermococcus peptonophilus. The sequence goes on from NZ_CP014750.1 coordinate 1,812,274, forward strand.
GGATGGAAGGCTCATCATCCGGTTGGGGGATCACGTTAAAACCTTTCCCAGCCACTCATCTAAAGTTTTCTGTCTCGCAAGATGTCTGAGGAGATAGCTCCTCTCGAGGTACTTCTCAAGCGGGTGTTCAAGGAGCTTCCTTGCGGCCTCTAAGGCCTCGTTGAGCGTCTCAAACCTCCCAACTGGGTTCTCAAGGGCCTTCTTAACCCCAACTCTTATCTGCCATACCCCGACTGGGGCGTAGTATGCCGGGGTTACCTCGCGGAAGACGATTATCCTTGCCTGCTTCCGTCTCTTCCTCAGATGTTCAAGGACGCTTAGGCGGGTAGCGTAGTATGCTCCAGTCGTCTCATTGGCATAACCTTTGATCCCCCTGAAGTCCTCGTAGTCGTGGATGACCTGTGGCTCTTCACTTCCGAAGAGCGACCCTTTGAGCCAGACTTCAAGGAGCTCGAATGCGTAGCTCTCGGGCATCAGAACGACCGCATAGCGGTTCCCAAGGAACTCGTGGAAATATACTTCAAAGGCATTGATCTCAGGATAGTCTAAAATTTCTCGCCTCAGGTTCTTTCCAATCGTGTCTTGGACAGAGGTAATGCTCCACCTTGTTGGGACCAGTTTTCTGTCAATCCCCAGCAGTCCAGCCGAGAGAAGTCTTATGATGTAGTACTCGTCAAAGCCCCAGTTGTAGAGCCTCATTATTGCCTGCTCGGCTTTCAGCTCGTCGCTTACAACGTAGTCAGTTCTGCGTGGTATCTTCGGATTCTCCGTCAGCTCAAAATCAAGAAGCTCCGCCCTCGGCCCGAGCGGCGGCGCAAACTCGCTCGGGACTATCTTTACCACGGGCTTCCTCTTCAGGATAACCTCGCTGTCAACGGGTTTAACACTCATGGCCAGCTCTTGGATCTCGCCTAAAACCCTTCCGCTCTTCCTAACGCTGACGTCTGTCTTTGTCTCCCCCATTACCAGAAGGGAGCGGTAGTAGAGGATGTCCTTTATCGTCTTGTTCTCCCATTTGAGAGGACTGTCCAAATGGCTCGTGTTGCCTTCCACTGGTGGTACTAGAGGGCCGATCCTGACCTTGGGATACCCATACTCTCCAACGAAGATGCCCGGGGGAGAAGAGCCAAAGATGTGCCTCTTGTTGAGCTTCTCCTCAGCTTTTTTGGCTATCCTGAACCTCTCTAGTATTGGACAAGTCGGCCTGCCACAGAGGAACTTTCTGCCCTTGCATATAGCACAGAGTTTTGAGTTGAAGAGCTCGGTCATTACAGTCCTGTTACACAGAGGTTCGTTTAAATTTTTGCCTCCTGTTATAGTGGATAACTAATCCATTTACCTCCTGCGAAAATGCATTCGGCTGTGTTTTCCTAAACCCTTATATACTCCAATGTACTTATATGTTCCGAGGTGTTTTTATGTACGGCAACTGGGGGAGATTTCTGCGTGTAAACCTCTCCACCGGGGAGGTGAAAGTTGAGGAGTACGGCGAAGAGCTGGCCAAGAAGTGGCTCGGGAGCAGGGGTCTGGCCATATACCTTCTCCTGAAGGAGATGGATCCGAAGGCGGATCCGTTAGGACCCGAGAACAAGCTGATTATAGCCCCCGGCCCATTGAGCGGCACTAGCGCTCCCACGGGCGGCAGATACAACGTTGTTACGAAGAGCCCGCAGACGGGCTTCATAACCATGTCAAACTCTGGCGGTTACTTCGGCGCCGAGCTTAAGTTTGCGGGTTGGGATGCCATCGTCGTTGAAGGCCAGTCCGAGAAGCCTGTGTACATTTACATTAAAGATGACCATGTTGAGATAAGGGACGCCTCCCACCTGTGGGGCAAGGTTGTCAGCGAGACTGAGGCGGCAATAAAGAAAGAAATTGGAAGCAACAAGCTCCACATAGCGAGCATCGGTCCGGCAGGTGAGAACCTCGTCAAGTTTGCAGCCATTATAAACGACGGCCACCGCGCCGCTGGTAGGGCCGGCGTTGGTGCGGTGATGGGTAGCAAGAAGCTGAAGGCTATTGCTGTTGAGGGTAGCAAGAGGGTTCCTATAGCCGACAGGCAGAAGTTCATGCTGGTTGTGAGGGAGAAGATCAACAAGCTTAGGAACGACCCCGTTGCTGGAGGTGGGCTTCCGAAGTACGGTACGGCTGTTCTGGTCAACATAATCAACGAGAACGGCCTCTACCCAACTAGGAACTTCCAGACTGGGGTCTTTGAGCACGCCTACGAGCAGAGCGGTGAGGCCATGACCGCCAAGTACCTCATAAGAAACCAGCCGTGCTATGCCTGTCCGATCGGCTGTGGTAGAGTAAACAAGCTCCCGACCGTCGGTGTGACAGAGGGGCCGGAGTACGAGAGCATCTGGGCGCTCGGTGCCAACCTCGGCATAAACGACCTCGCGAGCATCATAGAGGCCAACCACCAGTGTGACGAGTTCGGTCTCGACACCATTTCAACCGGTGGAACATTAGCCGCTGCGATGGAGCTCTACGAGAAGGGCTACCTCACTGACGAAGAGCTCGGCGATGCTCCGCCCTTCAGGTGGGGCAACACCGAGGTTCTCCACTACTACATCGAGAAGATAGCAAAGAGGGAAGGCCTTGGAGACAAGCTGGCGGAGGGAAGCTACCGCTTCGCCGAGATGTACGGTCATCCGGAGTACTCGATGAGCGTCAAGAAGCTTGAACTTCCGGCCTACGACCCGCGTGGAGCAGAGGGACACGGTCTTGGATATGCAACCAACAACCGTGGTGGCTGTCACATTAAGAATTATATGATAAGCCCTGAGATACTTGGCTACCCATATAAGATGGACCCGCACGACATAAGCGATGACAAGGTGAAGATGCTCATACTCTTCCAGGACCTTAGCGCGGTAATTGACGCCGCCGGTCTCTGTCTATTCACGACCTTCGGTCTCGGCGCGGACGACTACCGCGACATGTTGAACGCGGCCCTCGGCTGGGACTTCTCGACCGAGGACTACCTCAAGATCGGAGAGAGGATATGGAACGCCGAGAGGCTCTTCAACCTCAAGGCGGGCTTTGACCCTGCTAAGGACGAGACCCTGCCGAAGAGGTTCCTCGAGGAGCCGATGCCCGAAGGGCCGAACAAGGGTCACGTTGTCAGGCTCAAGGAGATGCTGCCGCGCTACTACGCCCTCCGCGGCTGGACCGAGGACGGGAGAATTCCAAAGGAAAAGGCTGAGGAACTTGGCATCGCCGAGTTCCTCTGATTCCTTTTCACATTTTTGTCCAATAACTCTTTTATGCCATTATGTGGAGAATCCGGTTTAGGTGGTTTGCGTGCTGGTTAAGCTGTTCGCGACCCTCATCGAGTTCACCGGAAAGAGAAAGCTCGAAATAAGTGGCCCGAAGACAGTGGGGGAGCTTCTCGATGAACTTGACAGGATGTTCCCGGGGTTTAAGAAGGAGCTCGAACAGGGCCATATAATCCTCGTCAACGGGAAGAACATCGAGCACCTTCAGGGTCTCGATACCCCTTTGAGAGAAGATGACACCATAAGCATATTCCCACCGGCAGGAGGCGGTTGAAGTGGCGATAAAGTTCGCTCCAAACAGGGAATACACCTTTACTCTCTGGGACGGGAAGGTCATTGTGAAACCGAAGCTCGACATGAAGTACCTCTACATAGAGATCACCAGCCGCTGCAACCTGAAGTGTGAGATGTGCTTCAAACAGTACTGGGAAGATAAAGAGGGCGATATGGACTGGGATCTCTTTCTTAAGATCCTCGACGACGCCGAGGCTTTTCCCGAGCTGAGAATGATTTACTTTGGCGGCATTGGTGAGCCAACCGTCCACCCGCGCTTCATGGACATGGTGAGGGAGGTTAAAAAGCGTGGCTTCGCCCTTGGGATAAGCACCAACGGGACACTTCTCACCGATGAAATGATGAAGGAGTTCGCAAAGCTTGGAGTGGATCTGGTTTACTTCTCAATGGATACCGTTCCTACCGCTCAGAACGCAATTACCTTGGGTCACATAGCTGCTGCCGTAACTGCTGACAAGATTAGGAAGCTCGTCAAGTACCGCGAGGAATATGGAACTCATAAGCCGAGCATAGGCGTGGAGGTTGTTGTTACGAAGGAGAACTACCAACAGCTTCCCGATATGGCGAGGTTCCTTCTCAACATGAAGGTCGATGCCATGCTCGTCTCAAACCTGCTTCCCCTTACCCCTGAACAGGTCGACGACATAGTCTATGACGGTAGCGTTGATATGACGCCCATACTGGACGAGCTCTATAAGATAGCCAACAACGGCCTTTACATAAAACTCCCCAAGTTCGAGCTCAAGACCGAGAGGCAGTGCGACTTTGACGAGAACAACGTGGCTGTTGTTAGATGGGACGGGGAAGTTGCCCCCTGCTACCGCTTCCTCCACACCTACAAGGAGTACATCTTCGGCAGGGAGAAAAAAGTTAACGCCTACTCCTTCGGCAACGTGAGGGAGCAGAGCTTGGCCGACATCTGGACGAGCGAGAAGTACACATGGTTCCGCTTCACAATGAAAAACTACATGTACCCCTCCTGCACCGACTGCGACCTGAGGGACGCCTGTGACTTCGTCAAGACGACCGATATAGACTGCTGGGGCAACGAGCCGAGCTGTGCCGACTGCCTCTGGTCGAGGAGAATAGTCCAGTGCCCGATTCCGCAGTATATGTTCGGGAAGTTCTTCTGAGCGGTTTCTCGTTCTTTCCATCTCTCTTTGATGGATAATCTCTTTAATGGTGCACTCTACCGATTAAGACCAACCAATGCAACCCCTATAACTATGAGGACAACCCCAATCCACCTGCTCGGGTTCACTCTTTCGCCCAAGACTACTGCTGAGAGGAATGTTGTAACGATATAACCAAGGCTTAAAAGGGGATATATAAGGCTTAAGTCCAGCTTGGAGAGTGCCAGTAGCCATAAGAAGAACGCGAGTGCATAAAGGACTGCCCCCACGAGTATGTACTTGGTGAACAGCGCCCTTAGAAACCCTTCTGGTGTGAATACGTTGATTTTTCCTTCCATGTTTGACAGCCCCATTTTGAAGAGAACCTGTGCAAATGCTCCGGAGAGTATACAAACCGAGATAATCCCGTATATAAGCAGTTTGTTCATTGTAAATCACCCTTCCCAGTTTTCCACTTCCTTATTTCGGGTATCAGCTTTAGGTAGCCCATAATCGTCTTTCTGAGGTTCATCTTGCTCCCGCCTTCTTTTCGCCCGTAATCGAGGTATAAAGGTACTTCCTCTATCCTGCTACAGTTTCCGAAGTAGAAAACCTTGACAAGAAGTTCTACCGATATCTCGAAGCCTTGAGAGGTGACAAGCCTCTCTCCGAGGGCATCAAACGTTCGTCTGAGACATTCCCATTTGTATGCGCGATATCCACTCGTTAAATCCTTGGCCGGCACGCCTGAAAAAAGGCCAAGGACTTTATTGATTCCCCAGCTGAGAAATACTCTGTGGACTGGGACATTTACCTGCTTTCCACCTTTTACGTATCTGGACGCTATAACGATATCTGCTCCATCTTCGATTTTTTCGAGCATCTGGCTGATATGGATGGGGTCATGAGTGTCGTCACTGTCCATGGTAATGACAACGTCTCCCTCCTTTCCCAGTCTCACGGCCTCCGAAAGCCCCGTTTTGAGCGCCGCTTGAAGCCCCATGTTCCTCTGATGGGTTAAAATTCGGATTGGGTACTCCTCAGAAAGCTGCAGAAGAACTTCACCCGTTCTGTCAGAACTTCCGTCATTAACTGCTATTATTTGATAGTCTTGGCCCTTTAAGGCATCGTCGATTTTGGGAATTAGCTTAAGAAGGTTAGGAGCTTCATTATAGCATGGAAGGACAACAAAGATCATTATTTTCACCTCTTCATTCTGCTGAATGAACTCTCTTTAAGCTTTTGCTCTGGATGTTGTAGTAGGAGGGGGTTTAGTTGGAATAAAAAGAGTAATAAAAATCCTCACTTCGGCATCTCTTTGATGTGGATGTCCATCTGCGGGAACGGTATCTCGATCCCTTCTTTCATATAGGCCTCGTAAATCGTCTTTGTGAGGTAACCTTTAACGTCCCAGAAGTCTTCCGTCTTTGTCCACGCTCTTAGCTGGAGGTTTATGGCGGAGTCCCCAAGTTCAGTTATTGCCACACTGGGGGCTGGATCCTTCAGGATTTTTAGGTGGCTCTGCATAATGTCCATAGCGATCTTTACGGCCCTGTCAAGGTCAGTGCCATAGGCGACGCCAATATCAACGCTCACCCTTCTTGTAGGCATTCTGGTGTAGTTTGTTATTACACTCCCCCAGACAAGCTTGTTGGGGATCGTTATGAGCACGTTGTCAGGGGTTAAGAGCTCGGTGCTCATTATGCCGACGGCGTTGACTTTGCCTGTCTTTCCTGCTACCTCAACCACTTCACCCATGTCAATTGGCCTGAGGGCTGCAATCCAGACGCCAGCTGCCAGGTTTGTTAGTGTGTCCTGCATACCGAAGCCCAGGATCAGACCTATGACTGCTGACAGGCCGAGGACTACTGAACCGACTTCGATACCCAGCGCCCTAACGGCCAGCAGTAGCACCACCACGTAGAGGAGTGCACTGAGGAACCTCCCAAGGAACTCGACTACGAGCTCTGGGAGCTTCGTCTTCTTCAGGCCCCTCTTGAACATGCTGACGAGTATCTTTGCCACAATGTAGCCCACTATCAGTATTACTATTGCGGTTATCACCTGAATCGGTGTCACCCCAACGTAGGGGAGAGGTTTATCAAGAGCTGTCATCAGATCACTTCCCAATCGAATTTACATGCTTTACACTTATTTCAGAGAAGAGTGAAAATGGAAAACTTAAAGGTCGGTTCTTAGGTCACTCCTTGTACTTCGCGATGAGCTCAGCCAGTAGTCTGTGGTGCTCTTGCTCGTTCTTGACGAGCGCTTCGGCTATTCCCTTGAAGAGTGGGTGGGTCATCTTCTCGGCCATCTTCTGGTAGGTCTCTATCATGTCTTTCTCTATCTCCAGGTGCATCTCAGCGAAGCGCTTTACGAGGGCTTTCTGCTCCGGAGAGAGCTCAACGTCTTTAACTTTCTCAATCGGCCCCTCGCCAGCGAGCCTCTCAAGCTCCTTCTGGGCGTTGAGAATGGCCTCCATGAGATGTTTGTGGATGATCGTGTCAATTGCTATCCTGCCGACTATCTCCTCAACCTTAGTGTACCTAAGCCCCTGTCCCCTTATCCTTCCGAGGCCGTCGGTATAGCTGGAAGCGGCCTTCTTTTCAGTTTCATAGGCGTGTTTAACCAGTGGCTCAACCATGGACATCACCAGAATAATATGAACATCAAACCTTAATAATGTTTTTCATAGTTCAAGCGGGTACGCTATCATCACAGGTAAATATGAAATCAAAACAAAAACTGTGAGAAACAAAAGAATTCAGAGTTCAACCTTTATCCCTGTCTCCTCTTCAACTTCCTTGAAGCCTTCCTTCATGTACTTTGCCAGCTCCTCATCGACCTCGAAGAGGGCCGCAAGGAACTCCCCAAAGTGTTCCTTCTCCTCGTTGGCAACATCGAGAAAGATGTGCTTTATCCTCTCGTCCTCAATTCCAGCGGCGAGCTGTTCGTAGATGTTTATTGCATCGAGCTCGGCCTCGATCGCCCAGCGGAGGGCCTGGGCTATCTCGGTCTTGGTAAGGGGCCTATCCTTCGGGAGCTCGAATGGGTACTTGGCGAGCATGGTACCACCTCATAAATATCAAGCTTAGATTTAATAACTTTTCACCTCAAGAACCTGGATACGTAGGGGCTCTCTCCGGGTTTACTTCTCCTGAAGTGGCCGCTTGGCTTTCCGATCAGAAGCTCCTCGAACCAGGCCTCGTGCTCGATCTCCTCATGGAGGATAGCCAGTGCTAGGTCGTAGGTTCTCGGATCTTTGCCGAAGGTGTAGTTGCATATCTCCGTGTAAACCCCGACTGCACAGCGCTCTGCCTCGAGGAGAACCTTCAGGATGTTCTCAATCGTGGGTTCCTCCGGGAGATAGGCATCGCGGCACCAGGCCATCTTTGAGAAGTCCACAATGTCCTTAGGGAGTTCTCCACCGAGTTCGTATATCCTGGGCACCAGAGCCTCGAAGTGGTTCCTGTCTTCAAGGCGCGCGTCCTCAACGATCTCCTTTATGGTTTCCCCTTCGAGACCTACAGCATGGTTCCTCAAAACGGTGTAATAATAGTAGGTTGTAAACTCCGCCGCGGCCGCTCTGAGCAACATATCCAAAAGCTTTTCCACATCTATGCCCGCCCTCTCGACGAGCCTTCTGTTGTGTTCTGACATAGGTTTCACCAGTTGTTAGTTGTAATTCCTACTTAATAAGCTTTTCTATCTAGAAATTATTTCTAATTAGGAAGGCTTATAAATAAGTCAGGCCTACCTACAATCATGTGGAAGGAAAAAGCTCTCGAAGTGCTTAGAAAAAACGGTTACAAGCTGACACCCCAGAGGCTGAAGCTGGTGGAAATTTTGGGGGAGATTGGAAGCGAACACCCTTCAATTGGCAGACTCCTTGAGAGGATCAGAGAAGACTTCCCAACTGTCAGCTTCTCAACGCTCTACTCGAATCTGATCACCCTTAAAGAACTCGGTCTTGTTGAGCTGTTCTCAATCGAAGGAGAAACGAGGGTGGAGCTAAACACAGAACCCCACATAAACCTTATCAACGGTGATAGCATTGTTGACATTGATGACCCCGAGATAATCGAGGCGCTGAAAAAGAGACTTGGGAAAGAGGTAAAGCTCGTCAACGTGCTAGTAAAGGAATGAGTCAGTCCACCTCAAGGCTGAAGTCCTGGTAGTCCATCCATATGCCCGTCTTCATGACGGAGTCGTACTGGGCCTTCAGAAGCTCGTAGTGGGCCTTTTCTATCTTGGCCAGTTCCTCGAAGAGTCTCCTAACGCTCTCGTGCTCGGCCTCTTTTGCGGCCTTCTCGTAGAACTCCCAGGTGAGCTTTTCCTGCTCCATACCGACTTTCACAGCATCGACTTCGGTCAGGTTCTCAGGTTCCTTGACAACCAGTTTTTCGGCAAGCTCTTTGTCAACAGCCGGAAGTTCGCACTTCTCTATGAGCATCTCAACGAACTTCCCCTCAAAGAGGTCCCAATGCTCGGCCTCTTCCTTTGCTAGGAAGAGGAACATTTTCTTAGCCCTCTCGTCCTTTGCCTTCCTTGCGAGCTTCAGGTAGAACTTAAGCTCGTTCTTCTCGACCTCAAGGGCCAAAGCCAAAGCTTCAAGCTCGTTCATGGTATCACCACCTTACTTTACTCCCCCACTCCCTATTAGCTTTTTGACCTCTTCGAGAACCTTGGCCGCGTGTCCCTTGGCCCTTACGTTTATCTTCTTCCAGACGATCTCCCCCTCTGGATTGAGGATGAACGTGCTCCTTATCGCTCCCTCGTATTCTTTCCCGTACCTTTTTTCTTACCCCATGCCCCGAGTGCCTTATGGAGCTCCGCGTTTGGGTCACTGAGGAGTTTAACCTTAAGCCCGTGCTTCTCCTTGAACTTTCTGTGGCTCTCCGGTGAATCCCTGGAGACACCGATAACCTGGACGCCCATCTGCTTAAACTCTTCAATGAGCTCGCTGAACTCTTTTGCCTCAGTCGTGCATCCAGGTGTGTTGTCCTTTGGGTAGAAGTAGAGAACCGTCCACTTTCCGAGGACTAAGTCCTTCAGGGGCTTCTCCTCACCGTTCTCATCGAGCACTTTTATCTCCAGATAGTTCACGATTATCGCCAGATTGGTTAGGCTTTCCTAATATTTAAGCTTTCCCTTCGAACCAAAAGCCTCTTTTAAAGTAGTGCGAAAATGGCAGAGGTGGTACCATGAGAATTGAAATGGTCGAAAACCCGCTCTCCCTTAAGGAGGAGCTTGTGAAGTTCGTCTTCAGGGTTTACCAGTCAACCAATGGGGTCTATCCAGCCCTTGAATGGGTGGAAAATAAGCCTTCTCCCGACGATTTTGAGGGCTTTAAGAAGGTTTATGAACCATTCCTTGAGTTCAGACTCGGAAAGGAATTCGACGAGCTCTACGTTCTCAGGGATAATGATGAAAAGATCACAGGAACCGTTGCCCTGGTCTACAATCTTGAAGGTAAAGATGTGTGGTGGGTGCCAGAGGAGATAAAGGGTGAAAAGACTGGCCTCATTGAGTTCTTCATGGTTCACCCTGATTACAAGGGAAAGGGTTACGGTTCAAAGCTTTTGAGCTTCGCAATAGAGAGACTTAAAAACCTCGGAAAGGAGCCATACATCATAACGTTCCCCAACCTTGAGGCCTACGAGTACTACCTCAAAAGAGGCTTCGTTAAGGTCATGGATTACAGGGAGTTCGTAGTGCTAAAATATCGCGGGGGGTAACGGAAAAGTGGGTTTAATCGCGTATTTGATCCTGGGACTTGTAATAGGCTTCATTGCCGGGCTTTTCGGCGTCGGTGGGGGTTTTCTCCTGATACCTTCCCTTGTAATCCTTGGCGTTCCAATACACAAGGCAATAGGTACAAGTCTGGCCTGTATTTCTATCAGTGCCTTGGCCTCGGCTTACACTCACATTAGAAGTGGAAGGGTTCTCTACCGAGTCGTTCTTCTCAAGGAGCTGGTATCCATGCCGTCTGCTGTGTTTGGTGCTTATCTCTCCTCGTATCTCCCCGAGCGGCTTTTGAGAGTTGTTTTTGGAGTGCTTCTCCTGTATCTTGCAGTTGCAATGTTCTGGTCAAAAAAAGAAGAGAGTGATGTTGAGAGCGATAAAATAAAGTACAGGAACGTCCCGCTGGTTGGGCTGATATCCGGCCTGGTTTCAGGCCTGCTGGGTGTCAGTGGGGGCATACTGAACGTCCCGCTCTTCCACACTCTTGTTGGGATTCCGATCAAATATGCGGTGGGCACGTCGAGCCTCGCATTGTTCTTCACAGCCCTGGCGGGAACCTTTGAACACTGGCACTTGGCTCATGTTCAGCCCAACGTCGTCCTCTTTCTGGCCCCTGGGCTGATCATCGGAGCGAGGCTGGGTGCAAAGACCGTTTCAAGAGTTAATACTCGGTCGCTGAAAGCCGGATTCGCCGCTCTGCTTGTTATAGTAGCGATTAGAATGCTCCTCTAGACAAACTTTATTAGGTTCCCGGTAGTTGAAGCTGAGGAGGTGGAAAAATGAACGAGCTGTTTGAAAAAATCCGCGAGGAGTTCGGGATTGAGATAAAAGGCAAAAAGGACATGACTAACGCTTGGAAGCTTGTAGAGATGCTGGAAGAGAAGGGGTGGGTAGTCTACATAATCACAGCCAAGGGGCGGAAGCAGGTTGATGCCTGGCACCCGAACTTTGGGAGCCTCTTTGCTCAGTTCGGTGAGAATCCCGATTTTGGGAGCGTACTAGAAGGCATCTGCAATGTTGCTTTGCTTGTTAGGGAGCTGGAAAAACACGGAAAAGTCTGATGGGCATTATAATCTTTGTTTTCGCTGACTGGAACATTTGGAAACGTTTAAACGCCTCGTTTCTCCCGAATTCCTAATAACCTTGGAGGAGCACTTGGATATGGTGATGGGATATGAAGGAGAAAGTAGTTGCCCTCTTCATGGTTATGATCATACTGACATCAACCGGCACAGTGGCACTGGCAGATAACGTCACATCTGGTGACGATAAGAGTGAAGTTCCCACGGGGGATGTTGGCAACGAGGCCAACAGTACGGCAAACGTGACTTTCGGCCTGCTGAAGATTGTGGACAGGCTCGCTAACTATACGGCGCAGCTGATTAATACCTCCAATGTGAGCAATGAGACACTCGCAGCTTACAACAGGGCAAACGAGCTCAGGGAGAAGGCCTGGGAAGCTTACAGGTCAGGGAACCACACTGACACGGTCAAGTATGCCGTTGAGGCCATGCGCCTCTACAGAGAGGTCATAATGAGGCTGAAGCATGGTGAAATTTCTGAGAAAGAAGGAAAAGAGACTTCTCCGGGAATGTGGAAGTGGAAACTCCAAAATGCGGTGAGAGTAGAGCTTGAGATGGCTAGAAACGAGCTGAGATACGCCGAGCTGATAATGAGCCGCACCAACGTTACTCCCGAGTTCCTTGCTGCGTACAACCAGACTAAGACTCTCGTGGAGAAAGTTAAGGAGGATCTAACGAGTGGAAACTTCACCCTTCTGAAGGAGGACTTTCCAAAGCTGGTCAAAGCCAGGGCAGAACTCCACAGGCAAATCGTCCTGACGACTTCAAAGACTTTCAAGGTTCAGGTAGTTAAGGCCGTCGGCAGACAGCTCAAAGCGCTTGACGAGCTGATGCCCAAACTGATGAAGATAAGCATGAACGCCGACGGCAACCTAACCAAAGAACTGGAGGAACTAAAGACGCTGAGGGACGAACTGAGGCAGGCTATGAAGAGCGGAGACCATGAAAAGGTTGTAGATCTTCTGAGGGAAATCCACAAAAAGCTGTTAGAAATCAAGAAGATGCTAATGCGGAAGAAGGTAAGAGACCTGCCGTGGAGACCACCGATTACTCCTAACCCCCGTGATAGGCCACCGATTACGCCCAACCCCGGCAGAGGGCACGGCAAAGCCCACAGCTCTGAGAGGCCGTAAAGACTATAATCCCTTTTTACTACCCTTTTCAGGAGGGATGAAACTGTGAGAAGAGTTGCGTTAGTCCTTTTTGCATCCTTACTTTTAATTCCCTCAATTGTGACGGCCCAGGAGATCATCTCCTTACAGCTGACCGTTGACCCAACAGGATACGTAAGAGTTGATGAACTCGTTGCCCTTGATAACTACTCCGTTATTAACAGCATCCCCCTGCTTTCCGATAAGATTGATGCGCTCACGGTTCTTGATGAAAACGGAGAACCTCTTTTTTACAACATCAACGGGACATCACTTGAGATAGTGGGAAACGCCACACTGGCCAACATAACCTACTATACCGCGTCCATTACCTCGAAATCAGGAGAAGTGTGGACTGTCTCCCTTACTTCTGATGTCCCCGTTAAAATAGTCCTCCCACACGGTGCAATTATAATTGATCTGAGCGATGTTCCCGTTGAAATAACGGACGAATATCTAGTTATGCCCCCCGGGAACATAAGCGTCTCCTATATCTTGCCTCCCCCAACCGAGACGGAGACTTCAACATCAACTTTGACATCAACTTCAACATTATCTTCCACTCAGACAACGCCTGAGAGTCAACCGAGTACCTCTCCCACCACTACAGCAGGCGCTAGTGAATCCCTCAGTGGATCCTTCACAACTTCCGGCAAAGGTGGTAGCTCAGGCCTAGTGTGGGTAGGTATCCTCATTGTGCTGGTAGCTGTGGCAGTGGGGGCTCTGTGGTATTTCAAGGGCAAGACAGGCGGTAATGAAAACAGTGATGATACCACTAACATAGCACAAAAAATAAGCAGGGAGGACCTTGAGAAGAAGCTTAACTCAATGAACCTCAACGACGAGGAAAAGAAGGCATTGCTTTACATCTATGACCGCGGTGGTAGGGCCAGACAGTCAGACGTCAGAAACGAGCTTGGAATACCCAAGACTACCGCCTGGAGGATGTTCCAGCGGCTTGAAAAACAGGGACTTGTAAGGGTGTACAAAAAGGGTAGAGAGAATTGGGTCGAGCTGACGATCTGAGGAAATCCTTTAGTGGCCAAATTGAAGGCACGACTTTTCTTTTTGCTTCCTCTGGAACGTTCCGGAACGTTCGTTTCATGGGGACCCTAAAATATCATACCTGCATTAAATTGTAATGGTGAATTGTAATGGTGGTGGGAATGAAAGGCATGAAAGTTGGGGCACTGATTCTTGTGTTGTTTATAGGAAGTTTGATCCCTCTGACTGCCGCGGAAGGGACTGAGGATAATACAACTTCAGTCTCAACGTACAGCCTTGAGAACTCGACAAGGGAACAGGTAATAGCAACTCAGCTGGTAAATGTTCTTGAGAGAATCAGCAAGCTTGCTGAAGAAAGGATTGAGCCAATAAAGGACAGACTTCCGGAGAACTCAAACGTACTAAAAGATTACGAACAGGCCGAAACTTACAAAGTGAAGGCTCTAGAAGAGTACAACCAGCGTGACTATTACAATGCCATACTCGATGGACTAACCGCAATGCACTACTACAGGAGAGCCCTTGAGAGAATTGAAGAGGGGAGAGAGAAAGCTACCCGCATTCAGGCCCGGATACAGGCCCAACTAGAGCGTGTGAGCACTTATCTGGGCTTCGTGAGGAAAACAATACACCTGGCAGAGAGAAGGGGTATCAACGTTGAGAACCTCACGAGGGCATACAATGAAACAGTGAAAGCTTATGGGGCTGTCTTGGTTGACCTGAAGGAGAAAAACCTTACGAGGGTCGTGAAAGACCTGGAAGTGCTGAAGGAAAGGAAGAGCGTTCTCGATGATGAACTAAGGAGAGTTCACGAGAAGCTTGCATATGCCAACGCCAAGGAAATAGTTCTGGAGTTCCTCGTCAGGGGAGAAAAGGGGATTCAGATAGCTCAGAATGCGATCCAGGCTGGACAGGAAAGGGGCTACAACGTAAACAGGCTCCAGGAGAACCTCGATGAATTCTTGACAGTGTACGGGAGCGTCAAGAGTCTTGCCAATAAGGGCGAGTGGGGAGAGGCTCTTAAACTCATACAAAAAAACAGGGCAACAATAGGGGAATTCTACAGGACAGTGTCTGCCGTGATAAGGGGAGCACGTGAAGAGGAACTTCAGGAAAAGGTGAAAAACATGAAGGCGTTTCTCTGGAGCTTCTCTGAGAGGGCCAAGAATGATGCAAGGGCACTCCAGGAGCTTAGAGAAAAAGGCGTCAACACAAAGAGAGCTGAAGTCCAGCTGAGGGCAGCGGTAAATGAGGTTGGGGTTGGAATATATCTGGTTAGAGAGAGGAAACCCGAAATGGCAAGAATTCACTTTGAGAACGCCCTTAATCTGCTCAAAAATATCGAGGATTTCATAAGGGCCAATTCCTGACCTTTCCTATTTGGGGGTGGTAGAGTGAGCAGGAATACAAGGAAGCTCTCTGGACTCTTCCTGGTACTTCTTGCGGCCTCCATGCTCTTTAATGCCGTAAGTGCCCAATATACGGTCTCTTCCCTAATCCTTGAGGTTTACTCGGATGGCTATGTCAGGGTAACCTGGGAAGTTATCCCTGAGGGGTACGTGACTCAGGTAACAGTTCCCCTCCTTGGAAACCACGTTGAAAACATCATTGCTGAAGACGAAAATGGAACTCCCCTTAACTATCAGGTTTTCGGGGATGGGATACTCGTTTACGTGAATAATGCTGGGGTTGTGAACGTCTCTTACTATACTCCTGATCTTACTTCCAAGGAGGGGCTTGTATGGACTCTCAACATCTCCGTGGATGAGCCCTTTACAGTTATCCTTCCCGAAAACGCAGTCATTGTAGACCTCAGTGACATTCCTCTCGATATCTCGGGGGATGAGATAACAATGCCCCCCGGAAACCAGAGCGTTTCTTACCTCCTTGTCTTTGACGAAGAAACGACCAGTAGCTCCAGAATCCCTGCCGCGGGGAAAGATAAAAGTGGGACCCTTTTATACGGCACTATTTCACTTGGAATTGTTCTAACGCTCTCTGCAGGGGTGTATTTCATCAGAGGCAGAAAAACTAGAAAAAGAGAAGGATTAACAAGGGAGGAGTTCGAAAAGAGACTGAGAAAACTCGAACTAAGCGACGAGGAAAGGAAAGTCCTGCTCTATCTCTACGACCATGGGAGAAGGGCGAGCCAGGCAGAGGTCAGGGAAGCGCTCGGAATTCCGAAGACTACCGCCTGGAGGATGTTCCAGAGACTAGAGAAGAGGGGCCTGGTGAAAATCCTGAAGGGAAAGAAAGAAAACTGGGTGGAGCTCAGATTCTGAGCTCCCTTACCTTATCCTTGCTCCGAGCTTGACTTCCTTGTCCGGCATGAGCAGGGCAACGCGCTCGCCATCGTCCGCTGCCAGCAGCATCCCCTGGCTCTCCACGCCGCGGAGCTTCTTGGGTTCAAGGTTTGCTATGATGACGACGTAGCGGTTGAGAAGCTCTTCGGGTTTGTAGTACTTCTTAAGCCCAGCGACGAGCTGCCTGACCTCGTCACCGAGATCAACCTTAACCACGTAGAGCCTGTCCGCGTTCGGGTGGTCTTTAACCTCGATTATCTTTCCAACCCTTAAGTCCAGCCTGGCGAACTCGTCAAAACTCACGTACTCCATCTTTTTACCCCCCTTGACATTCTCCTTTTTCTCGGCCTTACCGGCCTTTTCGGGCTTTTCACCCTTGAACTCGTCACCGTAGATTGACTTAAGGAGCGCTAGAGCTTCGTCCTTCCTCTTCTCTCCGAAGCGCTCAAGGGTAACCTTAACGACGTCTTCCTGCTTGTAGTACTTGTTTAGGAGGATCTTCGCGCTGTCCGGGTTGCCTCTGCCGATGTAGTTCACTATGAAGTATATTATCTCCCCGTCAGTTACCTTCCTGAACATCGGGAAGGCCTTCCTTACCCTGTGGCCGGCCGGAAGCTCTGTGAACTCCCACTTTTTGACTTCCTCCAAGTTTAGGAGGTGCCATATCTTCTCGCTGGCATCTGGCAGGAACGGCTCAAGGAGTATTCCAAGGGCCTTGACTATCTGGAGCGAGACGTTGACGGTCGTTGCCGTCCTCTCTCGGTTCTCCTTAGCGGTCTTCCACGGCTTCTGATGGTCGAAGTAGCGGTTTCCAAAAATGGCCAGCTCCATAACGCGTTTGAGTGCATCCTTGAAGCGGTAGTTCGAGATGAGCTCCCCAACCTCGTTAAAGGCCTTCTCTATCTCCTCAAAGGCCTGCCTGTCGAGATCGTTCAGATCACCCCTTTCGGGAACGACACCATCAAAGTATCTGTTAACGAAGGTCATAGCCCTGTGAACGAAGTTTCCAAGGTTGTTTACAAGCTCTTCGTTGATCTTCTTCTTGAAGTCCTCGAAGGAGAAGTCTGAATCACGGGTCTCTGGCATTATGGCGGTGAGGTAGTACCTCAGGTAGTCAGCCGGCCAGACGTCGAGGAACTCGTGAACCCATATCGCCCAGTTCCTGCTCGTTGAGAACTTCTTGCCCTCAAGGTTTAGGTACTCGTTGGCTGGAATGTCATAGGGTAAATTCCACTTGGCCTCAACTTCGTCGTCCTTATACTTACCGTAGGCCATCAGAAAGGCCGGCCAGAAGATCGCGTGGAAGGGGATGTTGTCCTTGCCGATGAAGTGAATAACCCTCGTCTGGCCGTCCAGGTTGAGCCAGAACTTTTTCCACTCGTTCTCCTTACCCTCTCTCTTCAGGTGCTCGACGGTTATGCTGATGTAGCCTATGGGAGCCTCGAACCAGACGTAGAGGACTTTGCCTTTAACGTCCTCGTCGTCGAGTGGAACGGGAATTCCCCAGTCGAGGTCGCGCGTTATAGCCCTGTCCTCAAGTCCCTCATTTATCCAGCCGAGGACGGTGTTCCTTACGTTCGGCTTCCAGTGCTCTTGGCTTTCAACCCACTTCCTGAGCCTCTCCTCGAAGTTCTTCATCCTGATGTAGTAGTGGGCAGAGTCCTTGAAGGTGATGGGGTTGCCGCAGATGTTGCAGCGTGGGTTGATGAGGATTTCGGGCGTTAGCGGGTGTCCGCAGACCTCACACTGGTCGCCGCGCTGGTTCTCGGCTCCGCAGTAAGGGCACGTTCCGATGACGTATCTATCGGGAAGGAACATCTTGTCGTGCTCGCAGTAGGCCTGCTTGCTGACCTTCTTGACGAGGTGACCGTTCTCAAGGGCCTTGAGGAAGAACTCCTGGCTTATGCGGTAGTGGACGGGCAGTTCGGTTCTTCCAAAGAAGTCGAAGCTTATCTTTGCTCTCTCAAACGTTGTCTTTATGTGCTCGTGGAACTCGTCGACGATTTCTCTGGGACTTCTGCCCTCCTTGAGCGCGCGGAAGGTTATTGGGGTCCCGTGCTCGTCCGTTCCGCAGATGAAGAGAACTTCCTCGCCCTTTAGGCGGAGATAGCGTACGAATATGTCTGCTGGCAAATAAGCCCCAGCCAGATGTCCTGCGTGAATGGGCCCGTTAGCGTAAGGTAGCGCTGATGTGACCATGTACCTGACCATTTTAACCACCTCTCCGCGGTTGATTCCGCACCTTATAAGGACTTCGCGTTAAAAGAATTACGGTGGGTTATTAATATTCGCTATTAACATGCATATTTGTGCATATCGAGTGTTGAACGCTGCTACTGGGGATGTGATTACCTTCAGCTGAAAAATTAAAGTAATGCCGAAAAGTTCTTATAATGGGCTATCTAAACACTTAAATGGGAACGCGCAATGATAACTGCCAGAATCTCTACAGGGATACCGGGTCTGGATATAATGCTCAATGGGGGATTAATTCCTGGCAGAACCTATCTAGTAAAGGGCGCTCCTGGAACCGGCAAGACCACCCTTGCGATGCACTTTGCTATGGCCGGAGTCTCCAACGGGGAAAGTGTTCTTTACATAACCCTAGAGGAGCCTGGGGAGAACATAAAGCAGGACTTCAGCAGAATGGGATTTGATGTGTATAATGATAACTTCACGTTGATAGATGCTACCCCCACTACCGAGCACTACGTCCTCGTTGAGGACTTCTTTGAATCCTTTGCAAAGAACCTCAACAAGCTCACGGATGCCATTAAAGAGCAGTTCAAAACGAGGCGCTATTCCAGGGTTGTAGTTGATCCTATAACCATGCTGAAGTTTGCGACTTCGGATGAACTTGAGTATAGAAAGGCTTTCCTCACCTTTGTTAAAACCATGATGAGGCTTAAGACTACTGTAATAATAACCGCAGAGAGTAAGCAGGCGGACATTGAGGAGTACCTTGTTAATGGAGTAATAGAGCTTGAAATCTTCCAGAAGGAAGGACGGCTTGAACGGGCTCTCAAAATAACCAAGTTCAGGGGAAGCGGTTTTGATAACGTTATACGCCCATACGAAATAACCGAGAGGGGGATGGTTGTTTACCCAGATAAGTCAGTAGTCTGAGGGATTTACATGCTCCCCCCTAAAATAAGGTCTCTTCTTGAAGACATGCGGGTTGAGCGGATTCGGGGCGCCAGCTGGATGGCGCAGAAAGGGGCAGAAGCGTATCTTCTCCTGGCCGATCTGCTTGAAGGGAACGAGCTGAAGAACGCCCTCCAAGAAATGAGGGAGGAACTTCCCAAGGTTAACCCAACGATGGCGTCTCTGTACAACCTTGTCCGGTTTATCCCGGTAACTGATGATCCATATCTCCTGAAATCCCGGGCTGAGGAGTTTCTGAAGCTTATACACGAGGCAAAAAAGGAGATTGGCAACATTGGAAGTGAGCTGATTGACAACGGGGACGTTGTGATAACCCACTCCTTCTCCTCCGCGGTTCTCGAAGTATTCGCCTCCGCGAAGATGAAGGGACGGTCTTTCAGGGTTATTCTCACCGAAAGTGCCCCGGATTTCGAGGGGCTGGCGCTTGCGAACGAGCTTTCAGCCCTTGGCATCAGCTATGAGGTGATAACCGACGCTCAAGTCGGGTTGTTTTCGAAGGAGGCAACACTGGCGCTGGTTGGTGCCGACAACGTGACGCGTGACGGTGCGGTCATAAACAAAGCTGGTACCTATCCCCTAGCTCTGGCCTGCTATGACAACAGTGTCCCATTCTATGTCGCGGCAGAAAGCTTCAAGTTCCACCCAGAGCTAAATAGTGGGGACGTGGAATTAGTAGAAAGGCCCTATGCTAGAAATGGTCACAGGGTCAGAAACATCCTTTTTGACGTTACCCCCTGGAAGTACATCAGGGGAATCATAACAGAACTCGGAATTCTCGTTCCGCCAAAGGAAATATGAAGAAGAAAGAAAAGCTTCAAATCTCTCCAGCGAGCCAGAGGAGAGCACCTTTTATGAACGGCCATGTGCTCTCGATGTACCTTCCGCCGTAGCTGTCGCTGAAGCCCTTACTAGAACCGTATGCCACAATCCTGCCCTTTCCGACTTCGACTGCAGCTGCTACAATCGGCTGGCTGCCTTTCTCGTGCACAACGTTTCCGTCAGCATCAACGGCATATGACGTTTCAAAGGCCCTAATGACCCATACGGCGTCTCCTGATACCCTCAGAGTGTTTCCATTGTAGTACATCTCATGTCCATCTGGGATGAACTTTGTGATTGGAATGTTTCTGTTGTACACACCGACGTATGGGTAGTAAGGCCTGCCGCTGTTGTGATCGTCGTCCATGAGCTCTGTAATCTCAAAGGTAATGCCGTAGCCCTCGAGGAGCTTGTTGAGGCTCGGGTTTACATACTTGTACCAGTCGCCAGCGACTATCAGCCCACCGCCTTCCTCGACGTATTCTCTCAGGGCTGAAATCTCTTCGTCGGTTAGATCGTTCGCTGGATTGAGTATAACGACGACATCGTAGTCCTTTATCCTGTCGTAGGTGAGCGGCTCGTAGCTGATCTCGACGTCCCAGTTAAGCTCACTCTTTATTTTGTCTATCAGGCTGTTGACACCAACCTTGTTAACGTAGTACTGGTTGTGGGAGGCATCGATGAGGACGGAAGGTATGCTTATTGTTATGTTAGTCGTTACGTTGGTTGAAGGAGCTGGGGTGGTCTGGTTAACCGGCACTTCAGTCTGGTTGGTTGCTGTTTCATTTTCGGGAGCTGGTGATGGAGCCGGTTGGGCCATTTCTTCCTCGATCTTCTCCAATGCTGCCTCTAGTGTTGGGAGGATTTCGAGAATCTGCTCTTTGACTTCCCATCCGAGGAAGAGGGCCTTCCTTATGTGGATCATTGGTGAGAGATAGAATCCTGAAGTTCCAGCCGATGATAGGAACGTGTTGTATAGGGTGTATTCCTCGTTCACTATCTCGTAGTTCTCGTTTATCTGCTCTATTTTCTTTGCAAGCTTCGGATCGAAGTTTACTCCATAGTCCCTGAGCTTCGTGACGACTTCTGTGAAGTTAGCATATAGTCCGTTAAGGTCAGAGAGATCCTTCTGGTACTCGTTGGAGTACCTGATGAGGAGACCGAATGCCACTGAATTGGGGTTCGGGTTTACAACAAACTCGTATATCAGGGAGTCCAGCAGGCTGTTTGTGTCGTCGTATAAGTTGACTTCCACCTTCAGGGTTCCGGCCTTTCTGGGGGTATAGTAGAACATGTGGGTGTACTCTTCCTCTGACTGTAGTTCTCTTGTTACGTTGACGACAATCTCGTCGTTCATTTTGACAGTAAGGGTTACGTTGTTTGCTAGAGTGCCGTTGTTGAGTATAGTAACTGAAAATGCCCCGGTTATGCCCTCTGTAAGTGGTGTCGAAGCGTTAAGAGATGCTATCCTGATGGGGGGTACATAAACTTTGTAATCAATTGGGTACACCTCTATCACATTGTACTTGTATCCAATCCCAACAACGTATTCGAGCCTCTTTCCGGGGGTTACGTCCATTATCCCGTAGTAGTCGTAGAGGAGCAGAGAACCGGTGTCGTCGCTTATTATAACAGCTTTCCCATCAAAGTCCTCGACCTTTACCCACTCGAGCTTTACCAGCATGCTCTGGTAGCGGTCGTCCATGTCGTCAGCTTTGATCAGAACCGGTTCTGGAAGCTCCGTCTTGCCGACTACTTTATACGTGGGATCTGTTATCTCGTAGAGGCCCTTCCAGGTGTCCGTTGTTCCATTCACCTGGACAATGTCGCCGACCTCGACGTTAGGGGTGCTTCCAGTGTAAACGTATATGCCGCTGTTGGGTTCTGTGCCGTTCTGGATGAAGAAACCAGTAGTCCTTGTACCAATCACAATGCCGCTGGTGATGACGAACTTTCCATCCACCCAGTTATCCCTTATCTCTTTGATTGGCTGGTACTGTGGCCCTTCGGGAACTTCGTAGATGATTTCAAGATATGGACGTTCGTCTGTGTATTTGCTCTCTTTCGAGTTGTAACTAATGCGTTCGGTTAGTTTGCCCTCAGAGTCAGATATCAGGACAAAACTAACGATCTTGTCACCGTTGAATTCGGATTTAACAAACTCCGTAACATTCCAAACAGACCAGTGATCTCCAGCTGGATCTACAAGGTCTCTATCAAGCCACTGTCCCTCAGGAGGTTTGGTATCCCAGGTTATCGTGCTCTCATTCCAGCTGTCGTCCTGAACCGCGTAAACGCTGATATTAACGTCCTTAGAGTAGGAACCACTGTATGTGTACGCATGCAACGTTGCACTCACGATAACTGCGTTTTCTGGGAGGCCTGATAGATCGAATTTTAGGTAAGCTCTATAATTGGAGTGGTCTTGGTAGTAAGTCCCGACATATAGACCATAATACGAGCCAAAGTTTGAAGTGGGGTCACCGTCTGTAACGTACGCATCGTCCGTAGGGCTGAGCTGTACACTTGTTTGAGCTGCAGTCACTGGTTTAACCGCCCACGCGGGGATTATGCTCAGCAACAACAGAACCATCAGTACCAGTGCAGACCGTTTCACAGGACATCACCTAAGTAACAACGGCATTAGAGTATAAATAAGTTTTTCTCGACTTTTCAGTCAATTTTTGAAACTCTCTGTCCCAGTAAATTCTAAAAGGCTTGGCAGTCTATATTATTTTGGTGTTGAAAATGCCCATAACAACAAAAACCGGGGATAAGGGTCTGACAGGTCTCTTCACCGGTGACCGAGTGGCGAAGTTCTCACCGATCATGGAGGCAAACGGGACGATAGACGAACTTGACAGCTTCATCGGCGAGGCGAAGCACTACGTTCTAGAGGGGATGGTTGAAATTCTTGAGAAAATCCAGATTCAGCTCTACGACCTAATGGCTGAGCTCGCTAGCAAGGGAAAGTATTCTAAGGTCGGAGAGGAGGAGGTGAAGTGGCTTGAAGAACTCATCCACCAGTATGAAGATGAAGTCCAGCTCAAGTCCTTTGTCCTGCCCGGCTCAACAATAGCCAGCGCAAAGCTCGATGTGTGCAGGGCAATAGCGAGGAGGGCCGAGAGGAATGTTGCGAAGCTCGTCCTCGACTATGGCTTCGGCCATAACGCACTCGTATACCTCAACAGGCTCAGCGACCTGCTCTACATAATGGCGAGGGCGATTGAGAAGAGAGAGGGGAAGCTGAAAGAGGTCAAGTAATCTCTTGGCTCCCGTTCCTCTCTTTTCCATCTCCATCTCCCACATCGGCCAGCAGGACATCCTTGTGTCTCACCCAGAAGTAGGCAACGACAATCCCCATTCCAGTCCAGAGGCCGAGGGCAACCTTCCAGGCCGGAAACCTGTCGAGGAGCGGCCCGACCGCCAAGAGGCCGAGCGGACCGGAAGCGTGCATCATAACCGCCATGGCCGAAAACACCCTCCCCCTGAGCTCGCTCGGGACGGCTCTCTGTATCTTGGCGTTTAGCGGGACGTTGAAGAGGGCCTCTATGGCCCCCCAGATGACGTTTATCGTTGCCAGGAAGAGGAATGCCCCCGTTTTATCCAGGGAGGAGAGAGGACTTATCGCCCAGGTGAAGAGGAGTATCATGACCCCGTTCAGGAGGAGGGCGTGGAAGAGGTATCTTCCGGCTTTTCTGCCGAATTTTATACCAACCAGCATGTTCCCGGCGAGGGCCCCGAGCATGAACGCGCTCTCCAGGAGGCCGAACTGGTAGCTGGAGAACTTCAGAACTTCCCTGAAGGAATAGGGCATGAGAACGGCCCCGAAAGGCTGGCCAAAAGCTATCATAAACAGGGCAAAGAACATGAGCGTTCTCAGATACCTGTTCGAGAGCAGGTAGGAGATCCCCTCCCTCAAATCGTCTATAACCTGGGAGAAGCTCTCAAGCTCTCTCGTCTTCCACCCGTACCTTATGAACGCCTCGAACAGGCCGGAGCCGAAGAAGCTGGCCGCGTTGATGAGAATTGCCAGCCTTATTCCGCCCACCGCGTAGATGAAGCCGCCGAGGGCGGGGCCAACCAGCCTAGCTAGTATGTTCATTGAGGAGGTAACCGAGTTTGCCCTCTCAAGCTCGTCAGGCTCTACCAAGTCGGGGAACATCGCACTCGTTGCCGAGCCGAAAAACGCCCCCATGACGGCCATTATAACCTGAACGACTATAAGCTGGCTCAGCCCCAGCAGGTCAAAGGCCAGAACGCTGAAGAGGAGGATCCCCCTTGCAATATCGAACCAGACCATCAACTTCTTTCGGTTGTAGCGGTCTCCAACAACCCCGGCGAAGGGCATGACTATCAGAGCCGGGATCATCTCAGCTAAGATGAACGCCGTCATCATGCCCCCGCTGTGGGTCTTGTCCAGGACATAGAGGGGTAAAGCGACGTCCTGAACCGCCCAACCGAGCTGGGAAACAAAGCGTCCCACCGCGAAGAGCCAGAAGTTCTTGTTGAGGCTCATGGTTCCTCCTCCCTTTCTCCGGCTTATTCAGCATCCCTTGTCCTCTCACTCCCCTTCTACCTTCCGCGCAGGATGAGCAAAAAAGAGAGGATAGTAAATCCTTCTCACAACAATGTTGCCGTTCACCGTGCTGACCTTGACCTCGAACTCGCCCGTGCCGATAACGGGATTCTCGGGATCAGTGCCCTCAAAGGTTACCGCCCCGTTCACGCGACTGGTTCTTATCCTCGCGTCGCAGAAGTCCGAGAGGGAAAGAGTAATGCTCCCGTTCACAGTGCTTATCTTTGCGTTTCCCTCTAGCTCCTCTATCTCGACTTCCATCGGACCGTTGACGCTGCTCGCCTTCAGGGATTTCGCGAGCGCTAAGTGAGCTTTTACCCTTCCGTTCACGTTGCTTATCTCTCCTGCTTTGCAGTCTTCAACCTCTATCCTGCCGTTTACCGTTGAGACCTTCTCAAAGGAGACGTTCCTCGCCCTTATCTCCCCGTTCACGCTGGATGCAATGACGGGGACATTCCTCGGAACCTTGACGATAATCTCGGCCCAGCCGCTCTTTCCGAGCATGTTGAAGAACCTCTTCTTCGGCTTCTCCTTGATGACGAGCTTCCCTCCCCTCCGGTTGATCTCCACCCTAGCGTCCCCGTGGACAGTGTAGCTTACCTCCGCGTGGTCGTTCTCCCAGCCTTCAATCTCCACCTTGCCGTTCACGGCAGATACATCGACTTCCTTCACGTTTTCAAAGATCATTGGAATCACCCCAGATATTTCATCAGCTCGTCTATCAACTCCCTAACGCGTGCGTTGAGTTTGGTTCTGTCTATTCCAAGGCCTTCAACCATCTCAACGCCCTGCTCCTCTACTATCTCCTTCGCCTTCCTCAGAACGAGGTCGCAGGCCTCCCTGCTCTCAATAGTGTGGGTCTTCCCGCCAACGCGGATTCTAACAGTCCCGTCGCTGGCTGAGATTACAACGTCCTCTATCCTCAGCTTTGCCCGTCCTCTGCCGACGGTGACAGAGATATCGCCCGAATGAAGGGAAACGGTCTCGCCGAGGCTCAGCGTTTCGTCACCGCTCCTGTATGTTACTCTATCCCCGGAAACCTCTATAGTGTACTCCTCGGTCTGGATGGTCAGCCTGCCCCCAACTCTGGTGAGCTGGAAGCCGTTGGTGAGCTCCCTGATGGTGAGCATCTCTCCCCTGGGCTTCCACACACGGCCGTCGCGCAACCTCATGGGGCCTATCTTCACCTCCTCCCCCGCTGGAGTGCTTATGACCTCAACAAAGGGCACCTTCACGTACTCGAAGCCGTTGCCCTCGTAGACCTTCACTACTCCGAGGTCAACGACACTCCCCCTGTTCTTGTCGCGGTAGAGCCCCTCAGGGTTGATGAGCTCGTTCGCCCTCTTAACGAAGCCTGGATCTGGAGAGGTCTTCTTTACGGCAATCTTTTCCGAAGTCCATACCGCAACGGGAGAGAGGAGCTTTCTGGTGACCTTTCCTATTGGGGTGTCTGCTTCCACCGTCAGGTCTCCATCAATGACCCAACCCACAGGTTTCCTCCCGAACTTCACGGGATAGGCTTTGCCGCTTCCATTGAGCTTGACATCTCCGAAGGAAGCTCCGTTGAACTCGTAGGCCTTCTTCTCAACCTTCCAATCGAGTCTTTTCTCATCGAACTTGGTCAGGAGGAGGCCCGCTATCGAGAGAACAACGGCGTAGGCGAAAGCCGTGCCCGCTGTGATCACTGCATTCCCGCCTGTGAACGTCTCAGATAATCCAAGCCACTTCCCGAAGAACAGGAAGAGGCTCGTCCAGAAAGCTCCCTTGGCCAGCGCAAAGACAACTCCGCTTATCGTCACGCCGAGCCACTTCCCAACGCTCAGCACCTCGAAGGCGAAGATGAGCGCGATTATCGCGTAAACCATGTAGTCGTTGTAGGCCTCAAGCTTCAGCGGCCCCTTAAAGAGCCAGAGGAGTATCAGAAGGGCAGTGAGGGCCTTTAAGTATTCGGCGATCCTAAGCCTTAAACTTCTCTCTTCATCAAGACCAAACCCGTAGGTCATTCTTCCACCTCCTCAAGTGCCGTGATAATTTCAAGCAGGCGCAAAAACAAACGCCCGTTAGACGAAAGCTCATACTTCTCTCCTTTCTTCACCATTCCAGTCCTCACGAGGAGCTTGAGGTGGTGAGAAACTGTTGGGCTCTCTACCCCGAGGGCTTCCTTGATCTCCTTGAAGCCCATCGGCCCCTCCGCCAGCATCTTCAGAATCCTTATCCTGTCGGGGTTGGCGAGAGCCTTGAGGATCTTCGAGGCTTTTTCCTCATCTATTCCGGGTAAGGCCCCTCCTTCAAGCCGCTTTTTGAGACGGGCCTTTATCGAGAGCATGAGCTCGTCCACGGGATCAATGTTCTCCTCAAGCACCTCCAGCCGCTTCTTTAGCTCCTCCAGCTGGGTTCTCAAATCGTCCATGCTACCACCGGGTACAGATTTTTGTAGTACAATTTTCTGTACTTAATTGGCCAAGTGGGTATATAAAAGTTTATCGGTTGGCAGAGAAGCGCTACCAGCCAACAGAAAAAGAGGGAGATAAAACACAAGCACCCACTAAAATTCAGGGGTTGGTTCATAGACTCCGCTCAGGATCTTGTATGTGGGAGAAGAACTGCTCCAATCGAAAATCAAGAAGAGAAAACTGGAAAAGGGGCAGAGACTTCAAACGTGCCTGGTGTAGAGGGTCTTCCTGCCTTCAGCTTGGGCCCTCTTGATGGCCTTCTCGACGAGGGCCTTGACCTCAGCCTCGAGGGCGTCGTAGAACTCCGGGCTGACCCTCATCTCGGGGTCGACGCTCTTGACGAACTCCTTAACCTTGGACTTAACAAGCATCTCAGCCATGGCTAACACCTCCTTATTGGCCTTTGAGGCCGATAACTGTGCACCTTTGACCTTTATAACTCTTCCTCTTCTGAGCCCCAGAAAAGATTAAATCAGATTAGGGAGTACTTATCTCGGTGAGCGGATGAGGGTCGTTCTCATAGACGGCGAACACTATCCAGATGTTACTAGATGGGCAATTCAGAAGCTTGGTGATGTCTGCTGTGCTGTTTTCTTAGGAGGAACAGAGAAGATAGGCAGTTTAAAGGCGCTCGAGGAAAAAATCGGCGTTCCTCTATACCATTCTCCCAACTATCTGGATTCACTCAAGAGAGCGGTCATCGAGAACGACGCTAATGAAGTTGTCGATTTAAGTGACGAACCAGTCCTGACGTACGAAGACCGGTTTAGAATAGCTTCTCTCTGCATGTTCCTAGGGGTTACTTACAGGGGAGCCGATTTTACTTTCACGCCGAAACCACTAAAGAAACCCAGAAAGCCAAGCATATCAATCATAGGAACAGGGAAGAGGGTTGGAAAGACAGCTGTTAGCGGGTTTGTGGCGAGAACCCTCAAAGAAGTTGCACGCCCGGTCATCGTGACGATGGGCAGAGGAGGCCCTGAAGAGCCCGAACTCATAGACGGCGAGAAAATTGAGATAACCCCCCAGTTCCTTCTCAAAGTAGCGGAGGAAGGGAAACATGCTGCCTCGGATCACTTTGAGGACGCTTTGACTTCAGGGGTGACGACCATCGGTTGCCGGAGATGTGGCGGTGGAATGGCGGGCTTCCCATTCTTTGACGTTGTGGACAGAGGTGTTGAGCTCGCTGAGAGCCTTCCCCATGACCTCATAATCCTCGAGGGAAGCGGGGCAACGTTCCCAGCCTACAGGGCTGATGCGTACATTCTCATAATCGGCGGAAGGCAGAAAACGGAGTTCCTGCGGGGCTACTTCGGGCCGTTTAGAATAGCTCTCGCAGACTTGATAGTCGTAACCATGTCCGACGAAATAAGCCCTGAGAAGAGAGAAGAAATCAGAAAAATCGTTGAGAAAATAAACCCAAAAGCTGATTTGCACTTCACGGCGTTCCTTCCAAGGCCCCTGGGCAAGGTTTCTGGCAAAAGGCTCGGTTTAGTCATGACATCTCAGAGCGCATTACCCAAGGCTAAGGAACACCTTGAGAAGCTTGGGGCAGAGGTCGTTGCAACTTCAGGAAACCTATCGAACAGGCTGAAGCTGAGAGAAGACCTAGAGAAGT
The DNA here is from genome assembly GCF_001592435.1 of Thermococcus peptonophilus. Classification (NCBI taxonomy): domain Archaea; kingdom Methanobacteriati; phylum Methanobacteriota; class Thermococci; order Thermococcales; family Thermococcaceae; genus Thermococcus; species Thermococcus peptonophilus. The sequence goes on from NZ_CP014750.1 coordinate 1,840,881, forward strand.
TTAGAGGTATCGATGCCGTGGCGGTGGAGCTCAAGGCGGCGGCCGTTGATGTGGTGACGAAGTGGGCGCTGGAGAGGGGCATCGGGGTTATATACCTTGACAACGAACCCGTGAATATAGACGGCAAAGACCTGAGGAAATCAGTCTTGGAGCTTGGAAAAAGAGTCCTGGGGAGGAGACCATGATTATAGTAACGGACAGTGAGAGGAGGGTTAGGCTCCCCTTCTCAAGGGGTATACTCACACGCTCTATAACGCTCGCTGGAATAGATGTGGGTATAGCCTACGCCATAGCCACTGAGGTTCAGAAGGAGCTCGAACGGAAGGGGAAGAAGTCGGTAACCACCGACGAGATAAGGGAACTGACATACCAGAAGCTCCTTGAAAAAGGTCTTAGAGAGGAGGCTAAGAGGTATCTCTTCTGGCGCGAGCTGAGGAAGAGAAAGGTCAGGCTGACGGTTCTTCTTGGCGGAGCAACCGGAGTTGGGAAGTCCACGATAGCGACCGAGCTGGCCTTCAGGCTTGGGATACGGAGCATAATCGGGACTGACACGATAAGGGAGGTTATGAGGAAAATAATAGCCAAGGAGCTTCTCCCAGACATCCACGTTTCTTCCTTCCTTGCCGAAAATGTAGTAAAAGCCCCCAGAAACTCTGACCCGCTCATCTACGGCTTTGAGACCCAGGTTAAGCACGTTTCAGTTGGAATAAAGGCCGTCCTCGAGAGAGCAAGGAGGGAAGGTCTAAACACCCTGATAGAGGGCATCCACGTCGTTCCCGGCTTTGTTGAGCCAAGAGAAGACGAGTTTATGTACATAATCGCGGTGCTGAAGAAAGAGCACCTCATAGCCCACTTCTACGAGCGCGCCCGATACTCCCAGAGGAACGCAGAAAAGTACGTTAAACACGTGGACAGGATAATGCGCATCCAGGAGTACCTTGTTGAGCGGGCAAGAGAGCATGGAATCCCCGTTATTGAGAACGTGGAGCTTGAGAGCACCGTTTCCACGATTCTCGCTGACATGATGAAAAAGCTGGAAGAAAAGGGAGTTTAGGTCTTTTTCCTCTTCCAAATCCCGAGGAGCTTCCTGCTGCCCCACGTGGACTGCACCTCCCAGACGACTACCATGTTCGTATAAATGTCAACCAGGTTGAAGCTGTTTCCAAACGGGTTCCTGTGGAGCTCCCAGCTGACCGATCCAGCGTTGACTATTGGAGTGTTCTCTATCTTCACTCCGAAGGCGTTTCCGCCGTGGCCAGTAAGGACCAGCTCCGTCCCCTCATCGGTCAGAACCTTCAGGACGTCCCCAGCATCCTCGAGGAAGCCTATCTCCCTGCTCCTTGGAATGGGAATGACGTTGTGGTGCATGACCACTATCCTGAACTTGCCTTCGTATTCTCTGAGCGCGTTCCTGAGCTTCCTCTGCCCCATCCTTCCTACAACACCGATCGGCGTCTCGTACTGGGCGCTGAGAACCGGAATGATGGCAATATCTCCTAGTTCGAGGACTTCTGGTTCCCCAAAGTACTCCTGGAAGAGCTCGTGCCCGAGGTATGTTATATCGTTGTGACCCGGGACGAGGAGTTTTTGAGGCTTCACGAGCTGGTAGTACTCATAGGCCTTCTCATAGTACCTTTCAATTCCTGCATCCACCATGTCCCCGTTGTGCACCACCAGGTCGGGCTTCAGCCTCTCGTTGATCATCCTGACAACGTTCTCAAGGGTCTTTCTCCTGAAGTAGACCCTGTCAGAGACGTTGCTCTCGCTCATCTGGACTATCCTAAAAAGCCTCCTTCCGGAGGGCACGAATATCTTGGGCTTTACGGGCTTGTGCTCCTTTGCAGCCTCGTCTCCAGTAACGCGTCTTATGGTCACCCTGACCCTGCCGTCGTCGTAGAGCTCTATTATGTTGTAGCTGTTCACGTCGCCCTTCCTAGTCTTCCTGCACGATGTACATCCCGCGTTGTCTATGACTAAGTCCTCAACGCGGTAAACGTTGGGCACGTGCTTGTGGCCGCAGGTGTAGAGGGTAACCCCATGCCGTAGGAGGAGGTCTAAAACATCTCCTGCATTGAACAGGACGTTTCTCTCCCTCCCCGTATCGGGAAGCGGAACGAGGTGGTGGTGGGCAGCGACGATCTTGAACTTCCTGTCTGAATATTCCTCAAGCCTCTCCTTCAGCCAGCGGAACTTGTGGCCGCCTATCCGTCCATCGCTCAGGTCTGGTATCGTCGAGTCTACCCAGATGACGACGCCGTTCCTGAACTCATAGACTCCGTTGAGAGGACCGATAAAGTCCTCAAAGAGTTTGTACCCCACGTTCCTGACGTCGTGGTTGCCCGGCAGAACAACTAGCGGCTTCTGGATTTTCTTGAGCTGATAGGCCGCCTGCTCGTACTCTTCTCGAAGTCCCTGATTGGTGATATCTCCTGTATGGATAACGAAGTCAAAGTTGCCTCGATTGATCTCCTCGACGATGAGGTCGAAGGCGTAGCCCTTAAAGGCTCCCTCATTGGTGATGTGGGTGTCGCTTATGTGGGCTATCCGTATCATACCCATCACTCCGCGGCTATGGCCGTTTCAAGCCTTCTCCTGCTCGCCTCAAGGAGGTCGCTTATCGAGAATATACCCACTATCTTCCCATCCTCCTCGACGAGAATGTGTTTGATGCCCTTCTTTGATAGTATGTCAAGGACTTCACCTACGGAGGCAGTTGAGGGCACGGTTACAAGGTCTTTTGTCATTATCTCCTTTACGGGGGTGGTGTTCGGTAAGCCCGGGATAACGAGCCTCTTGATTATGTCGCCCTTGGTTAGGAACCCCACAACGTTGCCCTCATCATTAACCACGACGAGAGAGCCTATGTCGAACTCGACCATTACTTCCCCTGCCCTCTTCACCGTGTCGTCGGGCCTCACTCCTATCAACTTTTTAGTCATATACACCCTTATGGGCGCCCTAAGGTCCACAGGCATCACCCAGCGAGAAGCGTTCGAGTTTATCTCCGCTTATTGAAATAGCAGTTCCGTTGTTGAGTGTCTTCCACCGGGCTTCATGGTACAGCTCCAGCGTGGATGAGGCCACTGCATACAGGCCGTTGTTCTTGAGCTCTATGAGCCTAGCGTAGTTCCAGTCATCGAGGCTGTGCGCGTACTTGTTCACCATGTAGGATGTTATAAACGCGCTCCAGCTCCCATCGGGCAGTAAAAACAGAGTCCCTGTGTTCAGGGTGGTTCTGGTAGTTTCGAGTCCGAGTATGAACCTCCTGGAAATCTCTTTGGGGGTGGTGTTATCTATGGTTTTGGATAGATACGTGGCGAAGACGTAGCTGTCCGAGGCATTGACTAGCTCTTCTCCCTTAAACCCCGCTTTCCAGATGAGTGCTTCCTTGTCCAGATCGCCGTTGTGCATGAACCAGAAGGAGAAACCGTGTTTTGTGGAGAACTGGAACGGCTGGACGTTAAAGAGCGTCTTTCCACCTTGCGAAGCGGCCCTGGCATGGGCCATCAGCACGACTTCAGAATCGTCTTCTATGAGGGAATTAAGCAGGTTCTCAGCATGGGGGTCGTTGAATACCGGCAGAACCGATCTGTAGTGTGTGGCGTTTTCTTCCTTCAGAAGGATGTACCCCCAGCCGTCGGGGTGTTGGGTCTTCTTGTTCCTCTTCTCCCTATACGGGTCTTTTTGGGCGGATTTTACTAGGGCATCAAAAAGGGGGGCGACGTCATGCCCCTTACCGCGGGCAAAGAGTACTCTGCACATATTTTCACTCACCGCATGTTTTACGGCATCAGACCACAAAAGCTTTTAGGTCATGAGATGAGTCTGAGCCATGATGCAAGGGCTTGAGAGTGCAGTGCTGACTGTAATGTCCCGCATTGGCAAACACCGCTCCCTCTACGAGAAAAATGAAGAGGCCGTGAAACAGCACCTCATCGGGGAGATAATGACGGCCCTCGGCTGGGATTGGAACAACCCCGAGGAAGTCCGGCCGGAAGAGAGAACCGAGGATGGAAGGGCAGACTATGCGCTCTTCCTGAACGGTGAGACAGTGGCGTTCCTTGAAGCTAAAAACCTCGGCGTTAACATTCTGAAGAGGGACGAACCACTGAGACAGCTCGCAAGGTACTGCTTCAGCAGGGGGGTTAAGTACGGGATACTGAGCAACGGGGCAGTATGGATAGCCCTGAAGGCCTTTGCGGAGGGGACTTCGCTGAAAGACAGGGTTCTCTTCGTCGTAAACCTTGAGGAGGAACCTCTGGAGAGGGCCGTTCTCAAGCTCTCCCTGTTCTCGAAGGAGAACCTGCCAAAAGTGGAGAAGCTGGCGATTCTTCTGAAGGCATTGGAGACAGCCTACGGTGCGCTTGTTTCTGAGGGCTTTTCAGGAGATTCCCTCCTCCACTACCTGCAGGCAAGGGGCCCGGCTTTATTGCCTGTTTCGGCCTTAAGCGGTGGGGAAGTTGTGAAGGCCCTTTATATCTACGAGGATGGATGGAAGCCCGTTCCTCTGGGTGACAGGACACCCAAAGGTGTTCTCTTAGCTGTCCTGGACTACCTCGAGGCCCGCTCAGGGGGCAGAAAGGCCGAGGAAGTTCGGAAGGTAAAAAGGTTCCTGAGCAGTGCGGACATTCCCGAGGAGAAGATACTCACGATCCTCCGGGGAATCGAAGAGGACGAAGGACTTAAGCTGGCGGTGGAGCTATGAAGCTCGTTATGAATGAAAAGGACGTTCACAAGATAATTGAACTTGCTAAGAAAAGTCCCATAGAAGTCTGCGGCTTCCTCCTTGGCAGAAAGGTGGGAAATACCCTGACCGTGGAAGAAGCTAGGGAGACCCGAAACAGGCTTAACTCGCCGGTAGAATTTGAGATAGACCCTCTGGAAATTGCAGAGGTTCTGGACGAAGCTGAAGAGAAAGGACTTGAAATCGTTGGTATCTTTCACTCCCACCTCAAATGTCCGCCCATGCCCTCCGGAAAAGACCTCAAGGGCATGAACCTGTGGCGAAACGTCTGGCTCATAGTGACTCCTTCGGGAGAATTTCGTGCTTGGACAATTGAAAACGGTGAATTGAAAGAACTGGAAGTTGAAATAAGGTAACTATCCCTCAAAGACCTTCCACAGTTCGTCTGTTTCTGGCCTCGGGAAGGGCCGTCCTTCACCATTGACCACTGCGACCCTCTTCTCTTCCGCTAGGAACTCGCCGATTATGGCCGCGTTTATCCCCCTCGAAAGGAGTATCTCAGCGAGGGCCTTTGCACGATCCCTGCTCACCGCTATAAGGAGAGAGCCAGAACCGATGAGAGCTAGTGGGTTCAGGCTGTAGTACTTACAGATAGCCTTCGTCTCATCCCTTATGGGGATTTTGTCGGGGAAAACTCTGAATCCCAAACCGGCTGAATCCGCCATCTCGTGGAGGCCGTTGGCTATTCCCCCCTCCGTCGGGTCGTGCATGGCATTGACACCAAACTCTGCCGCCAGAATTGCTTCAGGAACGACGCTGATGTAGTCTATAAGCGAGGCTGCCTTCTCAACGAAGTCCTTCCCGAATATCCCTGCCAGCTCTTCCCCCTTCTCCCGTGCTATTATTGAAGTCCCCTCCAGGCCGGCCCACTTGGTCATGACTATCGCGTCGCCGGGTTTTGCCCCATCGGGCCTGACAAGCTTTCCCCTCTCAACCTCACCGAGCATCGTCCCGATAACTATCGGTCTGTCGAGGTTAGGCGTTACCTCAGTGTGGCCCCCTATAATCGCTACACCAAGCTTCTTTGCCTCCCTGTCAATCTCGCCCATTATCCTCTCCGGAAGTCTCTCGTTAGACCCTTCAGGCAGGAGTATCGTGAGTAAAAACCACTTTGGCCTCGCTCCCGCAACGGCGACGTCATTTGCGTTGACATGAACCGCGTAGAAGCCAATGTCCTCGACTGCCCCAGTTATTGGGTCGGTTGAGGCTACCAAGACCTTCTCGCCGAAGTCTACGGCTCCAAAATCTATTCCCTTACCAGGGCCGAGCAGAACCCTGGGGTCGCTCGCACCAAGTTTGTTAAAAAGCTTCTCAAGCACCTCTGGTGGTATCTTTCCTGGTGGGAGCATCCTCAATCACCCGTTTTTATCCATTTA